>JANMQR010000178.1:0-12028 GCA_031370625.1 Burkholderiales bacterium | reverse complement strand
TATTTGTGAACGTATTCGTCAGCGCATTGCGATTGGCGAGTCGACGATACTCATCACCAAAAACGCCGTTGGGTTCGTTGTAGCCAACTGGATCACGTTTAAAGTAATCGAGACCGATCAACACGTTGTAACGGTCTTTTGCCAAATCGCCAAACCCAATCAGGCCGCTCGCCGAGTAATTGCGAAATGTGTTGTCGAGAGAGCTGCCGCCTGTGACCGAAATTTCCTTGCCCTGGTAATCTTTTTTCAAGATGAAATTAATGACACCCGCGATTGCGTCCGAGCCGTAAATGGCCGAAGCACCATCTTTCAAAATCTCGATGCGATCAACCGCAGAAAGCGGGATCGTATTCAGGTTAAATGATTGTCCTTGCCCCGTATTGGGGTCTGCATTGGGCGCAGGCGAGACGCGACGGCCATTCAACAAAATCAGTGTCGACACTGAACCCAAACCGCGCAACGACGCTGATTGTGTCGCGCGCGAGAAACCGGAACCACCATCAAAATCCTGTAGCGATCCGCCGGCAATCGACGGAACGGTGCGCAATAGTTCGGCTACGGTATTGACACCACTTCGTTCGATTTCTGCTTTGGTAATAATCTGAATGCTTGAAGCAGTTTCGGCATCAACACGTTTGATGTTGGAACCGGTGACTTCAATTTTTTCTATCTTCTGCGGGGAAGGTGCTGCGGCCGGAGTCTGCGCAGCTAACTGGCTGGCAAAAACTGCCGCGGTGACCGCTGCGCTCAAAGGAGATAACACAACTGCAGATGCGCTTAGATGGTTTCGCATACAACCCTTTCTTTTGTTTTTTGATAGTGAGCCCCGCCCCAGCTTTGCTAGTGTGCGGATCAATTTAGAAATCATCGCGCAACGTACCGATTCATGCGCGGACGTTTTTTGTGAAAGTATTGTGCCTTAGAATTTGCCGATAAGAAACAGCAAAATGAAGGAATCACGAAGCGTATCGGCTTGTCACACAGTGTTTCTTTATGTTGCGTCAATCCATGCTTGCGTTGACTGAGCGTCGTCGAAACAATCAAGCGCAGAAAAGTACTCGGTGCGCTGTGAAGACTATAGCGGTGCAAGCAATGCAGGCGTCAGAGCACGCGCAAAAGCTAAAAAGTGATTGTCAACGTCGTCACTTGTGTTGCGCTACACGTGCCGGTAGGACAGGTGCCGGCCTGGTTGGCGGGTGCGATGCCGGTGATGGTGTGGGTTTGTTGAGCGCCCGTTCCGGTGGCGCTTGCGGGTAATGACAGTGCATAGTTGACGCCGACCAGCGCGTTGCTCGCAGGGCTGACGGCCATGGAATACGTCACCGTGGCACCGCAGGTAATGCCGAAAGTGGTGGTGCCTGAAGCAGCTGCGGCCTGGAAGGCGGTGTAACTTAAATTGATATTGCCGGGCGAACCCGTGAGGGCGCAGGTTGTTGGCGTGACGATGGTGACGGGAAATGTACCGGTACCGCCGAGCACGCCAGCGCTATAGTTGGGCGTCATTATTACGCTATCGGTGTAGGTGCCTGCTGGCGGTATTAACGAAGCGGCAATGCAGCCCCAGAAGTTTTGCGTAACCGTGGTGGGCAAGAGGCCGACCATCGTTATCGTGCCTGCGCTGGTTGGCACAGTGGTGCCGCCTTTCCATTGCGTGGCGCATGTTGCATTGACGAAAAGATCGTATCGAAGCAGATTAGCACCGAATATGGCTTGATTATTGACGCCGCTTGGCTGCAAACCGTTACCAACTTTTACCGTGTAAGTGGTGGTGGTGGGGTCGGTAATCAAACCGCGAGCGCAGCTAATGCTGTAGCTGCCTTGGGTAATAACTTGCGTGGCACTGTTGAACGGATAACCCGCAGAAATACCAAGTGATGTGATGGTGCAAGTGATCGCGGCATGCGCAAAATTTGCGACCAGCATTAGCGCAAATGCGGCAAATATTTGTACGAATTTTAGTTTCATCTTTTGATGCCTTTGCAGAGCAGTGGGCCAACACGCGGGAACTCATCAGGCACTTCAGCGGGCAACGTTACATCCAGCTGACAGCGTTGGCCGTTCCATTCGAGCATGAGGCGATTTTTGGTTTGCAGGCCGGTGATAAAGGCCTCGCCGCGACGGGCAACATAAAATTCTTCATTGTTCTTTCCTGCCATACCTTCGCTACTAACCACGGCGCCGGCAGGGGCGATATCGCCGTCATCGAGGACGATTTTTAGCAATGCGCCACGGCCAGTGCGCACCGGAAATTTCACCTTTACTGCACTACGCCATGCGGGCACGACGGATTGTTCAATGGAGTCAATTTCGGCATTGATCGGCAGCTCGCCTGCGTTTAGTCGTATCTGATTATTTTGATACGGGCTCAAGCGCGGAATCATCGCGATGCCGTCAGCATTAGTGTGGTTCACGCTATTGCTGCCGAGACCAACACCAACATTGCCGTAGCCTGACACTTCAGCCACCGCAAAGCTGTCGAGCAGGCGTTGCGTGGCAAAGAAATGCCCATCCGCTATAACCAGTCCACCGCTCATACCGAAACGCAATGCGTTTTGATTGGGCGTGTGGCTGACATCGGCGGTGACGGCACCGCGCTGACCTTGGTAATACGCACCGGCCTCTTCGCGTTCGCGATTTTGTTGCCGCCCCGCCAATAAACGCCATCCCAGATGATCATCGAACGTCGGGTTTTGCGAAATGACGGCGTATAAATCTTGGGTACCAGATCGGGTATTGGCCACCACGCTGGCGACGCGATTTTTGTCGAGCAGAAAAATCAGATTCAAACCAACGGACGTCGCGCTCACATCGCCTTGTACGCGGTTCGCGGTCAAACTGAGCATGCTTTGCTTGCCGAGCCGCGCGGAGTAATTTACGGAATACGTGGCGACCCGCGGATTGTCGTATCGCGCAATCGCCGCATAGCCCACGCCGATGCTGCCCCAGCGATTCACGCTATAGGTCCAGTTCGCAGCGAGCTGCTGTTTGGTCGGTTTAAAATTATCGAGCTGTCCCAATTGGCGAAAGCGTTCAGTCGCGCCCTGCGCTTGCAGATAGGTGCTGCTATAAAGCGTGCGGTGCTCCAGACCGAGCAACCATTCTGCACCGTTGCCTGCACGGTTTTCATGGCTCGCCGTTACGGCTGCGCTGCCGAGCAGTTGTAGTGGCAGGCCAGCCACTGCGCCCACTTGCAACGTCTTCAGTGCGGATGTGATTTCGGTGCGGCCTTCCAGCGTTAATGCGGCGTTGTAGCCATGGCGAAAAGTGCCGCTGGCAAATATCGGCCCGTATTGTCCGCTGGACGTGCCGAGATCCTGTCTTACGCTGCCTGCATCAATATTCCAATCGTGCAGGCCGACCGCCAATAAACGACCGTTGGTGAAAAACGATTGCGTGATAATTGTTTCGCGCCCAAGCTGATCGCGCACCACCAGTCGTGCATCGCCATTGCCGGTGAGGGTCGGCAGATTGTCAATCGCAAACGGGCCGGTGGGGACTTTCGAGACTTGACGCAATACATCATTGACATAAAGCTCGACCGTAGAGGGTGCTGCAGAAAGGCCCGTGAGCACAGGAATGGGCTGAGTAACGAAGCCGGGCGATAAAGCAAAATTGCTGCCAAATTGAATCCCGCCAAAATAAACGTTTCGTCCCAAGAGACCAACCCGTGTGACGCTATCGCCCAGTCGCAGCGTCGTGTTCCGATCAGGAAAGTCGCGCGTAAAAGTGGTTTCAAGACGAATGGTGCGGCTCGGGACTTGTAGCGTTGTATCGCGCGATAAATTGCGCGACGAAAAACTATTTGTCAGCACGCCCCAGCCGTTGGAGACACCAAATTCACCGAGCAAACCCAAATCTTGCACGCTCGGTGCGCCCCGTAAATCAGAGCGCGCGTAGTTGAGATCGTAATTAAAAAAAGCACTTGGCAATACCCGACTTAATACGGGTTTTTTAATGATTTCCTGTTGCAATCGTGTGGCCGAGAATGCGGTTGGTGAGAACAGCAGTTCAAGAGACTGATCGGCGGCATTAAGTTTTGCCTGATAGCCAAGCACGGCCGATAGCGGAAAGTAGTCCTGGCCTTTGTAGGAAAGCGCAGAAATATCAGCACCCATTTGCACGCGCCATTCGTCGAACGCATCGCGTGGCGCATATAACGCACCACCTCGCTCAAGCAGCAGCCATGTGCCGCTTTTGCTGCCATTAACGATCACCTCAAGTGGGCGCAGGCGTTCAGTCGCCGCCGCGCCAGATGTTTGTGCGGCAGCACTGTTGAGCCAACAGCACGCGATAAGTAGCTGCCCAAATGCAAGGGCGCGGAAAGTGGGCCTAGCTGCCATGGATGCGCTTAGGGGCCGATCACAACGTCGAATGTTTGCGTCGTTCCATCAACCAAAGAAACGGCCAGCTTCGCTTTGCCCGCAGGGATGCTGCCATCTTTGCGCTGCAGTTCGAAATTCCGCTTTATATCCGGCAAGATATACGCGCCGACGTCCTGACTTGCGATTTTGTCGCCTGCATTATTGGTCAGCAATAGTGAAGTGGGATGTGAATGCGCATTACCCGTGTTTTCGCACGTGGCTTGTACTTTATCGACGGTGAGTCGGGTCGCACTGCAATTGAGCGCACTCTTGGCACCAGGCGGGGTGATAAATACCGGCATCGAAAACGCGAGTGCGATCTGAACCTGAATATCTTTATTGGCAGGTTTTGCTTCGGGAATTTCGCGCACGATCAGGCGATAAGTAATTTCGCGTGGCCCTTGCTGCGTTTTTTTCACTCTCGCGAGACGCACCACTTGACGCGATTTCGGTGCGACTTTCAAAATTGGCGGCGAGAGAAATAAATCTTCTGAAAGCGTCAGATCGTCTTCACCATTCGCCTTTTGCTTCCACTCGTAAATATCAGCTTGCATGACCAGCGTTTCATCGCCGTCATTGGTCACCGTAACGGCAATCGCTCGATCTTGCGGCGTCATATAAATGCGGACCGGCGTGACGGTAAATACACCCGACCACACGCTTGCGCTAAGACTCGCGAAGAGCACACTCACGGCTGATTTCGTGATGATTCTTTTTATGTTGAAGCGCATGATAATTGCTTTGCAGTCAAAGGAAATAAAAGGGCTACCAGCCCACCATGAGTTCAAGGTAGTTTCTATCTGCCTGTTGTATAACCCGCCATGTTGCAATGGTGCCCAGTTCGCTGAAGCTATCGACTGGCAGAGGCAGCTCGCCCGGGCGACGCAAAATATAGCGATACGCACCACCGTGGGTTGGTGCTCGCGACACTCTATTTGCGCTTGCTGATATGTCAACCACTTCGCCGGTGGAACAGACGACCGTGACCAGTGCACCAAATGCGGATGGCTCGGATGCGCGACAAAACGCGGCGTTGACGGGTGGTGGATTCGCTGATGAGATCAGATTGACCGTCACATTGAATTGACCGCTCACTGGTGCTGCATAAACGGGACGTGTCGGCACCGACGAAATCAATCCGCCCACACACAATGCCAACGTGCAAAGCAGTACTCTGCTCTCGCGGCTTGCGAATGCCTTCAGACTTTCAGTCATGATTAAGATTTTTGATTCAGCGAAGCTGAATCGAGCATCTTGTTTAATACGTGACTGTTAGCGTGCGTACTTGGGTGCCTGCACCAGTGGGCGCAGTACCTGCCTGTGCGGCTGGCATGCTGCCGTTGATGGTGTAGACAAGGCTATCCGCAGTACCGATGCTGGCCGCCGTTGCTGCGGTGCCTGCGGTTGTGGCCGATGTGGTGGTCATCAAATACTGCAGACCTTTTAGCACACCCGCACCGATCGGGTTGGTAGCTGCCGCACCGGCTGTAGCCCCTGGCGCGGTGGTGTCAAACACAGCAGTCACGCCGGTAAGGCCACGTGAGCAAGTCAGTGTCGCGGTTGTAGTGGCAGTCGCGGCCGCGGCTTGAAACGCGGTGTAGGTACCGAATGCCAAATCGCCGATTGTACCCATCGTGCATACAGCGGTCAGGTTAACGGTAACGTTAAACGAACCGGCAACAGTTGCGGCGTGCGCGGGCGCGATCGCAGACAAGGATGCAAGAGATACCGCTGTAGCGATGAAAAGTTTTTTCATTAGTTTTCCTAGGTGAGTGAATTTTCAACAATTAGGCGTACGTTTTTTTGAGTGACTTATTTTCTCTGTTGGCCAATACTGCTCGGTTGTCTAGAAAATAACTATTAACACTTTCGTTTTTATTTAAAGAATAGTGTTTATAAATATGAGGCTAACACGCGCTTTGAATGCAAAGTGTGAAATTTCTCACAATTGTAATCGGCTATTTGGCTTACGTGATTTAGATCAATCTTCATGAATCCCGTCTGGCTATGATCCTCGGCTGAATGTATTGCGAATGTGCGCCGAACGTGTCAATTAAGTTGTCGACATCTGTAATTTGTGTGTGCTTTGCGACACCCCTGTTTGTGTGCAGGGGTAACAGCGTCGATTTAGCTGCGTTCTTTCTGGGCGTTGTTACAATCCGAAGTCTGAGTCTTTAAATTGCGGTCTATCAATGTCCATTTTGCCTCCTGTTACGAACGCCGCGCCGGATGTTGTGCACGCGCCGCATGCGCCATTGACCGACTACTATCCGCACGAAGCCGCACGCCAGCAATTCCTGCGCGATATCTTTGATTCGACGGCGGCTGACTATGATCGTATCGAAAAGATGTTGGCCTTCGGCAGCGGGCCGTGGTATCGCCGTCAGGCGCTGATTCGCGCGGGATTGACGAACGGAATGCGAGTGGCCGATGTGGGCGTGGGCACGGGGCTAGTGGCCCGGGAAGCGGCGCTTTTGGTAGGCGATGCGTCGTGCGTTACTGGGATTGATCCCAGCCCCGGCATGATGGGCGCAGCAAATTTACCAGCCGGACTTACGCTTATCGTGGGCTGTGCCGAGGCGATTCCGTTGCCAGATAAAAGTATGGATTTCGTTAGCATGGGTTATGCGTTGCGCCATATTAGCGACCTCGAAACGGCGTTCAAGGAATTTCATCGCGTGTTAAAACCGGGCGGCAAGTTTTGTATTCTGGAAATTACCAAACCGCAATCGCGCGCAGCGCAATTAATGTTGAAGACGTACATGCGCGCGGTGGTGCCGTTGCTCGCACGGCTGGTCGCGCGTGGCAAAAACACGCCGCTGATCTGGCGTTATTACTGGGACAGTATTGAGGCCTGCGCGCCGCCTGCGAGTGTTCTGGCAACGCTGGAAGCGGCAGGATTTAAGAATGTTTCTCGCCACTGCGAGCTGGGCATTTTTTCAGAATATTGCGGATCACGCTGACGGTGACGACTGGGCTTTCTTGTGGCGATACATGTCGGCATCTGCGCATTTGATGAGCGAATCCACGTCCTGCCCATCGCTCGGGTAGCAAGCAATGCCGATAGATGCGCTCACCAATATGCCTGCGGCATCAGCGTCACCCGGCGCGGCGATGGGGGCGCGCAATTTTTCGGCGAGCAATTCGCGCACGCGTTCTGCGGATTGGCGGCTGTCCACCTGATCAAGCATGACGATGAACTCATCGCCTGCATAACGCGTTGCCAGGTCAGACTCGCGCAGGGACTCGCGCATGCGCTGCCCCATCACGCGTAGCACGTGGTCGCCCATATCATGTCCGTGCGTATCATTAATTTGCTTGAACTCGTCCAAATCAATGAACAGCAACGCAAACATGCGCGAATCTTGTGATCGTCGGCGCATGATAATTTTTTCTTCCATACGTCGCATCAGCGCTTCGCGGTTAGCGAGACCGGTCATGCGATCAGTCAATAATCGTTGCTGCATGTCGGAAAAACTTTTCGCGAGCTCGCCAATCTCGTCATCACGTTCCACCGTCATTGGAGTATTTAACACGCCATCACCAACATTTCGCGCCAGTTTTGTGAGCTTCCGCAAATCGCTCGTCACGACCGCCAAAACCCAGAAGCCGGTTAACACAATGAGCAGCGAAACCAAACCTGCCAACCAGGCTGTGCGTTTAACATTTACCGTGATACCAGACAAAAAATCACTTCGCGGTACACCTACGGCGATCGTCCAGTCAAGGCCCGCATCATCACGCACTCGGGCAAAGCCGACTTGAATTTGCTCGCCATCCGGTCCGTCGAACACGCGGGTACGCGCGTCCGACGCTGCATCATCCTTGCCAATCAGTGTGCGGACTTCGTTATAGGTTGCCGCAATCAACGGGTCGCCAATGGTGCCGGCATTTATCCGCTGATTATTTCGGTCGGTGCCCGTTTTGAGATGCGGGCCTCGTGAGGCTGCAATCAAGTTTCCATCCGGCTCAACGATAAACGCAAAGGCATTGGGACTGAGTTTGAGTTGGCGCAAAAACGTACTTAAATGTTTAAGCGAGAGATCGGTGGCAACCACGCCGGCAAATTCTCCCGCCGCATTGTTGACACGTCGTGCTCGCGTGCCCACCAGCTCGAGGGTTTTAAAATCGATGTAAATTGACGTCCATGTTTGCACGGAATTGCTTTGCCCGGCTTTATACCAAGGCCGCTCGCGAGGATCGTACATCTGGCCTTCCGGGCTAGGTTTTTCAAGCGCGCCGCGTATTCCGGTGAAGTGATAAATTTTGCGCGGCAAGCTTGCATCAGTGCGCATCCGCAGCTCAGCCTCGGTTTCGGAAAACCGCCACAGCCCGAAGAAGTGGCCTTTGCTGTCACCGTAGTAGGCGTAGTTGTTGGGATCGCGATGAACAGAGGTGGCCAACCAGAACCGCGTACGCAGGCTTTCCATGTCGCTCTCAATTGAATTCGGTGCGTAGACGCCGTTCGGAAAAGCTGTTTCCAGTACCGCACCTGAACCCGCGACATGGCGCTCCACCGCTTGAGAAATACGTGCCACCGTTTCCTTAAGCAGGTAATCAGACATTGTGTTTACGGCATCAGATCCGGTCCGGTACGACAAGGCACCAATGGCAAGAGATGCGACGAGCACTAGCACCACGTAAGGCACTGTTAGCATTTGCCGAAGCGTGAGCATGCGCGATTTCATGTTTGGCCTGTGTAAAGTTTACGTAGCGGATAGTCAGCGGGGATCGCGCGTGGCCCCCGCAGCAGATTCGGAAAGCGCGCCTTAAGCATTATCTGCCACTCAGATGCTTTGTGCTTACCGGTGACGAGAACGCGGGATTACGATCGCAATTGCCTGAATCTGGTGGCGCTCGCATCACAAAAACAAGCGCTAAATCAACAGCCTGACCGAAAAATACCTTAACGTAAATAAAATGAACTAACTGGTATCTTTCGCATCTTAACGTCGGTTCAGAATTTTGTCTTCCTGACTAAAGCATTTCCGGCAAGCTGCTTTCATAAAACAGCAGTGCTTTGGCAGGCGCGCACACGGCTTCAGGTTCCTGAGCCATCCGTGTATGAGAGATTTTAAAAATAACCCAAGGAGCTGGCAATGAAAAAGAACATTTGGCGTAGTTGGTCTAAAGGATTGGTGGGATTTACCGCAGCGACGGCACTGATTATTGCTGCCGGGTGCAGCAATAGCGATAGCGATAACGGGTCGTCAAACCAGGCCAAGGTGCGCGTGCTGCACGCGTCACCGGACGCGCCTGCCGTTGACGTGATCGTCAACAGCACCGCAATCGCCGCGAATGCACCCTACAAAACCGCCACCGCATTTAGCAGCATAAATTCCGGCAGAGGTACCGTAAAAGTCAATGTAGCGGGAACCAACACCACCGTCATCGATGCAACGCCGGACTTTAACGCCGGACGATCGTATACGATTATTGCTGCCAATAAAGTCGCAGCCATCGAGCCGCTCCTAATCGATGATGACGGCGCAGCGCCTGCCGCCGGTCAGGTAAAGGTAAGAGTCGTGCACGGTGCACCGAGCGCGCCAGCGGTAGATATTTACGTCACGGCACCGAATGCCGCCCTCAGTGCAACTACACCCACGTTAGCGAATGTCCCATTCAAGACGGTTTCGAGTGTTTTGCAAGTGGCCGCGGGTAGCTACCAAATTCGCGTGACTGCAGCGGGCAGTAAAGATGCTGTCTTCGACGCTGGCACGGTCGCATTGACGGCAGGCGCTGATCTGGTCTTAGCGGCGGTGGATCAAAATACCGGGGCATCCCCCATCAGCCTGATCGGGCTGACAACCGATGCGGCCGCGCCCCGATTCGAGCTCACCGATACTCGAGCTAAGTTGCGCGCCTTTCACGCGTCGCCCGACGCTCCCAACGTCGATATCTTGGTTGACAACGCAGTGGCCGCCAGCAATCTGCGTTATCCAACCGCGGTGGGATTTGTCGCGGTGCCAAGTGGTGCGCGTAATGTGAAAGTTAACGCCACCGGCACCGCAACCACCGTAATCGATGTAACGCCGACGCTCGCAGCGGGTAAAGCTTACACCGCCTATGCCGTTGGTTTTCTCGCGAACATTTCCGCTTTGCTGGTGGAAGACAATCTGACTGCGCCAACCACGGGTAACGCAAAAATTCGCGTAATCCACGGCTCGCCGGATGCGCCGAATGTTGATATTTTGGCCAATAACAATCGGGTGTTATCGAACGTCCCGTTTAAGACCGTCTCTGATTACCTCGTCGTTCCGGCGGGGGCATACAACTTCAAAGTGAATGTTGCCGGGACTGCGACCACGGCCACGCAGGCGGATGTCACGCTAGCGGCAGGCAGGGTTTACACGGCTATTGCGGTCGGCTCGGTCGCATCCACGGCCACAAATAAGCTGGGCATACAGTTACTCACGGACAAGTGATGTGAAGTTATAAACAGTTGCCGACCAAAACCAGCCCCGATGAAAATTGGGGCTTTTTTTTGGTGGCTCGCCTTCGGTGCTCATTTGGTTTGCGCGCATTTTCTACAGCCCAATCCTTCATTTATGCGTTTCATCGCAATCCGATTGAGGCGATGACCGCGTCTGACTAAAGTTACATCACTAAATCAAAAACGCACTAACCGAAACAACCAAGCTTCACCATAATTGAATGGAGTTCAACATGAAAATCGATTACCGAACCAGCATGAAAGATAACGTTGCCAGTGGCTTGGTGCTTATTGCAATATTTATAGTGGCTTCAATGAGTACAAGTTTTGCGAAGCCAGCTTCGCCTGTGGTACAAAAAATGGATACGATTGTAGTGACGGCCAAGCGTATCGCCGTCTACAAAATGGACACCATTGTGGTTAGCGCGCCACGTGTGCGCGAACAAGTGGCATCGGCAAAAACAGCTAGACCGATTTAGTCAGCAATCAGTAGATCAATAGCGGTGGCGACATCAGGCGCGGTGTAGTCGAAGTAATGCGTATGGGCACCAGCACCCACGCAGAATTCGTTGAATAATTTCTTATTCTTTAAATCGGCAGATACAAATGTTGTTGGCGACGGTCCTGCGGCAAAGCGGGACGATTCGATCAGGTCTTCCCACAGAGCGCGGCCCACATAATCGCCGCTGCGATAGCCGTTAAGCCAATACGTTACACCGTGTAATTGCGATGGCTCTGGCCCGCCGTGCTCGGTTACCCAGCCATACAAATCCGGAAAGCGCTCAGCATAAAGCTGTCGTAACGGGCTGCCCAAAGTGAACAGGCGGATGTTGAGTTGATGTTCCCAGTTTGACGTTTTTAGCAGCCGAAGTAGATCGGCCGTAATAACGGTTCCCTGGCTGTGTGCGACGATCACGACGCGCTCATATCCACGTTGCTTAAGGTGCTTTAGAAGTGCCAAATAGCGACTTAGAATTCGCGCGCGCGGATTGGATTTTTTTGGTCGTTCGCGCAACCAGTTATCAACATCCAGCGCTAGATCCAAACCGGGCCGCAGCGCGCCCAGGCCGAGACTGTAGGCTTTGCCGAGTGCCAATATGCCGGCCGATGACGCAGTAACGAATATGCCAAATGTACTCACAATGGTATTGCCACACCAGAAATCATTGATGCCATCGACACAACCAACCACGATTGGAATCAACATCGCGGCGGCGGCAAACACGATCAAAAT
>JANMQR010000177.1:0-13466 GCA_031370625.1 Burkholderiales bacterium | reverse complement strand
TCATCTGCCCACGGATTAACCGCGAAGTGCGCGTGGGCAGATGAAGCCTGCCCACCCTACAAGCCGCGTTTGTTGGATACCTCACGATTTGCCACGAGGTCATTTAATAGCGCTCAATGACGCTGCGCTTGCGCATCCACGACTGCAAGTGCCGACATATTGATGATGCGTCGCACTGTCGCGGTCGGCGTCACGATATGCACTGGCATTGCCGCGCCGAGTAAAATCGGGCCGATTGTAATGCCGCCGCCAGAGGCGGTTTTCAATAAATTAAACGCGATATTCGCGGCATCGAGCGTCGGCATAATCAGTAAATTTGCTTCGCCTTTGAATCGCGATTCCGGGAATGCGTTGTGACGTACATCGCCTGACAGTGCGGCGTCGCCATGCATTTCACCCTCCACTTCCAGGTCGGGATCTCGCTCGATAATCAGCGCCAATGCGGCGCGCATTTTCACTGCGGACGGATAATCGGACGTGCCAAAACTGGAATGCGATAGCAGCGCTGCTTTCGGCACCACGCCAAAGCGGCGCATTTCTTCTGCGGCGAGAATCGTCATCTCCGCGATTTGCTCCGGTGTGGGATCGTGATTGATGTAGGTGTCGCAAATAAACACAGTGCGCTTGGGCAGCATCAACACATTCATCGCGTACAAATTGTTCACGCCCGCACGACGACCAATCACCTGTTTCACATAATGCAGGTGCAGCGAATGCGTGCCGAAGGT
Source organism: Burkholderiales bacterium (assembly GCA_031370625.1). Taxonomy (GTDB): domain Bacteria; phylum Pseudomonadota; class Gammaproteobacteria; order Burkholderiales; family Usitatibacteraceae; genus UKL13-2. Next base: position 12,738 of record JANMQR010000177.1, on the reverse strand, counting down.
GCCGCAGATCATGCCATCGGCGTGGCCCTTGTGCATCATCATCGCGCCGATTAGCGTGAGCCGTCTGCGCATCTCAATCTTTGCGTATTGCACGGAAACACCGCTGCGTTTGGTGAGCTCGTAATAGGCCATCCAGTAGTCGCGATAGCGTTCATCCCATTCAGGATTGATGACTTCAAAATCCACACCCGCTTTCATGCGCAGGCCAAATTTCTCGATGCGCTTTTCGATCACCGCAGGGCGACCAATCAAAATGGGGTGCGCCAATTTTTCATCCAGCACCGCCTGCACCGCGCGCATCACACGCTCGTCTTCGCCCTCCGCATACACGATCCGTTTCGGTGCCTGTTTCGCTTTTGCAAACACCGGTTTCATGATCAAACCGGATTGATAAACGAATTGATCGAGGCGCTGCATGTACGCATCCCAATCTGTAATCGGGCTGGTCGCGACGCCACTTTCCATTGCTGCGCGCGCGACGGCTGGGGCGACCTTCGCAATCAAGCGCGGATCAAACGGACGCGGAATTAAATAGTCGCGGCCAAAGCCTGACGGTGCATCGCTGTAGGCCATCGCGACTACATCAGATTGTTCCGCTTGTGCCAATTCTGCAATTGCATAAACGGCGGCCAGCTTCATCGCTTCATTTATCGTGGTCGCACCAACATCCAACGCGCCGCGAAAAATAAACGGAAAACACAGCACGTTATTAACCTGATTCGGATAATCCGACCGACCAGTGGCGATCACCGCATCTTCGCGCACCGCACGGATTTCTTCAGGCAGGATTTCGGGCGTTGGATTTGCCAGCGCAAAGATGACCGGATTCGGTGCCATGCGTTTCACCATATCCTGCTTCAGCACGCCGCCTGCGGAAAGCCCTAAAAACACATCGGCATCGTTGATCACATCGCCCAAGCCGCGCAGCGGTGTGTCTTTGGCATAACGCGCCTTATTGTCATCCATTTCTGCGACGCGGCCTTGATAAACCACGCCAGCAATATCGGTGACCCAAATATTCGACATTTTCATGCCGAGTGCAACCAGCATATCGAGGCATGCCAATGCCGCGGCACCCGCACCGGAAGCAACCAGTTTCACTTTCGACATATCTTTGCCAACAACTTTCAAGCCGTTGACAATTGCCGCGCCAACGATAATCGCGGTGCCATGTTGATCGTCATGAAAGACCGGAATTTTCATCCGCTCGCGGAGTTTTTTTTCTACATAAAAACATTCCGGCGCTTTTATATCTTCAAGGTTAATGCCGCCAAAAGTCGGCTCAAGGGAGGCGATGATATCGACCAATTTGTCCGGATCGCGCTCGCTGATTTCCAGATCAAAAACATCAATGCCCGCGAATTTCTTGAACAGTACCGCCTTGCCTTCCATCACCGGCTTTGCGGCCAGTGGGCCGATATTACCGAGCCCCAATACTGCCGTGCCGTTGGTGATCACCGCCACCAAATTGCCGCGCGATGTGAGGTTACGAACCTGGGCAGGATCTGCAACAATCGCCTCGCACACCGCAGCCACGCCGGGCGTGTAGGCGAGTGCCAGGTCGCGTTGCGTGGCGAGTGGTTTGGTCGCGGCGATTTCAATTTTACCGGGGGAGGGGAACTGGTGATATTCGAGCGCGCTTGTTTTCAGATCATCATGCATGAGCTTTTTTACCTTGATTTTGTATAGATAGGTTTTGCTGAAATTCTGTAAAAAAATACACGCTAATTTACCATGCACGCGTCTCGACGCGGCGTAAATTTGTTGCAGAATGGAGACGGCGTTTAGTCTGATTTTATATTTTCATTTAACCGTACGAACTAAGCGGTTTTTGAAAGTGCCCGTCCGGCGTGGCTTTCGGAGCAAAAGCGGCTGGTGAAGCCCGCTAATACTGGTGTTTTAAATATATAAAAAGTGATTGACAAACAAAACGATATAACCAAGAATATAGTTATGAACACTGATTACACAAAAAAAATTCCTGATGCATGGCGCAATATTGCCAAAGTTTTTATCGCACTAGGCGATGAGCACCGTCAACGCATATTGCTCACGTTTGAACGCGGCGAGCATTTGAACGTGGGGCAAATAGTGGATGTTTCCACGCTTTCGCGCTCTGCGGTGTCGCATCATTTGAAGATTCTGCGCGAAGCGGGCGTGCTGGATTCGGAAAAGATTGGCAAGGAAGTGTATTTCTGGCTAAACAAGAAGCCGGTGAAAGAATCGTTGCAGGCGGTGTTGGATTACGTGAAGTCGCAGTAAAAAAATTTCTGCAATATGTCGAAATGACTAGTTATATAGTTATGAGGAAACAATATGATTGAATCGATAAATGCTTGGCCCGGTTCAGAAGTTTCAATTTGGATTTTAGATATGATTAGTCAATTTGAAACGCAATTGGCCATTGGGCTTTTGCTTGGTGCTATTTACTTGATTTGCCGCGCAGCAGAGCATCTTAAGCCCGGTGGTGATTTGCCAGTTAGAGTTGGCTGGCGGTGGCGCGTGTTTGGCACCACCGTCGCCGAGCTGGGGCTGGTGGTTTCGCTTGGCTATGTATTCAAAGATTGGTGGCAACTTCCATCGCTGATGAATTGGGGCGAAAGCCTGGGAGCGGTAATGGGCGGTTTTCTCGTCTACTTTGCAGCAAGCTTTTTCTTTTATTGGTGGCACCGTGCGCGTCATGAAAGCGATGGGCTGTGGCTTATTTTTCATCAGCTTCACCATAGCCCACAACGGCTGGAAACGATGACGACGTTCTATAAACATCCTGCGGAGGTAGCGGCAAATTCGATCATCAGTGCAATCATCACCTATCTCGTGTTTGGCTTGACTGTGGAAGGTGTGATGGCTTATACGGGATTTACCGTTGCCGCGCAGTTTTTTGTACATGTAAACATCCGCACACCACGCTGGATCGGCTACTTTTTTCAGCGTCCTGAAATGCATCGTATCCATCATCAAATGGATCGTCACAAAAATAACTATGGCGACATTGTTTGGTGGGACATGCTGTTTGGCACCTATGAAAATCCGGCAACGTTCGACGGTCGTTGCGGATTTAGTGATGAACGGGAAGAGCGACTTGGTGACATGTTGCTGTTCAAAGATGTGCATAAGGAAAAGCAAGCATGAACCGCCGCGATGTGCTGGCAGGCATGGCGCTTTGCTGTATCGCAGACATGGCAAAGGCGCTATCGTTTAACGTGGATTCCGGGAGCACATTGCTTAATCCTTGCAAAGTTCAACTTCCTGATCGACTCCGCCAGCACGAGCTTACGCGTGCCGCGTGGGATGGTTTGGATGCGAGTCAGGTTTGGGATGTGCATGCGCATTTGTTGGGTGATGGGAAGTCGGGAAGCGGCTGCTGGATCAGCCCGAAGATGGACTCGATTTTCTATCCGCAGCAATTTCTACAGCGCAAGTTTTTTGAGAATGGTGCGTGTGCATCGGATGATGATGGCGGGCTTGACGATAGTTATCTGGCGCGGCTGGCAAATTTGATCGATGAGTTTCCTCCAGGCGCGGGCATGATGTTGTTTGCGTTTGATCACACCCATAACGCGAATGGCGTAAAAGATTTGTCGCGTGCTGCGTTTCATGTGCCGGATCGTTATGCGCTCAATATCGCCAAGCGATTTCCTACGCGTTTTCGTGCGGTGGCGTCCGTTCACCCGTACCGCGAAGATGCGCTTGAAGCACTCGCGCATGCGAAACGCGAAGGTGCCATCGCCGTTAAATGGCTGCCGTCAGCCATGGGGATTGACCCGGCATCAGCGAGCTGCGACAAATTTTATGAGGCATTAAAAACGCACAATTTGCCGCTGATCACGCACGCCGGTCAGGAGCGTGCCGTGAGGGGCGCACACGTTCAACATTTTGGTAATCCGCTACGCTTGCGTCGCGCACTGGATCATGGCGTGACGGTGGTGGTGGCGCATTGCGCGAGCATGGGCGAGGATCGTGATCTGGATCGTGGGCCGAATGGCGCTTATGTGAGTTGCTTCAAATTATTTGAGCGACTGATGGATGACAAACGCTATGAAAAAAATCTGCTGGCCGATATTTCTGCTACGCCGCAAACCAATCGTGCGGCGGTACTTGAGCAAATTATTGAACGCGATCATTGGCATCCGCGTTTGCTGAACGGCACTGATTATCCGCTGCCGGGTGTGGTGCCGCTGTTTTCGGTGGATGGATTGGTGGAACGCGGTTGGCTGAAAATTGATGAAGCAAATGTTATCAAGGAAATTCGCGAATACAATCCAGTGTTGTTCGATTTTGTGTTGAAACGGACGCTTCGTGTGAATGGGAAAAGGTTGAGTAATAACGTGTTTGAAACTGCGCGACATTTTTCGTTGTTTTGAAGAGACTTCAACTCAATGTTTTCAATCGTGCCTTAGCAACGAACACCCTCTCCCTCAGTCCCTCCCCCATCAAGGGGGAGGGAAGCAAAGCCTCTCTCCCTTGACGGCGGCGTGGCCTAGGGCCAGAGAGAGGTTGGAGAGAGGGTGGTGGTCAAAAATCACCGTCGTTATTTAGAGAATTATTAGCCCGCATTGTTTGATAAAAATAACTGGAACCCGCATGTCATCTACTGAATCCACCATCGCTGAACCACGCACTGAACCACACGCCGCCCTAACCGGCGCGCGCCCGACGCAAAACCAATTTGCGTTGCTCAAGCAACGCCGCTTTGCGCCATTTTTCTGGACGCAGTTTTTAGGCGCGGGTAATGACAATATTTTCAAATTTGCTTTTACTGTTTTAGCGACATATCAGGCCGCCGCGTGGGGCGGGCTTGATCCAAAACTCGCAGGGCCGCTGATTGGCGGCCTGTTCATTACGCCATTCGTATTGTTTTCGGCTACTGCCGGACAGCTTGCTGACAAATACGAAAAATCATTCCTGACGCGCATCGTCAAAAATCTCGAAATCGCGTTCATGATCGTGATCGCTGCGGGCTTTATGTTGCAGATGGTGTCGCTGCTTTTTGTTGGTGTGTTTTTGATGGGTTGCCACTCCACGTTATTCGGGCCGGTGAAATTTGCCTACCTGCCGCAGCATTTGAGTGATGCTGAATTAACAGGCGGTAACGGCTTGGTTGAGATGGGCACCTTCACTGCGATTTTGCTGGGCACCATGCTTGGTGGCGCGCTGGTGGCGATGCCTGATGTCGGGCCGACTTATGTGGCCGTGGCGTCACTGGCGGTAGCAATCATTGGTCGAATTACAGCGGGATTTATTCCGCATTCGCCGGCGCCGCAGCCAGACCTAAAAGTGAATTGGAATCCCATCACCGAGACGTGGGCAAACTTAAAAATTGCGCATCAAAATCGCGTCGTGTTTCATTCGCTGATTGGCAATTCCTGGTTGTGGTTTTTCGGTTCCATCTTTCTTACCTCATTTACCAGCTTCGCGAAAGAAGTGCTGGGTGGCAATGAGCAGGTTGTCACGATGTTGCTCGCGCTGTTCTCGGTCGGTATTGGCCTCGGCTGCGTGATGTGCGAAAAAATGTCGGGCCACAAAGTTGAGATTGGACTGGTACCGTTTGGCGCTATTGGCATGACCGTATTTGCGGTTGATCTTTACTTCGCTTCGCGTGGCTTAAAGCCCGGCGCCACATTAATCGGCGCGGGTGAATTTCTGAACAACTGGCAGCACTGGCGCGTCGCCGCAGATTTGTTTTTGCTCGCCATGTTTGCCGGATTTTTCAGCGTGCCTTTGTATGCGCTGATGCAGGCGCGATCCGATAAAAATTATCGTGCTCGCATCATTGCCGCGAACAATATTCTGAATGCGTTATTCATGGTGGTCGCCTCGATCATGGCGGCGGCGCTGTTGAAAGCAGGCCTCAGCTTGCCGCAGTTGTATCTCGTCGTCGGCATCATGAATGCCGCCGTAGCACTGTACATTTTCCTGCTGATCCCAGAATTTTTGATGCGGTTTTTGATCTGGATGTTGATCCACACTTTTTATCGCGTCGACAAGAAAGGTCTGGAAAATATCCCCGACGAAGGCGCATGTTTGCTGGTGTGCAATCACGTGAGTTTTGTTGATGCGCTGGTCATCGGCGGCTGCATTTCGCGTCCGGTACGCTTTGTGATGGATCACCGCATTTACAAAGTTCCCGTGTTGAATTTTGTGTTTCGCACCGCGGGCACTGTGCCGATTGCCTCGGCAAAAGAAGACCCCGCGATGCTGGAACGCGCGTACGACAAGATCGATGAATATTTGAAAGACGGTGAAGTGGTGTGTATTTTCCCCGAGGGCCGCATTACCGATAACGGCGATCTTTATCCGTTTAAGAAAGGCGTCACGCGCATTATTGAGCGCACGGCGGTGCCGGTGATTCCGATGGCGCTGCGTGGGCTGTGGGGCAGTTTTTTCTCGCGCTGGGGCGGTGTTGCGATGCGTTATCCGCGCGGTGTTTTTTCCAATATTTCACTGGTCATTGATCGCGCCTGGCAACCTGCAACAGTTACGCCGGAAGCGTTGCAATTGAAGGTGGCGGATCTGCGCGGGGATTGGAAATAGATACTTCAGAATTACTGCTGCGCGCCGTTGAATCCTGCTTCGCAAGGCATTGCGTTGAAAGTTCGCGATTCGCATTAGCGCTTTCGGGCGGTGTCGATTCGATGGTGTTGCTTGATATTTTATCCAAGCGCAACCCCGCGCCCAGCTTGCCGTTTCAGGCAATCCATATCAATCACGGCATCAGCAAAAACGCAAATGCGTGGGCCAAATTTTGTGCGGATGAATGTGCAAAGCGCGGCGTGCCGATCACGGTTGAAGTAGTTAACGTGGATCGTCAATCGGGGCTCGGTTTGGAAGCGGCTGCACGCGAGGCGCGTTACGCGGCGTTGATGAAATCGGACGCTGAAGTTGTTTTGACCGCGCAACATCAAACCGATCAAGCCGAAACCGTGTTGCATCAAATGTTGCGTGGTACTGGGTTGCAAGGCTTGGCAGGTATGGGTGAAGCGCGTGAACTTTGGCTAGGGCAAATGCTGTTGCGACCTTTGCTGAACGTGAGTCGCGAAGCTATTGAAAAATACGCACAAGAAAATAAGTTGCAATGGATTGAAGACGAATCCAATGACGACACCGCCTACACGCGAAACTTTATCCGTCACGAAATCGTCCCCTTGATTGCCGAGCGTTTTCCGCATTACGCGGCCTCGCTGGAGCGCATCGCGCGTCATGCGCACGAGAGCGCAGAACTCAACGAAGCGTTGGCGAAAATTGATTTGAAATGGGATGGTGAAGATGCATTCGCCGATGAGCTGGATGCGCTACCGCTGCCACGACAAATCAATGCGCTTTACTATTGGCTGCGCTGGCAAAAAGTAGCGCCACCGTCACGCGATCAGCTTGAGGCCTGGGCATCACAATTGTTTCGTGCGCCGCCGGAAGGCAAGCCGCATTTGGCGGGTGGGCATGATTATGTGATTCGGCGGAGGCGCAATGTGTTGACGTGCGAGAACATAGCAGATCGAAAAGCAGATTCCTCGTAAAAGCGACTCGGAATGACAGTGAAAATTGGCGCTGCTCATTTTTGAGTTGTCATTCCGAACGGCTTTATGTGAGGAATCTGCTTCGGGTTTTTCCGTGTGCGACGAAAAGCAGACTCCTCGCAAACCCCGCTCCACCTAACCAAAACTACGGAGCTTCAACAGAATGTACGAAGTGCGCCCTGCCAAGGCTATTGATGCGCGAGCGGCAGTGGATTTAGCGCAATCTTCTGTGGGTGAGATTGTTCATGTTGCCACCTCACCGAGTGGCGAGGTAGTGGGCTTTATCTCGGTGCAGCCGTCTGAATCCTTCGTTCATCATCTTTATGTTCACCACGAGGCGCGAGGCAAAGGCGTTGGTCGTCAATTGCTGTTGTCGCTTCAACCGTGGCTCTCCACACCTTGGCGACTAAAGTGTGTTCGCGCAAATCGGCGCGCGCTTGCTTTCTATATCAGGTTTGGTTGGCGCGAAGTCGCCACAGGCGAATCAGAGCATGGCTCTTATGCTGTTCTTGAGTCGCAGCCAAGCCCTATTCTGCCCATAGCCACAACATTTTAAGCTGTCATTCCGATCAGTTTTTTGGGAGGAATCTGCTTTGGCTATGCGTAACGAAACAGCAGATTCCTCGCAAAAGCGACTCGGAATGACAGTATCTGGTGCGGCAGAATGGAAGCCTATAATTGGTGAGCCTCTTGGGGATGAAATGGCTTGAAACGCCCGCCAATAAACGAGTTTAAAGATGTAGCCCCAAAGTTGCCGCTCGAAATCCTCCCCTAAAACCGACAGGTAACCAGCGGGTCATGCTAAAATCGAGTGTTTTCATTACCTTACCGGAGTTTCTTCAAATGGCTGTTGAGCGCACTTTTTCTATTATCAAACCTGATGCGGTTGCTAAAAACGTAATCGGTCAAATTTATTCCCGTTTTGAGGGCGCTGGCCTTAAGGTCATCGCGGCTCGTATGATTCATCTTTCGCGCACCGAAGCCGAAGGTTTTTACGCGGTTCACAAGGCGCGTCCGTTCTTCAACGATCTCGTTACGTTCATGATTTCTGGCCCGGTAATGGCGCAGGTGCTTGAAGGCGAGGGCGCGATTTTGAAAAATCGTGATTTGATGGGTGCGACCGACCCTAAAAAAGCGGCACCGGGCACGATCCGAGCGGACTTTGCGGATTCAATCGATGCCAATGCGGTACACGGTTCTGATGCAGCCGAAACGGCTGCTGTGGAAATCGCATATTTCTTCCCGGCGTTGAATGTTTATTCACGTTAGGATTTGATGAAATCGATCATTCTGGTTATTCAGAATGATCGATTTTAAAAAGGGTTGTGCAGCATCCCTTTCGTAAATCCAGGAGCTAAATTTTGGCCGTTCCCCAACACGCAAAAACGAATTTGCCGAACCTCTTGGGAATGACACTTCCTGAGATGACTTCGTTTTTTAGCCTATTGGGCGAAAAGCCGTTCCGCGCGAAGCAGGTATTCCGCTGGATTCATCATTTCGGTGCCGATAATTTCGATGCGATGACCGATCTCGCCAAATCGTTGCGCGAAAAATTGCCCTCGGTCGCAACGATCTCGCCGCCGGTTTTAATGACCTCGCAATTATCGACTGACGGCACCCGCAAGTGGTTGCTGGATGTGGGTACGGGCAACGGTATCGAAGTCGTATTTATTCCCGAAGATGATCGCGGCACGCTGTGTGTGTCGAGCCAGGTCGGCTGCGCGCTCGATTGTACTTTTTGCTCAACCGGCAAGCAGGGATTCAATCGCAATCTCACGACCGCCGAAATTATTGGACAGCTTTGGTGGGCCAACAAAGCGATGGGTCGCAACCCGAAAGACGAGCGCATCGTCAGCAATGTCGTGATGATGGGCATGGGTGAGCCGCTGGCGAATTTTGACTGCGTGACTAACGCGATGGACATCATGCTTGATGATCACGCCTATGGGCTTTCGCGGCGTCGCGTCACGCTTTCTACCAGCGGCATAGTGCCGAATTTGATTCGGCTGAAAACGCGTTGCCCGGTGGCGCTTGCGGTCTCACTCCATGCGCCGAATGATGCACTGCGCGATGTGCTGGTGCCGATCAACCAAAAATATCCGCTGGCAGAATTATTCGCCGCAATCAAAGATTATCTGGAAGCAGCGCCGCGTGAATTTGTGACGTTTGAATATGTGATGCTAGACCAAGTGAACGACAGCGTGCAACATGCGCATGAATTGGTAAAACTGGTGGGTGATTTGCCCTGCAAATTTAATTTGATTCCGTGGAATCCGTTTCCCGAAGCCAATTACAAACGTTCCAGCAACAACCAGATTCATCGCTTTCGCGAAGTTCTGCAAGCTGCTGGCCTGATCGTGACGATTCGTAAAACGCGCGGTGATGATATTGATGCGGCATGCGGCCAATTGGCTGGGCAGGTGGTGGATAAATCAAACCGAAAATCGATTCCCATAAAATTATTTGACGGCGAATCGGTGGCGCTGAGGTAATAGCGTGCATAGCGTCGGTAGGCTCAATCGGAGAATGAAGTGAAAGTACTTTCATCAATAAAAATTTCAGGCTTGATATTTTTTTCTGTCATCACGGCGGGTTTGTTTTCCGGCTGCGTCACGCAAACAACAGTAGAAACCAAAATTGTCGACCAAGCCGGCAAGACCGATGCGCTTTATCGTTCACAAATTCACACCGAACGCGCGAGTGAATATTATCGTTTGGGCAGAATGCCGGTTGCGCTCGAAGCCGCAAAGGAAGCTGTCGCTGCACTGCCCACGCATGCGCCTGCATACAACATGCTTGGCATTGTTTACACCGAATTAAAGCAGGACGATAAAGCACGTGAGGCCTACGAGCAGGCGTTGCGTTATGCGCCGAATGATTCTGAGACGCTGAATAATTACGGCTGGTTTTTGTGTCTGCGCGGCAATCCAAAACAGGCGATGCAATATTTTGAAACTGCGTTAAAAAATCCTGTTTACGCCACACCGGAACGCGCGCTCTACAACATGGGCGTGTGCGCGCGCAGGCAGGGCGATAACGTGATGGCCGAGCAGCAATTGCGCGATACCTTGCGTCGTCAGCCGCGATTTGCGCCCGCGATGTATGAGCTCGCTGATATGCAGTTCTCGCAAGGCAAATTCAAAGAAGCTGAAGCCATGATCGCGCGGCACAACGACATCACGCAAACGCCGGGTGTGGATGCGCTGTGGTTGGGCGTGCGGATCGCGCGCGTGCAAAACGACAAGCAGGCCGAGGCAAGTTATGTGCAACAGTTGCGTCGCCGTTTTCCGGATGCCACGCAAACCCGCATGGCGTTGGACGGGCGCTAGCGGCCCGTCATTTTTCACGCTCGCAATTTTTCAACACGAAGCTTTTTCAACGCGAACCAACATGGCAACTGATCCTTTCGAAAAATTTTCTCCCGCTTCATCCGCAATTGATGATCCGGTCGTGTTCGACAAGCAATCCTCACCCGGTGCGATGTTGCGCGTGGCGCGCGAGGCGGCGGGTTTGTCGGTAGGCGATGTCGCCACGCGGCTGCGCATGGGCGTGCGCCAAGTGGATGCGCTGGAGCGTGCTGATTATTCGGCGCTGCCGACGGGCACGTTTTTGCGCGGTATGGTGCGCAATTACGCGAAGCTTGTTCACGTCGATGCGGATGCCGCGATTCGCGTTCTTGAAGGCACCCACACGCACGCAGCGGTGAGTTTGAAAGATGCGACCATTGTGGTGCCGAGCCACAATATCAAACTTGGCGGTGGGCCGAGCGAATTGGCGAATCCCAAGATACGCGCAGCGATTGTCGGCTTGGTAATGGTGTTGCTTGCCGCCGCGGCATGGTACTGGTGGCAGTATGTGCGCCCGAACTTGAGTAATGGCGGCAGGCCGGTAGCATCAACGCCGGTTGATGATAAATCGGTGAGTAAATCGGTCGCGCAACCTGATGGCACTGTACCGGCCTCTACTGCTGAAACTAAATCGCCGAGCCCAGCAACTGCTGAAGTGCAAACGCTGCAACCCACTATTTCGCAACCCCTGGGTTCGTCTTTATCCACAGCCCCGCCTGCCGTGCCATCGCCGTCCGCAGCGACAGCGCAGCCCCCCACGGCGGTCGTGACGTCACCACTGGCATCCGCAACTACATCTTTGCCAGTGACCGCGCCCGCCGCGTCTACTGTTGTTGCGCCGATTGAAACGACGACCAGCATCGCCAAAGAATCCACCAATCTGAAACCAGACCCCAATGCTGTTGCACGTCCACCAGGCAGCAGCGTGTTGTCGTTCGTCTGCCAGGGTGAGTCGTGGATTGAAGTAGTTGACGGGCGCGGTAAAGCGCTGATCTCGCGCCGTTTTAGCGCGGGCGAAACGGGCGAAGTAGTGGGCCGTGCGCCGTTTTCCATCGTGGTCGGTAATGCATCGCAAGTCAAAATGACCTACAACGGCAGCGAATTTGATTTAAAGCCGCACACGCGCGTTGCGGTGGCGCGCGTGACCTTAAAATAATCTACGTTAACAACTGAATTTGTCGAGAATCGCCATGTTGAATTTACCCCGCCGTCGTCTGTCGCGACAAGTCAAAGTTGGAAATGTATTCATTGGTGGCGATGCGCCGATCATGGTTCAGTCGATGACCAATACCGATACCGAAGATATTGCCGCCACGGTAAAACAAGTGGCCGAACTATCGCGCGCAGGCTCGGAAGCGGTGCGCATTACCGTAAACACACTTGCCGCCGCGCGCGCCGTGCCAGAGATTCGCAGACAGCTTGATGCGATGGGCATGACGGTTCCCTTGATCGGCGATTTTCATTTTAATGGCCACAAACTGTTAACCGAAGTGCCCGATTGCGCCAGAGCCTTGGGCAAGTTGCGAATCAATCCCGGCAATGTTGGTCAAGGTAGCAGACGCGACGACCAATTCGGCGCGATGATTGAAGCTGCCATCAAGTTCGACAAGCCAGTTCGCATCGGTGTGAACTGGGGCTCGCTCGATCCGGAATTGATCGCGCGCATGATGGATGAAAATGCGTTGTTAGCCGAACCACTGGAGGCAGACGCCGTGATGCGCGAAGCGCTGATCGTCTCGGCGCTCGAAAGTGCCGCCAAAGCCGAGCAATTGGGTCTTGCAGGCGACAAAATTTGTTTGTCGTGCAAAGTTAGCTCCGTACAGGATTTGATCGCCGTATATCGCGATCTGGCGAGCCGCTGCGATTATCCGCTGCAC
>JANMQR010000171.1:0-3977 GCA_031370625.1 Burkholderiales bacterium | reverse complement strand
GTGAGCGCTGAATCCGCATAAGCGAGTTTGATAAAAATTGCTTTCGCGGAAAAACCAATTGCAGCGACCAACACGAACCCCGCACCGATAAAATCAACTTGCGGTTTTAAATGATGATCGGTCGATACTGGCGCAGTCATTTCGAATGTTTCGACAAGCCCAGTGCTTGCCATCCGGCATGACCCAACTTCTCCAGCGTCGCCATATTCTTCTCAAAAATTTCTGCGGCTTCAGGAAACGCAGCCACCGCGCGCTCGACACTTGCCTCACGCAACAAATGCAACGTGGGATACGGCGCACGATTGGTGTAATTGGTGATGTCGTCTGGCTCAGTATCCGCGAACTGATATTGCGGATGAAAGCTCGCCACCTGAATTTCGCCGGTCAATCTAAGCTCTTCCACTGCACCATCCGCGACTTCCAGAAAATCGTTGTAGTCGAGAAAATCATTGAGCACGTGCGGGTGAATGATGAGCGTGGTGTCGACTTCATCGGCGTTAGCGTCCGCAAGGTGATTAAGTTCAAGCAACAAATTTTCAACCAGCGCTTCAACCGTATTCGCCTCACTCACCACATAGCGAATCTGGTTTTTGACATGCACCGCTTTCGCGAACGGACAAAGGTTCAAGCCAATCACCGCGCGCTCGAGCCATATTTTTGTATCGAGGATGTAGTCCGGATCTATCACGAATTATTCCAGCGGAATTTTTTGATCGAGTATCGCCACCGCTGTGATCGCGTTATCGGGAAAACCATCAATCACCAAATCAGAATAAGTTAAATAAGTAAGCGTATTGCGTTTCGCATCCACCATACGCACCACGCGCACATGTTTGAAAATAAACGAGGCACCCTCTTTAAAAACTTCTTCCTGCTGCGGCAATTTCTTGGCGAAGCTGATCGGCCCAACCTGGCGGCATGCGACCGAGAATCGCGATGGATCTTTCGCCAGCCCGACTGCGCCCTTGAGCCCGCCCGTGCGAGCGCGCGAGACGTAGCATGCGACGCCCTTTACGGATGGATCATCGAAGGCTTCAACGACGATTTTATGATCAGGGCCGATCAAGATGAATTTGGTATCGACTGAGCCGATTTCTTCGGCGGCGAGATTGCAGCCAGCGAGTGCTGCGGCAATTAGGACGACGTAGAAGCCAATGCGGGTGCGGGTTTTCATATTTGGGGCCTTAATAAAAAAGTTAATCCACATCTGATTCATTAGTCTAATCACATCAACACTTCGGAGAACGGTTCCTTCCCCCGGCGACGGGGGAAGGCTAGGATGGGGGCGATGCCGGCTTGATTTACGCCACCTCAAATGCGAACAATCCCCCATCCCGGCCTTCCCCCATTTTCATGGGGGAAGGAACAAAACCGAGTGCATCATTTCATTACCGCAGCAATAAAAATGAATAAGAGCACAAAGTATAAGTGCAGGGGCCGTAATAGCGCACTTGTAAATTCGACTTGTGCCCTCAAGCCACGTAAACTACACGGTTCTTTTACTGAATTCGAAACGCATCATCATGGCTACCGAAACAACCCAAATTATCGACGCGCCAAACGAAGCCGCGCTTGAGCTCGCGCGCGACTTGCAACGGGATGCGGCACAAATCAAAACTGAGGCCGCACGCCGCCGCACTTTCGGCATCATCTCGCACCCCGACGCGGGTAAAACCACGCTGACCGAAAAACTGTTGCTGTTTTCTGGCGCGATTTTGCAGGCGGGCACGGTGAAGGCGCGCAAGAGTTCGCGCCATGCCACATCGGACTGGATGGAGATTGAAAAGCAGCGTGGCATTTCGGTTGCCAGCTCAGTGATGCAGTTTGAATATCGCGATCATGTCGTCAATCTGCTCGACACACCTGGCCACCAGGATTTCTCGGAAGACACGTATCGCGTGTTGACCGCAGTTGATTCCGCGCTGATGGTGATTGATGCGGCGAAAGGTGTGGAAACGCAGACGATTAAATTGCTCAATGTTTGCCGCATGCGCGCGACGCCGATTATCACCTTCATGAACAAGATGGATCGCGAAACGCGTGACCCGCTTGAGCTGCTGGACGAAGTGGAATCGGTGCTACAAATTCAATGCGCGCCGGTGACCTGGCCGATTGGCATGGGCAAAACATTTCGCGGTGTTTATCATTTGCTGCGCGATGAAATCATGTTGTTCGAAGCCGGTGAAGATCGCAACACTGGCGAATTCGAAATCATCAAGGGCATCGATAATCCGCGCTTGGCCGAGATGTTTCCGCTGGAAATTGATGAGCTAAAAATGCAGGTGGAATTGGTGAAAGGTGCGTCGCACCCTTACGATCTCGATGCCTTTTTAGCAGGCACGCAGACACCGGTATTTTTTGGTTCCGCGATTAATAATTTTGGTGTACGCGAAATTTTAAATGCGCTGCTCGATTGGGCACCCGCGCCGCGTTCGCGCGATGCGATGATTCGCACGGTCGAATCCACCGAGCCCGCGTTCTCCGGATTCGTGTTCAAAATTCAGGCCAATATGGATCCCGCGCATCGTGATCGCATCGCATTTCTGCGCGTATGTTCGGGCAAGTTTGAGCGCGGCATGAAAATTCAGCATCTGCGCATCAATCGCGAAATCCGCGTCAATAGCGTCGTCACATTCATGGCTGCCAGCCGCGAGCAGGTTGAGGTCGCGTATGCGGGCGACATCATTGGTCTACCCAATCACGGCAATATGCAAATCGGCGATTCATTCTCCGAAGGCGAGCCGCTACAGTTCACCGGTATCCCCTATTTCGCGCCCGATTTTTTCCGCGCGGTACGGATTCGCAATCCACTGAAAGTAAAACAATTGCACAAAGGTTTGCAGCAGTTGGGCGAAGAAGGTGCGGTGCAGGTTTTTAAACCTGTGAGCGGCGGCGATTTGATTTTGGGCGCGGTCGGTGTGCTGCAGTTTGAAGTCGTCGCGAGCCGATTGCAGAATGAATACGGCGTGGATGCGGTATTCGAAGGCACTAGCACCACCTGCGCGCGCTGGGTGACGGTGAAAGAAGGCGAAGACAAACGTCTGCTAGTTGATTTTGAAAATGCGCTGGCGCATAACGTTTCGTATGATGCCGCCAATAACATGGCATATCTTTCACCAAACAACGTGAATTTACGCTTGACCGAGGAACGTTGGCCGAAGCTCACTTTTCACACCACGCGCGAACATGCGGTGAAGCTGGGCGCGTAATTTAGCGATGAACGCGAAATGTCTTTGCGGCAGTGAGTTGAGCTTTGAAAAATGCTGCCGCCCATATTTAGACAAAAACGAAATCGCACCCACGGCCGAAGCGCTCATGCGCTCACGCTATGTGGCCTACGCGTTGCAGCGCGAGGATTATTTGCTTGCCACATGGCACATCAGCACGCGGCCCGTGACGTTACAAGAGGTAAATGAAGTAGCCACAAAGTGGCTGGGGCTTGAAGTGAAAAAGCCAATTGCGCATTTGGCGAATGCAGAAAATTTAAACGATCCGAATAACGTGAACGATCCGAATAAGGCTACGGTAGAGTTCGTTGCGCGTTTCAAAATTGGTGGTGGTAGAGCTGAGCGATTGCATGAGGTCAGTAGATTTGTGCGCGAAGATGGGCGCTGGTTTTATGTGGATGGGAAGATATTGGGGGATTAGTTCATTTCTAGCGCAACGGCAAATAGGTTCGCAATTTGTAGGATGGGTGGAGCGGTTTTTTCGCGATACCCATCATCGTTACTTGTAAATGATGGGTATCACAACGTATTTGCCAAACCCGGCTCCACCCATCCTACGCGCTCGGCCACTTCAGTTTGTTTTGTAAAGCAATTGATGCCGCAAAATATCAACAGGCACGATAGCTCCTTCCCCCACGAAAGTGGGGGAAGGTTGGGATGGGGGAGCGCCTGCGTTGTGGCCATTTCAAATATGCCTACAACGCCCCCATCCCCACCATCCCCCGCACGGAAGGCAGGCTGCATCAAAAT
>JANMQR010000112.1:0-10152 GCA_031370625.1 Burkholderiales bacterium | reverse complement strand
GTAGCCACCATAGCTGCCGCCTGCGACCAGAACCTTGCTCGCGTCGAGATCGGGCTGATCTTTGATCCAATCAAATAGCGCACCGATGTCTTTTACAGAATCTTCACGTTTCTCGCCGTTATCCATCGCCAAAAATGTTTTGCCGAATCCGGATGAACCGCGTACGTTCGAAAAAATGATGGCGATACCCAGTTCGTTCACCATGTAGTTGTTGCGGGCAATAAATCCAGGTCTTGCTTGTGCTTCGGGACCGCCGTGGATATTGATAATGACGGGGCGTTTGCCTTGAAAATTCTTTGCGTCCGGCTGGTAAATAAAACCCGAGATCATCAAGCCATCAAATGACTTCCAGCGCACCAGTTTCGGCTCAACAAAATCCATCGGGTTCAAATTCGCGCTCGAACCATTCGTCCAGCGAGTGACTTTCGGCGCAACCACATTCATCGAATACACCTCACCCGGCGAGCGTGCGGAGGTCAGATTGAAGGCGATTTCGGTGCCTGTTTCCTTATCGTTTTCAGCGGGTGAATCATCCGCGTCGTCGCTGGCGCCTTTCCAGCGCATGCCGGAAATCTCGCCGGATAACAACGCCGGACGAGGCAGTTCTTTACCGGTTTCCAAATCGATAAAACGCAGTACGGAGGAGCCTTCCTCATTGGTCGTAATCGCAATGCGTTTTGCTTTATTCGAGATGCTGAATTCATCCACATCGTGTTTTAAATGCGCGGTGAGCACAGTTTCTTTTCCGGTCGCTATATCGATATAAACCAGACGGCGAAATTCATTGTCGCGATCCGAAACCGTGTAAATCCCTTTGCCATTCTTGGCGAAACGCGGCGCGCCGTAAGCCACGGTTGCGGCACCTGTTTTGGGTGCAGGCGTGATTCGTGTTTTTTTGCCGTTGGCAATATCCATCATCCACAAATGTGACTCGCTGGCAGAAACGTATTCGAGATAGGCGAGTGATTTTTCATCAGGCGAAAATCTAAATGATGAAAAGCCGCCGCCATCGAATGTTGCCACGGCCTCTGCTGTGTCGGGTTTCAGCGGATCGGCGATATAAACCTTGGTCGTCGCTCTGCGCGCCGCCGCAGCTTGTAGTGACGGTGCTTTTCCTTTACCGTCAACAGAAGCTGTGGTGAAAACAATGCGCGTTCCCTCACGGTTCCACGATGGCGCACCAGCGCGCTCGCCTTCCGGCGATATTGGTGTCACCGTTTTGGTGGCTAAATCCATGCGGTAAATACGAAAAACTTCATCGCCGCCATTCGCGCGCTCAAACAATAAATACTCGCCCTTTTTCGGTTGAAACGATGCATTGCTCACCGCATCCTGAAAGTCGGTCAGCGGTTCAGGCTTCGCACCGGGCGATTTAACGAGATGCAGCTGATTGCTATTGTTCAAGCGCGAGCGAACCAGAATGCTGCCGTCGATGGGATGCCACGCAATAATTGATGATGGCTTGAACTGCGTGTAAGCCTCCACTTTTTTAGTAAGCGCCTCGGTTATCGGCGGAATATTTTCGATCACCAAATTTGATGTTGGTGTGATGAACTGTGCGTGCGCAGAAAAGATGCTGGCGCATGCAAGTGCTACTAAAACCATTTTTTTCATATCAACTTTCCAAATGATGAAGACTATTTTGCATTGCCTTTAACGATGGGCCTTGCAGGATTTGTAATCCATTCGCTCCACGAACCGGCATAGAGTTTCGAGCCCTTTAAGCCTGCATATTCCATCGCAAAAATGTTCGCGCATGCGGTCACACCCGATCCACATTGATGAACCACCTCATTTGCATGCGGTGCGTTCATCATTGATGCGAAAGCCGTTTTGATTTCTGCTGGTGAGCGCATCGTTAAATCGGCATTTAAATTCTCTTTGTAAAACCGGTTTTTCGCCCCTGCAATATGACCCGCAACGGGATCAATCGGTTCAACCTCGCCGCGATAACGCTCGGGCGCACGCGCATCAATCAAGGTTGCTGAGGCAATTTCTAAACCTGCTTCAACTTCATCGGCATCCAATGCCATCAGCGGATCAGCATGTCCGCGCAGCGCTACCGGTTTTGGCACAGGCACATCTCGCGACAAGGCGTGACCATCTGCGATCCATTTGGAAATGCCGCCATCCAGCAGCGAAACATCGGTCAAACCGATCCATCGCACAAGCCACCACAAGCGCGATGCAAACTGTCCACCGACATCATCGTAGGCAATAATTTTCGACGTATTCGTTACGCCATTACGCGCCAGAAATGCGGTGAACGCAGCGGGCGATGGCAAAGGATGGCGGCCATTCGTGCCGCTTTTTTCGCCCGCTAAATCCGTATCCACATTCGCATAAATTGCGCCAGGAATATGTCCTTCGCGATACAAACGCTCGCCTTTGCCTGCATCAAAAAGATCGTGTCGGCAATCGAAAATCACGCAACTTGGATCGCCAATTTTTACTGCAAGTTCAGTGGTGGAGACAAGCATATTGAGCCCTCGCAATGAACAGTGATTATCCCGCTAATCTGCCTCAGCAGAAGATTTCGCTAACGTTGCCTGGATTTTCTTGTCTGCACGTTTCGCCAGCAGCCCACTCACAATAATAATCGCCATGCCTACCCACGCAATTGGCGGCAAAATTTCGTTGAAAATAAAGATGCCCGCGAGTGAAGCAAATATCACAGTCGAATACGCAAACGCACCGACCACGAGTGTGTTGCCGCTGTGATATGCGCGGGTCATGGCAAGCTGCGCTGCTGTAGCGGCAATACCAAGGCCAAGCAAATACGGAGTGTTTGAAGCATTTATGGCCTGAAACGACACCACAGCTAGAGTTTGAAAAATCGCCGAGCCGATGCTGCCTGCAACAGCGAAATAGAAAACTACACGCCATTCGGGCTCGCCTGCATCGCCCAACTTTTTCACATTCAAATACGCGCATGCCGCAAAAAATCCGGAGGCCAAGCCGATAAAACCCGCGTGCGCATTTTCGCCTTCAAAAGTGGGTCGCAGCAGTAATGCAACGCCAACAAATCCCAGCGCAATCGCGAATACCAAACGCCTGCTCAATTTTTCTTTGAGCAGAATGCTCGAAAGAATCGTCAAGAAAATCGGCGAGGTGTAGTTAAGCGTAATCGCGGTCGCGAGTGGCAATTTGGTTATTGCATAAAAATAGCCGATAAGCGAAATCGTGCCGGTGGCACCGCGCCAAAAATGCCCGCGCCAAAACGGGGTGAGGATGGCTTGGCGCTTCCATAAAATAAATGCGCCAACCAGAACGAATCCAATCAGCGAGCGGTAAAGCGAGAGTTCCGCACCGCTGAATTGTGCACCGAGTAGCTTCGCAAATGTGCCCATGATCGCGAACAGCGCGCCCGCGACCAGCATCCACGATGACGTCATGCTGAATTTTTCAAGCGGCGGATTTGCCTAGTTCACGCTGCACGTACTCATGAAAATGCACCAAGCCATCTTCCATCGGGCTTTGATACGGCCCTTGTTCGTCACGGCCTTCACGCCACAAAAGCTTGCGGCCGTCATTCATGCGCTGACAAATTTCTTCATCTTCCACGGCCGTTTCGTCATACGCTTGTTGATGCGCGGCGATAAATTCCGGCTCGAATAATTGAATCTCTTCCGGGTAATAAAATTCCACCACGTTGCTGCACGCACCCACACCGCGCGGCACGATGGTCGAGACCACCAGCACGTGCGGATACCACTCCACCATCACGTTCGGATAGTAAGTGAGCCAGATCGCGCCATGTGGCGGCACTTCGCCGTTGCGAAAATTCATCACCGAATCGTGCCACTGTTTGTAAATTGGCGAGCCCGGTTTTTGTAGCGCTTTATGTACGCCCACCGTCTGCACGCTATACCAATCGCCGAATTCCCAATTGAGATTTTCGCAATCCACAAACTGGCCGAGTCCCGGATGGAACGGGCCGACGTGGTAATCCTCCAAATACACTTCGATGAAAGTTTTCCAGTTGAAGTTGTATTCGGTGACTTCGATTTTGTTCAGCACATAGCCGTCGAAATTCAAATCTTTCGCGCAGCCGAGTTTGCCCAAATCACCCGCGATATCGCGCTGCCCCTTGAACAGCATGCCATTCCAGGTTTGCAATTTTTTGCGTGGCAAATCGAGGCAAGGTTGCTCAGCGAAATGCGGCGCGCCGAGTAATTTGCCTTCGCCGTCATAAGTCCAGCGATGCAGCGGACACACGATATTGCCCGCAGCCAGATTGCCCGCACCGCGCAGCATCACGGCTTGGCGATGGCGGCAGACGTTTGAAACTAAATCAATTTGAGTGGCATTATTCACCAGTGACCACGCGCCATCGGTCATTTCCAGCACGCGATAGTCGTTTGGGTTCGGTGCCATGAGCGTATGGCCGACGTAGCCGGGCCCGCGCTTGAAGAAAACTTCAAGCTCGCGCTCGTACATGGCAGGATCAAAATACCAACTTAACGGAAGTTGGGTTGCAACGGGTTGGAGTTCCCGGTGCCCTAACAATATGGACATAGTCCTTACCTCCAATTTCTCACCTGAATCGGCGAGACACCAAAGTAAAAACAACACCCGGGCGATCGAGAAAACTAGCTTTTAACTCCGCTTGCTCCGTCCCGAAAAAATGTGGCAGAAAACTTCTTCCGACACGGGAAATGGAGGGGCGATTCTGCCCTAGGGGGGGTGAAAAGGCAAGCATTTGACACTAAATTGCCGTGAATTCGGGATTCTGACACCAGTCTTGACGATTTTCGGCATTGGACTCATGTGCGCAGATTCGGTTATGATTTCAGATTGCTTTTTTGCAGTACCGAAAAGAATTCTTATGGGTAAACTCCATGGCTAAAGTAGCAGTTGTACCCAAAAATTTCGAAGCCGCTATGGCGGAACTGGATTTATTGGTTGAAAAAATGGAAAGTGGCCAATTGCCGCTGGAAGAGTCGCTTAGCGCCTACCAGCGCGGGGCCGAGCTGATCAAATTTTGCGAAAAAATACTAAGCGATGCTCAGCAGCGTATTCAGGTTCTTGATGGAAGTGCGCTTAAAGACTTCCAGCAAGATGCCGAATCTTGATTCCACAAACGTAAAATGAATGATTTTCACGATTGGGCGCGCCAGGTCGCGCTCGACATGGAGCGCACCCTAAGTGACCTCCTGCCATCGCCCGACGTACAACCGCAGCGTCTGCATGCGGCGATGCGCTATTCGACCTTAAGCGGCGGTAAACGTGTGCGGCCGATGCTGGCCTTCGCAGCAGGGTTGGTCACCGAGGCAGATCCTGCCCGCGTAAAAGCCGTTTCCGCTGCAGTCGAATTTGTGCACGCCTATTCGCTGATTCACGATGATTTGCCCTGTATGGACGACGATACGTTGCGTCGCGGGCGGCCAACCTGTCATATCGAATTCGATGAGGCTACCGCGCTGCTGGCTGGTGATGCACTGCAGGCGTTGGCTTTCGAGATAGTGAGCACTCATAATTTGGCAGATAGCCCGACGACGCAACTGCACATGTTGCATCACTTCACCAAGGCCTGCGGCTCGCAAGGCATGGCGGGCGGGCAGGCGATTGATTTGGCGAACGTGGGTAAAGTTATTACCTTGCCCGAACTCGAATTTATGCACATTTTGAAAACCGGGGCACTCATTCGCGCGTCTGTGCAGTTGGGTGCCTTGTGTGGGCGAACCTTGCTGGCGGATGAAACGCAGCATCTTGACCGCTATGCCAAGTGCGTGGGCTTAGCTTTTCAGGTAGTGGACGATATACTGGATTGCGAGTCTAATACTGAGAAGTTAGGGAAAACAGCCGGTAAGGATCAGGATGCCAACAAGCCAACGTATGTCAGTTTGATGGGTTTGGTGCCCGCCAAGCGATTTGCCGACGAATTGCTCGCGGATGCGCAGGACGCGGTGGCATGTTTTGGTGACCGTGCAAACCGGTTGCGACAACTAGCGGAATTTATTGTGAGACGTGATTCTTAGTAAACTAGGCGTAAGTTTGCCAAAGTCACGTTACAGAAGTGAGTGCAGCAGTGCGGCAAAAGCGAAGTGACGCAAAAGCAAGTGAGGCAAAAAATTAACGTTATGACAACAAATACAAAATACCCGCTCCTTGATCCGATTTCCGATCCCGCCGATTTACGCAAAGTGGATCGCCGCGATTTGCCTGCGTTGGCCATCGAGCTGCGCGAATTTATCGTTGATTCGGTGTCCACCACCGGCGGCCATTTTTCATCGAATTTGGGCACCGTTGAACTCACTATTGCGTTGCACTATGTTTTCAACACGCCGGAAGATCGCCTGGTTTGGGACGTCGGACATCAAACTTACGGCCATAAAATTTTGACGGGTCGCAAAGCGGGCATGCCGAAGCTGCGGCAGAAGGGCGGCATCGCCGGCTTCCCGCGTCGCGAAGAAAGCCCTTACGACACCTTCGGCACCGCGCATTCGTCCACGTCCATTTCTGCAGCGCTCGGCATGGCGGTCGCGTCACGCTTATCCGGCACCAATCGTAAATCTGTTGCCATCATCGGCGATGGCGCGATTACCGGCGGCATGGCCTTTGAAGCGATGAACAATGTGGGCCGCGAAGATGTGATCGTGATTCTGAACGACAACGATATGTCGATTTCAGAATCGATTGGCGCGATGAATAATTATTTCGCGAAGCTAATGTCCGGCAAGTTTTACGCCACCACCAAAAAAACTGCCGAACGAATTTTGTCGGCCACCCCAACGTTCAAAGAAATCGCGAAGCGCGTGGAAGAACATGCAAAAGGCATGATTTCGCCATCAACGATGTTTGAAGAATTTGGTTTTAATTATGTTGGCCCGATTGATGGCCATAACGTCGATGTGCTGGTAGAAACGCTGGGTAATATCAAGAAGCTCGGCGGCCCGCAGTTTTTGCATGTGGTCACGAAAAAAGGCCAAGGCTACAAGCTGGCCGAAGATGATCCGATCCAGTACCACGCCGCATCCGGACGATTTGACCCCAAGGTTGGTTTTGTTAAAGCTGTATCGGCGCCTGACGCGAAGCCCAAGCTCACGTACACCCAAATTTTTGGCGATTGGCTGTGCGACATGGCGCGCGCGGACAAGCGCCTGGTCGGCATTACGCCCGCGATGCGCGAAGGCTCGGGGCTGGTTAAATTTTCGCAGGAATATCCAAATCGTTATTTCGATGTGGCGATCGCGGAACAACACGCGGTGACGTTTGCCGCCGGTTTGGCGGCTGACGGCATGAAGCCCGTGTTAGCTATTTACTCCACGTTCCTGCAACGTGGTTATGACCAATTGATTCACGATGTCGCAATTCAAAATCTGCCGGTGGTGTTCGCGCTGGATCGCGGTGGCTTGGTCGGTGCCGATGGCCCCACACATCACGGCGCGTTTGACATGTCGTTTTTGCGCTGCATCCCGAACATGACCGTGATGGCCGCATCGAACGAAGACGAATGTCGGCAAATGTTGTATACCGCCTTCACGCTTGATTCGCCAGCAGCTGTTCGCTATCCGCGTGGCAACGGGCCGGGCGTGGCGATTCAGAGCGAGATGACGGCGCTGGAAGTCGGTAAGGGCGTTGTAGTCAGGGAAGCGACCCGCGAGATCAAAGGGTTCCCCGCAAAACGTGTTGCCATTCTCGCTTTCGGCTCAATGGTGAAACCGGCAACCGACGCGGGCGATGAATTGAACGCGACAGTAGCCAACATGCGCTTCGTCAAGCCAATTGACGAAGAGCTTATTTTCAAACTCGCGACCACACATGATTACTTGGTGACGATTGAAGAAAACGTCGTCATGGGCGGTGCCGGAAGTGCGGTGTTGGAATCGCTTGAAGCGCAGGGTTTGAGCATGCCAGTCTTGCAGCTTGGCTTGCCTGATGCGTTTGTGGAACACGGCGATCCATCAGTGTTGCTCGCTGATTGTGGCCTGAACAAAGACGGCATTATGCGGTCGGTCGAATCATGGCTCGCGCAGAAATCTGAGGCGCGCCTGTCGCACAAAGCGGCTAGCTAACGAGCGACGAAATTCCTCCCGGAAAACCTTTACGTTAATCAATGCCACCGTATCGTTCGTACCTGCCCCTGTACTGGCGCACGTGGACAATTGCCATCGCCATCTACGTCGCCAGCACATTTATGGTCGGCTCCTCGACTAAATTCCTGAGCACGTTTGCGTTCATCACTTTCTTCGGTGCTGTGTTTGTTTTCGCGTTTGAATTCAGTCGGCTAAAAAGTTTTTTGAGTGTATCGTTTCCGCAAATCCGCGAGACGTTCCCTACCTCAATCGCGTTTTCATTCTTTACTTTTTTTCATCCATTTTTATGGCGGGAAGTGCTGCGTCCCAAGGCTTCTGAAGGCAAACCTTACGCCGATGCCTACGGTATTTTTCGCGCCGCCTACTTTTTTTCCGCCATTGTTTTAGCAGTGCCATTCATTCTTAATTTGGCGTTTTTATGGATGCATGCTGCCTGATGACAGGCTTCCCTCCCCCCACGCGGGGGAGGGAATGAGGGAGCGGGGGGCGTTCGCTCAAGCGAGATCGCCGTATTGAGTTGGCGTCTCTATAAAAATAGTAATGATGTTAAACACTAGCACTAGCGTGCCGTTCGAGGCAAAAATGACCCGTTCGCCGCGCCAGTGCTGGTGCCTTGTTAAAATTATTGATTTGTCATCACCAACAAGATTAGTTTAGGATTGAGGTCTTGGATGTCGTTATCCGAACCAGTTTGAACATTTTTAATTTACGAAAGATTTTGAATATGAGCAAATTATCTGCATTTATTTTTGGTGCCTGTGTGGCAACGTGTGTTGCTGTTCCCGCTCAAGCGCAATACAACAAGGCACCGCCTCCTTCCACCCTTGCGCCAGCCGTTCCTGCCGCCGCACCTGCGGCACCCGCAGCGGCACCGATAGCCGCGCCAGCACCCGTGGCCGCCACACCCATCAACGTGCCAAAACACAACTGCGTAAAACCAGAAGTCGCCGGCAAGCCAAAGACCAACGACGAATTAAAAGTTCTCAACGCGAATCTCGCCACTTATCGCGATTGTTTAACCGTTTATTCAACAGAGATGCGTCGCTACGCCGATGCGCACATTGAGGCAGGCAATGTATCGGTTGAGGAATACAATGAATTTATTAAAGTCGTAAGAGAGAAAACAAAGTAATTTTTCTGCCATTACGTCATCAATGCAGATCGCAAAAATAACGGGCTCGGTTTCGAATAAAGTTTTCAGAGCCGAGCCATGACCTCATCCAATCCGTTCATCAATGCTCTTCTGGCAGCGGTGCTCGGCTTCTTTGTATTTTGTTGGGTAACGTGGTCCTGGAATTCCGGTAGTCCGCTTGAGCACAAGCGATGGCTTGTGTTTATTACTGCGTCATGTGCAGTTCTCGGTTTTTATTTCGGGGCACCCTTCGTCGATTTTTTGGTTCGCACTTGGCGCTAATTCTGGCGCTGCTTAATTTGCCTTCGCCAAACTGTACTCAAACCGATAATTATGCTTCCCCGCTGCGATATCAATCGCCATGCTGCCTGAAAGCCCCGTCAATTCGCCCGCCCGGAATCCGGTACAACGGTTAGCGTAAGCGTCGGCGCGCCACGATTCATGGTGCCGCTGTGTTGCAATACAAAGTTGCCTTGCCGACCATCCAATTTACCCGTGACCACTTCTATCGCCACATAGCCCGCCGAACCTGTCACGGCCGTCCGCATCGCCAGCATTTGTCCTTTGCTGGTCGCATCCAGCGCACCATGAAAACGTTTATCCAGCAACATGCGACCAATCGATTCACCACCGGCAGGCTCAGCAGATTGCGGAACCATTTTTACATCGAATGTACCTTCGGCAATCTGTGACATGCGCTTTGCTCCTGTGGTGGATGATTGGGGGGAGTGATTTGGTGCTGCTACTGTTTGTGCAGCAACGCAGATCGCTGAGGTCAAGGCTAACGTCGCGGCAAACAATCGCGGCGCACGAATGATATTGAGTCTGGTCTGGTCAATCATTTTCCCATCCTGAAATGATGCTTCGCGCGCCATCAGCCCTCAATATGTCATAAGCTCGGTTAATTCATCTTGCCATCAACACCTTAAAAACCCGCGAAACCGCTCCACCTCTTCATCAAGCGCATTCGTAAACGCGCAC
>JANMQR010000137.1:0-8058 GCA_031370625.1 Burkholderiales bacterium | reverse complement strand
GGGTGCTGTGATCGTGATGGATGAAGACACCTGCATGGTGAAAGCAGCGGAGCGGCTGGCTTATTTTTATTATGAAGAATCGTGTGGTCAATGCACGCCGTGTCGTGAAGGTACAGGCTGGCTGTATCGCATCATCAGTCGCATTGAGCACGGCCAAGGTCGCGTCGAGGATCTCGATTTGCTGCTGAATTTATCGGATCAAATTCAAGGTCGTACCATTTGCGCGCTGGGTGATGCCGCCGCCATGCCGGTACGGGCATTTGTGAAAAATTTCCGTGAAGAATTTGAATATCACATCGATAATAAACGTTGCATGGTGAAGGCGGGCGGGTATTCGTCGGCGGTCGTTAATGAAACGCTGGCAATGGCCGCTGAATAAGAAATCCAAAAAATGATCAATCTAGAAATCGACGGCAAACAAGTTCAAGTTGAAAACGGCTCCACTGTCATGGAAGCCGCGAATAAACTCGGCGTGTTTGTGCCGCACTTTTGTTATCACAAAAAATTAAGCATCGCGGCCAATTGCCGCATGTGTCTCGTGCAAGTTGAAAAGGCGCCGAAGCCCTTGCCTGCCTGCGCGACACCCGCGACCGAAGGCATGAAAGTGCAAACGTCGTCCGAGTACGCGAAAAAAGCGCAAGAAGGCGTGATGGAGTTTTTGCTGATTAACCATCCATTGGATTGCCCGATTTGCGATCAAGGTGGCGAATGTCAGCTACAAGATTTGGCCGTCGGATACGGCAATGGCGCATCGCGTTATCAGGAAGAAAAACGCGTGGTGGCAAACAAAAATCTAGGCCCGCTGATCTCGACCGACATGACGCGTTGCATTCATTGCACACGCTGCGTGCGCTTCGGGCAGGAAATCGCTGGAGTGATGGAATTGGGCCAGGCGGGACGTGGCGAGCATTCGGAAATTCTGGCGTTTGTCGGCAAGACGGTTGATTCCGAATTGTCTGGCAACGTGATTGATCTCTGCCCGGTAGGCGCGTTAACGTCCAAACCATTTCGCTATTCGGCGCGCACCTGGGAACTATCGCGCCGCAAATCCGTATCGCCGCATGATGGCTTGGGTTCCAACTTGATTGTGCAGGTCAAGCAGGATCGCGTGATGCGCGTGCTGCCGCTTGAGAATGAAGCAATCAATGAATGTTGGTTGTCGGACAAAGATCGTTTCTCATATGAAGGCTTGAATTCGCCGGAGCGCCTCACCAAGCCGATGGTGAAAACGAATGGCGCGTGGGCAGAAGTAGAATGGCCGGAAGCTTTGCAGGCTGTCGCAGATGGCTTGAATGCGGTAAAAGCAAAGCACGGTGCTGCTGCAATTGGCGCGCTGGCCTCGCCGCATCAAACGCTGGAAGAATTGTATTTGCTCAACAAAGTTGTACGTGGCTTGGGCTCGAACAATATCGATACACGTTTGCGTCAGACGGATAGAAATGCTGATGGAAAACTTTCCGGTGTGCCGTGGCTCGGTATGAAGCTCGCCGATATCGCATCGTTGAAGAGCGTGCTCATCGTCGGCTCCACCTTGCGCAAAGATCATCCGCTGATAGCAAACCGTTTCCGCCAAGCGGCGAAAAAAGGTTTGCAGATAAATCTCGTTCACGCAGTTGATGATGATTTGTTGATGGACGTCGCGAACAAAGCCATCGTGCGTCCGAGCGCCATGGTGCAGAGCTTGGCCGCGATTGCAAAATCGATGGCTGAAATTCAAGGCTCGGGTTTGGCGACAGAGATTGCGGCCGTGATTAATTCTGTGACCGTGTCGAATGAATCAAGTGCGATTGCAAAGAGCCTGCTCGATAAAGAAAAGACCGCGATTCTGCTCGGTAATTTCGCGCAACATCATCCTGATGCCTCAACGCTACATGTACTCGCGCAAGAAATCGCGCGGCTGTCGGGTGCGACGCTGGGTTTTCTTGGCGAAGCCGCGAATAGTGTGGGGGCTGCAATCGTGAATGCAAACCCTAGCACGGGTGCGACTTCTGGGGCAGAAATGGCTGAAACGCCGCGCCACGCTTGCATCTTGCTTGGCCTAGAGCCAGAGCTGGATTGCGCCGCACCTGCGACAGCGATCAACGCATTGAAGTCTGCTGAATTTGTCGTCGCGTTGTCTGCATTCCAAACCTCCGCGATTGATTATGCGAATGTGATTTTGCCCATCGCACCGTTCACGGAAACAGCGGGCACGTTTGTGAACACCGAAGGTAC
Source organism: Burkholderiales bacterium (assembly GCA_031370625.1). Classification (GTDB taxonomy): domain Bacteria; phylum Pseudomonadota; class Gammaproteobacteria; order Burkholderiales; family Usitatibacteraceae; genus UKL13-2. Next base: position 5,844 of record JANMQR010000137.1, on the reverse strand, counting down.
CGTGCAAAAGTTTAATGGTGTCGTGAAGCCGCTCGGCGAAGCGCGCCCTGCATGGAAAGTCATTCGCGTGCTGGGCAATATGCTCGGGCTGGATGGTTTTGATCAGGACAACGTTGATGCGATTCGCAACGAAATTGCGCCAGACTTGCAGGCATTCGTAAACGCGAAATTGAATAACGAAATTCGTGGCGTGGCGATCGCGCTTTCAGCACCTGCAACGGGAATTGAACGTATCGCTGAAGTGCCGATTTATGCCGCCGATGCGCTGGTACGTCGTGCCACGTCACTACAAAAATCAGCCGATGCCAAGAACGCGAAAATTGCATTTTTAGCCAGCGATGTATTTGCAGATCTTGGGCTGTCGGATGGCGCTGATGTTCGCGTTGCCCAAGGTAGCGGCGCGGCAATATTGAAAGCAAAGATTGATGCCACATTGCCCGCAGGCTGCGTGCGCGTGGCTGCCGCCATTTCTGAAACATCGGCGTTGGATGCGATGTTTGGCGCAGTGACGGTCGAGAAAATCTCACTCGCTGCGGCCGCGGATTAAGCCATGTTCGAGGCACTTTATTCCACACTCGATACCGGTTTCGTCAACGTACTCGGCCCCGCGATGGGCCCGCCCGCATTTGCGACCGCATGGGCGCTCGCGAAAGTGGTTGCCGTTGTCGTTCCGCTACTCGTGTTTGTCTTGTATTTCCAATTGGTTGAACGCTGGGTCATCGGTTGGATGCAAGTTCGCCGCGGTCCGAATCGCGTTACGTTTTTCGGCATCAAATGGCTCGGTGGTTTTGCACAACCGATTGCAGATGCGCTGAAGTTGTTGCTCAAAGAACAAATCGTTCCGACAGGTGCTAATCGCTGGTTATTTTTATTGGCTCCGGCGTTGTCCGTCGCGCCTGCGATGGCGGTGTGGGCGGTCGTGCCATTCATGCCGGGCTGGGTGATTGCGAATGCTGACGCGGGTCTGCTCGTGGTACTCGCGTTGACCTCGATGGGCGTTTACGGCGTCATCATTGCGGGTTGGGCGTCGAATTCGAAATACGCGTTCTTAGGCGCGATGCGCTCGGCCGCGCAAGTCGTGAGCTACGAAATTGCGATGGGCTTCGCATTGGTGGGTGGCTTGATGGCCGCGCAGACGATGAACCTCACGCAAATGGTGGCGAAGCAAGATGGCGCTTACGGATTTGCCGAGTGGTTTTTTATTCCGCTGTTCCCGTTGTTCATGGTTCACTTTATCGCGGGTGTCGCTGAAACCAATCGTCATCCGTTTGACGTGGCCGAGGGCGAATCGGAAATTGTGGCTGGCCCGTTGGTTGAATATTCCGGCATGACCTGGTCACTATTTTTCTTGGCCGAATACGCGAACATGTTATTGGTCGCGACCATTTCGACCATCATGTTTTTGGGCGGTTGGTTGTCACCGTTTCCGAATTCAATTCCGATTTTGGGCGCGCCGAGTATCGTGTGGATGCTCATCAAAATGATGGCGCTTATGCTCATCTTCGTCTGGATTCGCGCGTCATTTCCGCGCTATCGCTATGACCAAATTATGCGCCTCGGCTGGAAAGTATTTATCCCGATTACCATTGTGTGGATCATTGTTGTTGGCGTGATGATGCTGGATCCCGTGCGCAATTGGGCACCGTTTTCACTCTGGTTTGGAAAGTAATCATGTGGGATAGAACCAAAGAATTGATGAGCAGCATGATGTTGGGCGAGCTGCTGCAAGGCCTGAAATTGACCGGGCGGCATTTGTTCGCACGCAAAATCACCGTGCAGTTTCCGGAAGAAAAAACCCCGCAGAGTCCGCGTTTCCGTGGCCTGCATGCGCTGCGCCGTTATCCGAATGGTGAAGAGCGCTGTATCGCCTGCAAGCTGTGCGAGGCGGTGTGTCCCGCGCTGGCAATCACGATTGAATCCGAGCAGCGTGACGACGGCAGCCGTCGCACGACGCGCTATGACATCGATTTAACCAAGTGTATTTTCTGCGGCTTCTGTGAAGAGTCTTGTCCGGTGGATTCAATTGTCGAAACCCATTTGCTCGAATATCACGGCGAAAAGCGCGGTGACCTTTATTACACCAAACCGATGCTGTTGGCGATTGGCGATAAATACGAAACCGAAATCGCCAGCCGCCGCGCGGAAGATGCGAAGTATCGTTAACCAATAATTATCTATAACAACGCTTGCTGTAACGCGGGCCATATTTCTATTTTTTGCGACGCTTACTCGCTACAAATGTTCTAAATTAAAACAACAATGACTTTTCAATCCATTATTTTTTATACCTTTGCCGCGATCCTGATTGTTTCAGGATTGCGTGTGATCACCGCGCGAAATCCGGTGCATGCGGTGCTGTTTTTGGTGCTCGCGTTTTTTACCGCATCTTGCCTGTGGTTGTTGCTGTATGCGGAATTTTTGGCGATCACGCTGATTCTGGTTTACGTTGGCGCGGTGATGGTGCTGTTCCTGTTCGTCGTGATGATGCTGGATATCAATTTCGACAAGCTGCGCGAAGGCTTCTGGAAATATTTACCGGTTGCCGCCACAGTCGCGATTGCGATGGTGGCCGAGATGGTGCTACTCATCACCAGCAAAAATTTCGCCCTCGCCAATAAAGCGTTCGGTGCGCCGCCCGCCGCAGGCATTTCGAATAGTAAAGAACTAGGTCGCGTTCTGTACACCGATTATTTGTTGCCGTTTGAATTAGCCGCCGTGATTTTGCTGGTCGCGATTGTTGCGGCCATCGCACTCACCTTGCGCCCGCGTAAAGAAGCGAAATCACAAATCGTTGGCGATCAGGTTCGCGTTAAAGCAAGTGATCGCTTGAAGATTATCAAGATGGATGCCGAGAAAGAAATTCCGTCTTCACCAACACCGCCTGCCGCTTAACCAAGCACACACAAAATGATCACCATCACAGACTATCTAGTTTTGTCCGCAATCTTGTTCGCGATCTCCGTCGCGGGTATTTTTTTGAATCGCAAAAATATTATCGTGCTGCTGATGGCGATTGAACTGATGCTGCTTGCGGTGAACATGAATTTCATTGCCTTCTCGCATTACTGGGGCAATCTCGCCGGGCAGGTCATGGTGTTTTTTATTCTCACCGTCGCCGCCGCAGAGTCCGCGATTGGCCTGGCGATTTTGGTGATTTTATTCCGCAACTTGCGCAGTATTAATGTGGATGATATCGCCACGTTAAAAGGTTAATTTTTAAGCGAATGGCTGAAGAGTCGATATCCGCGCGGTGTTTGAAGCATATACCTCAGGGATACGCGTCGATAGAGCATCTTCAAGCATGCCAATCATTAGTTGATGACCAAGTTTTAAAAGAATAACGAACTCATGATCGAAAACAAATTAGCTCTTCTCGCCATTCCGCTGCTGCCACTTATTGGCGCAGTGCTGGCAGGTTTCCTCGGCCCACGTCTGGGTCGCGCGTTTGCGCATAGCGTGACGATCTTCGGCGTGCTCGCCGCGTTCGTGTTGTCGTGCTTTGTGTTTCAGGATGTGATGGCGGGCAAGTCATTCAACGGCTCGATCTACACCTGGCTTGTCACAGGCGGCATCAAACTCGAAATCGGATTTCTCATCGATTCACTCACGGTGATGATGATGCTCGTCGTGACATTCGTGTCGTTGATGGTGCACATTTACACCATCGGCTATATGGCTGAAGACGAAGGCTACACGCGCTTCTTCGCGTATATCTCGCTGTTCACGTTTTCGATGTTGATGCTGGTGATGTCGAATAATTTCCTGCAATTATTCTTCGGCTGGGAAGCGGTTGGCCTGGTGTCGTACCTGTTGATTGGCTTTTGGTACAAGCGGCCCACCGCGATTTACGCCAACCTGAAAGCGTTCCTCGTTAACCGTGTCGGTGACTTCGGTTTCCTGCTCGGCATCGGCCTCATTTTTGCCTACATGGGCACGCTCGATTACGCGGAAACATTTCGCTTGGCACCTGCGTTGAAGGAGCAGATGATTACGCTCATTCCCGGCTGGCAGTGGTCGTTAATCACCGTTACCTGCATCTGCTTGTTCATCGGCGCGATGGGAAAATCTGCGCAGTTTCCGCTGCATGTGTGGTTGCCCGATTCGATGGAAGGCCCCACACCGATTTCTGCACTGATCCATGCCGCCACGATGGTAACGGCCGGTATTTTTATGGTGGCGCGGATGTCGCCGCTGTTTGAAATGTCGCAAGCTGCACTTTCATTTGTGCTGATCATCGGCGCGATTACGGCGTTCTTCATGGCGCTCATTGCGATTGTGCAATACGACATCAAGCGCGTCGTTGCCTACTCCACGCTCTCGCAGCTCGGCTATATGACGATGGCGCTTGGTGCATCGGCGTATTCGGCCGGTGTGTTCCATTTGATGACGCATGCGTTTTTTAAAGCGGTGTTATTCCTTGGCGCAGGCTCAGTCATCATCGCCATGCATCACGAACAAGACATGCGCAAAATGGGCGGCCTGCGCAAATATTTGCCGATCACTTATTTCACGGTGTTGATCGGCGCGCTGGCGAATGCGGGCTTTCCGCCATTTGCTGGATTCTTCTCCAAAGACTCAATCATCGAAGCAATCCATGCCTCCAATACACCTGGTGCAGGCATTGCCTACATCGCGGCATTGCTGGGCGTGTTTGTCGGTGCGCTGTACTCATTCCGCTTAGTGTTTTTTGCTTTCCATGGCAAAGAACGATTTGGTCATGACGGCCATCACGCTCACGACAAACACGACGCGCACGACGATCATGAACACCACGGTTTAGCACCCGGCGAGAAGCCGCACGAAACACCGTGGGTCGTCACGCTGCCATTGATTCTGCTGGCGATTCCATCAGTTTTTATCGGTGGCTTGTTGATCGAGCCAATGCTTTACGGCGGTTATTTCGATGGCGCAATTGCGGTGAGCGAGACCATGAAGGAATTGAAATCCGAATTCCATGGTGCAGGCGCGATGATGTTGCACGGTCTCAAATCGCTACCGTTCTGGTTTGCATTTGCGGGTGCTGCAACCGCGTGGGTTTGCTATATCTGGAAGCCTGAATTGCCCGCAAAAATTCGCGCCACCTTCGCGCTGCCGGTAAGAATACTCGAAGATAAATACGGCTTTGATCGCTTCAATGATTTCTTCTTCGCCAGCGGTGCGCGCAAGCTCGGTGGCGCGCTATGGAAATTTGGCGACGTCACCATCATCGATGGTTTCTTCGTCAACGGTACCGCCAAGCTGATCGGCTGGTTCTCCGGCGTTACCCGCAAGCTGCAAACCGGTTTCGTTTACAGCTATGCGTTCACCATGATTCTTGGTGTGTTCGGCCTGCTCACCATCCTTTTCCTCAAGCTTCGACCGTTCTGAAATCAATAACAATATGCAATCCAGTTCTTACATCTTAAGCCTGACTATTTGGGTGCCTATTTTTGTCGGCATAGCCACACTATTTTTGAGTGGCGACAGCCAGAAAAATCTTGCGCGCGTAGTTGCGCTGATCGGCAGCATTGTTGGCTTGCTCGTTTCCCTCCCGCTTTGGGTGCATTTCAACAATGCCGCGCCCGGCATGCAGTTCAGCGAATTCATGCCGTGGATTTCGCGCTTCAATATTAATTACTCGTTGGGTGTTGATGGCATTTCGATGCTGCTGATTATTCTCAACAGCTTCACCACTGTGCTGGTGGTGATTGCCGGTTGGCGCGTGATCGAGAAAAATGTGGCGCAGTATATGGCCGCTTTCCTAATTATGTCCGGCTTGATCAATGGTGTGTTCGCCGCGCTTGACGCGATCTTGTTTTATGTTTTCTTCGAGGCCATGCTGATCCCGATGTTTATCATCATCGG
>JANMQR010000081.1:0-5971 GCA_031370625.1 Burkholderiales bacterium | reverse complement strand
TTTTTGCCCGCACCCGCGTCGCTTTTCTCGGCGCGTTTTACGCTTCGCGCCAGATTGTAAAACTCGCCAACGTAGCGCTGAATATCGACCGGATTCGCAATCACAAGCTGGATATTCATCCGCAACATTTCACCCAAATCGCGCTGCCAGCTCGTCACAAACGGCTCGCACGTCGCGATCAACGCATCACGGCCTTTGACCTCCACCGGCAAAATATTTCGCTTTGCCGCGTAGTCGGACGACATCACTTCCGTGACCGCACGCATATCAATTTTTAGCGGATCAATATGGTAATAAGGCAGCTCAACCCGCCCCGCCAGCCATTCAGTCAAACGCTCAATATCCAGAAAACGCAGCGGCGGTTTAAGCGACTTTATTTTGAGCTGCGCCACAATCGAAATCGGATGCCCATCTGATCGTTGTGAGCGCTGATCATGAATAATTTTTTCGCCATCAGCCAATGCAATAAAGCCATCCTCAACCAAGCCATTGATGACTTCGCGGAACGTGACCTTTCGATCATTTTTAGCGCCCTTGACGAGTGGGCCGAGGCGATTGGACGAATCTACGATTGCAGTTGCTGAGGATGCCATGATGAATCACTATTCGAGTGGGGTCAGGAAGCACTTATGGTATCGCTATTGTGCGAATCGCGCTACGCCGGGGCGTTAAACACGATTGGCGATCCACCAGCGAACTCTAATAGCAGAGCGGCTCTTCGAGCAAAAATGCGTGTTGGTTCCCGCAGATGCTTGACTTTACTTATTCTAGTGCTGACGCCGCGGTCTCCCCCGCCCCTTCGACACCGCCCTACGCTCCGACAACGCCTCAATCTCCGATGCAAACCGATCACTCCCCAACGCCCAGCCCATATTGGTCGCATCACGAATCGTCGTCAGCTCATCTTCGGATGTAATGGTTTTAAACAATTGCCGATAAGCCACACGTCGATCTTCGTCCGTTGCACCCAGCGCCAAATACTGCTGATGCGGCTCCAGCCAAATGCTGTTCAATCCTGCATCACCATCCGCATACCGGCGAAAGCTCGACCACGCATATGCGCGCGGATGCGAGACCATGCTGGCGCTGACGGGACTCATGTCGATGTAGTGCATCAGCTTTAACAAATAACTTTCGCTACCCACAACGGTTGCGCGATAGCGGCCTTCCCACAGCGTGCCGGTGCGCTTGTAGGTGTAGTTGAAATACTGGACATACCGTCGCCCGACCGATTGCAGCGTTCTACCAATACTGTCCGCATACAGCGGGCTCGCTAAAAGATGAATGTGATTCGTCATCCACACATAGCCATGAATCGCCAATCCAAACCGCCCTGCCGCTTCCACCAACGCATCGCGAAAGAACTGATAGTCCGCCTCGGCAGCAAAAATAGTCTGGCGGTTATTCCCGCGCTGGATGATATGTTGCGGTTGACCGGGGATGACGAAGTGGGGAAGGCGGGGCATTTAGGTGTTGTTGAATAAGTTAAAGATTAGTTGAGTTGTTGTGAGTTGATTGTTTCAAATTAATGGAGTCCGACCCTGAGGTTTCCCCACGAATCATATTGTTCTCTGCGCGCACGCCGACGCCTCATTTGCTTGCCTTCGCAGTGTCTCCATGTGGCTCCAGACATCAGTCACTTTACGCATTAAATCTGGCCGCTCAATCACGCGGGTCGCCAATGTCATCACCGAAATCGTTTTACGATTTTTAATGTTGTTGCTCATCAGCGCAAGTTCGAGTTGCGCAGCTTGCGCGGCTTCACCGATCAGGCGCTTCGCCATTTCCGCAATGTGCGCGATCAGCAATAACGCCTGTAGTCGCCGCTGACCACGGCTCTTGGACTGCGCCAGCCCCATACCATGCGCCACATTCTTGGTGTCGCGAAACTGCTGCTCAATTCGCATCCGCTGCGCATAGAGCTTGACCACCGCCGCCGCACCAAGATAAGCCAGCGTCGGCGAGTAGCACAGCAACCATGGCTCGCGATGGCACTGCGCCGCTTTCTTAGCACTGCTACTGCGCCTCACCTTGCCGCTGGGATACTTGTGCTTTCTACCGGTGGGTTTCATTTTGATGAGTGCGAAGCGACAGCTAAACGGGCGGCTGCGCACCGCCTCATACGCCCCCAAGTCAGCCGCCGTCGTGGTGGCCTTGGCATAGAGCTGCTTGGCGGCAAACCATTCGCCTAGACCTGGGCCTTGGCCGTGACCCAGATGGCGCCTCACAAAGTCGCGGTTGCGGGTGCGCCCGATCCAGTACCAACCTTGTTCATCGATGAGTCGAAACCAGGTGCTACGAAAACCAGCATCGGTGATAACGATTGGTGGTTGACGACACGGTGGTGTAAGCGCTGCCAGCCGCCGGATAAACTTCTGGTGAACCTTGCATGCGGTCAAGTGTTTGCGCGGGTGGACTTCTTCAAAGAGGGTGATGCTTCGCCCCTCCACCACCACCGAGGCGCGCAGTAAGTGCCACTGCATATCGTCAGTGACCGGCGACCAGTCGACCACGATCAGCAATTGTGCAAGGCCACTTAACCATTCACCAGCCAGCGCGCGATAGGCGTTCAGACGCTCGCTGTCCAGATGGGGGTTGGCCAACAGGCGATCCACGCATTTGATGCGGTATCGCAGTGAGGTAGGACGCGTAGTGCCGAGGGCTAACGTGGTTAGCGTCAGCGCCTTGCCGCAGACGGCGGCGAGTGCAACATCATGCAAGGCTTGCCAGCGTGCGGCGTGCATGAATGGCTCACAACAACGCAGCAATCGCGATAAGATGATGTGGGTCTGCATGGTTTCTTCTCCTTGTTTGCTTGGTCGCTAACAAGAAAAAGATGAGGCCATTGCAGACCTCGTTTTGTCGTGAACACTACGCCGTATATGATTGATTTACAAGAAATATTCGTGGGGAAACCTCAGGGTCAGACTCCATTAATTTCCCTCAACCTCAGTATTTTTTATACTCTGCGCATCTAAGGTCGATGTAAATGCGCATCTTGATAACTCGTTGCATGTTATCCAACCACTAGTTCACATCATATTCAGCAGCAGGTCATCAGCAAAACGCACGCATACAGAAGAATATACTTCGTCATATGACAAATGCGAAAGTACTTTTGGTTTTTTTGCTGTTGGCCGTTACAGGTTGTGCCAGTTTAAGAGATGGGCAGAGGGATCAACAACCGCCTACAGAACTCGCGAAATCCTCGCTAGCCTCGTGCAAAGAACACTTCAATGATCTTGATGCGGCCATTGACACAGCCGGCGTTCGCGACGGTAGTGAAGCGCGGATGGAAAATTTTCCTAATCTGCGCGCGAATCGTTTTTTTGCGTCATTCGCGGTTGATTTTAAAACGGAGGATGCTCGGGCTTCGGCCCATTTTGCATCGTGGATTACCGAATTACGCAGGCTTGATCATGCCGCGCGCGATGCGGAAATTTCGAATCTACCGGTAGCAGCGGCGACTAAGCTGCGAATGTCCAAATCAGACATCCCCGCCAGAACAGTCGATTGTGCTGCGCTGATGATGAACGCAGACATGAACAGCGCAACGCGGCGTGCGGACATGGTTGCTGCAGCGCGTGTGCCAGACGACTATTCTGCTTTCAAACGTTTAATCGGCCTTTATCCTTTAGCAAAGATTCCTTTTTTTCGTGGAGTTGAAGGCTGGCAACGTGTTGCCGCGACGAAGATTCAACGTGCGGAATCAATACCGCTCTCAGCTCACTCCGTCACTCGATATTCGCCATCAAGCATTTCTTCAACTGAAAATATATATTTAAAATTCAGAAACGCTCGTCGCAGCTCGCTTGGTATTCCGTCACTTTCTGCAGATGAATGGATGCAGTTGTTTGATGCACACGCGCCAATATTTGAAGTTGAAACAGCAAGCGACGATGATCGTATCGGCATGTTGCAATGGCGGGATAGTGCAGCGCTCGACGAAGCGCCGCTGGTTGATATTGCGCGTCCCAGCATCTATCGGCGCATTTCATATACGCGCATGGGTGGCAAAACTTATGCACAACTCGTGTACAGCGCGTGGTTTCCTTCTCGCCCGCGCCAGCAACTGTTTGATTTGTTGTCTGGCGCACTGGATAGCATCATTTGGCGCGTGACCCTCGATGACGACGGCGCGCCGCTGATTTACGATTCGATTCATGGTTGCGGCTGTTATCACTTGTTTTTTCCGACGTCGCGCATGAAATTGAAGCCTTCACCCACGGGCATTATTGAATGGGCTTTTGTACCGACAAGTGTGCCGTTGGTCGCGCCGCCTCAGCGAATCATTTTGCAGATCGCATCGACAAGTCACTACATCGTGGGTATGAAATCAAGCACAAGTGCTAACAAAAATGCGCAGAGCAAAACATATCAATGGCGCGAAGAAGAGGAGCTGCGTTCAATGCCACTCACTGATGGTTTCACGCGAAGTGTTTTTCAATCCGACGGGTTAATCAGCGGCACGGAACGCGGTGAACGTTTTTTGTTCTGGCCAATGGGTATTTCGAGTCCTGGCGCGATGCGTCAATGGGGCCGACATGCGACTGCGTTTGTCGGCGTACGGCATTTTGATGATGCAGATTTATTCGACGCGCGCTTCGCAATTGCGAGCAAACCTTAAAATTTTCGACAAACAAAAAAGCAACGTAACAACGTTGCTTTTTATCTGCAGAAATAGCGGCGCTCAGCTCTGCGCCAACAACTCCGCACAGGTCACACTCGCCGCTCGCTTCGAGATATATCGCAAGCCCGACGACAGCGTAATCAGCCCTCGATCCTCGCCCGTCTTGGCGTCTTTTACCGCCTCAATCTGCACAATGTGCGTGGAAAATAAATAAACAGTCAGCGCGCGTTTGCTATCGAACGACACCACGCGCACCCCGTCTTTATCGCGCGAATCCGCTGAGAAATCATTTTCGACTGGATTAACCGCTTCGCATACATAACCGTGGGGCATTATTTTCCTTAGTTAAATTTCTTGATTGCGTTTGCTGATGGTAGCACCTGCCCGCGAATGCAGCGGGCTTCATTCAATACCCAGGCGATCCAGACGGTAGCGCAGCGAGCGGAAGGTAATGCCCAACAACTTTGCTGCTGCCGTTTTGTTAAAGCGGGTCTGCTCTAGCGCTTTCATGATTTGCTGGCGTTCAATCTGGTCGAGATATTCATGCAGCGGCTGGGTGCGTTCACCCGAGATGCTACTGCTGCTGCCATTTCCGTTTGCCGTGTGGGTCTCGGTCAAATACAGATCGGCCTCGCGAATCAATTTGCCGTCGCAAAGCGCCAACGAGCGTTCAAGAATATTCTCCAACTCACGCACATTGCCCGGATAGTCGTAGCTGATGAGTGCGTTCATCGCGTCGTCGCCCAGCTGCGGCAGCGGCACGCCGCTTTGCTGCGAGAGGCGCTCCAGCACCAGCTTTACCATCAGCGGCACGTCCTCGGGGATCTCGCGCAGGCTCGGCATTTTAAGCTCGATCACGTTCAATCGATAAAACAAATCCTGACGGAATTCGCCGGCGGTAACTTTATCTGCCAAGTTCTTATGGGTCGCACTGATGATGCGAAAATCCACCGGCAATTCGGATGTGTCGCCGAGCTTGCGAACCTTCTTTTCCTGAATCACACGAAGCAACTTTACCTGCATCAGAATCGGCAAGTCACCGACTTCATCCAGAAATAACGTGCCACCGTCCGCTGCGTGCAGAAAGCCATCTTTCTCTGCATCCGCACCCGTGAAGGCACCTTTTTTGTAGCCGAAAAATTCACTCTCCATCAAATTCTCGGGGATCGCGCCACAATTGACGGCAACGAAGGACGCGTCGCGTCGTGCCGAGCCCGAGTGGATCAGGCGGGCCGCCACCTCTTTCCCGGTTCCCGATTCCCCGGCGATATACACCGGTGCCTGACTACGCGCCAGTTTGACGATCAAGTCGCGCGCGCGCTGAATGGGGGCGGACTCGCC
>JANMQR010000406.1:0-13927 GCA_031370625.1 Burkholderiales bacterium | reverse complement strand
GGTGCAGGGGCGGGTAGTACCAGCATCATGACCATCACCATCCAGAACCCCAACCTGGTGGCGATCACCGGGGTGGCCTTCACCGACACCTACCCCACCAGCATCACCGGCATTGCCGCCACCGCGAGCCCGGCCACCTGTACCGGCACACTCACCGGCACCGCCACCTCCATGAGCTTGACCGCCGGTGTCATCCCCGCATCCACCAGTTGCGTCTACACCACCACCATCACCGCCATCAGTGCCGGGGTCGCCACCAATAACACCGGGCCGGTGACCAGCGCCAACGCACCGGCGGGTACCAGCGCCACCGACAGTGTCAACCTCTATGCGCCGGTTGTCGCCAACAAGAGCGTCACCGCCGCGTTCGCGCCCGGTGGCTCGACCACCATGCTGTTAAGCGTCACCAACCCGGCCGTAAACCCCGGTGCGGTGACCGGCGTGACCCTTGACGACACCTTTAGCCCGACCGGCTTGAACCTGCTCAATACCAGCTTCACCTTCACGCCACTCGCCTGCGGCACCGTCACTAAAATCAGCAACGCGGCCAGCGCCGCCGGTGACAACAACGTGCGCCTGAGCGTCGCCAGTCTGGCGGCAGGCACTACCTGCCAGGTCAGTCTGAACATCACCTCGGCGGTAGCAGGCTCGGGTACCAACACCACTGCCGCCCCGGTCGCGACCGGCCCGGTCGCCACCACCGGCATACCGGCCGTCGCCCCGGTCACGGTCAACGCCTTGGCCGCACCGGTCATCACCAAGAACATCGTCGCCACCGACTTGGCGATTGGTGCAGGGGCGGGTAGTACCAGCATCATGACCATCACCGTGCAAAACACCAACTTGGTAGCGATCACCGGGGTGGCCTTTACCGACACCTACCCCACCGGCATCACCGGCATTGCCGCCACCGTAAGCCCGGCCACCTGTACCGGCACACTCACCGGCACCGCCACGTCCATGAGCTTGACCGCCGGTGTGGTGCCCGCATCCACCAGTTGCGTCTACACCACCACCATCACCGCCATCAGTGCCGGGGTCGCCACCAATAACACCGGGCCGGTGACCAGCAGCAACGCGCCCGCGGGTACCAGCGCCACCGACAGTGTCAACCTCTATGCGCCGGTTGTCGCCGCTAAATCCTTTGGCGCGGCGAGCATTATTGCGGGTGGTCAAACAACGCTTGCACTGATTGTGAGTAATCCAGTAGCTAACCCTAGCGCTCTCACCGGTGTCCAATTAGATGATAGCTTCCCAGTTGGATTGACATTGGTCAACACCATTTTCACCTTCACCCCTGCCGCCTGCGGCACCGTCACCAGGATCAGCAACGCGGCCAGTGCCGCCGGTGACAACAACGTGCGCCTGAGTGTGGCCGGTCTCACCGCTGGGGCCAGTTGTCAGGTGACTGTAAACGTTACCGCATCGACTGTTGGCGGCGTAACCAACTTGACGCAAGCGCCGGTCGCGAGTGGCCCAGTGAGTTTGACGGGAGCACCCGCGAACGCATCGTTGACGATCGCGCCCACGATCAGCGACATGACGCCATCCATTACAGTGCCGAGCGTAAGTGCGCCGGGAAGCGTTGTGAGCGGGCAGGTTGTCTGTAGCAACAGTGGCCCGAACACGTCGACCAACGCTATCTGTACGGCCACGGCGCTAGACAGCTTGGGCAACCCGGTTGTGCTCACGATTGGTGCCTGCACACCAAGCACTGGCAGTACGATTGCTGGCGTGCTCACTGGCGGTACGCTGACGTGCAGCGTGAGCTACACGTCGCCAGGCACGGCAGGTGGTTCTGATACGTTGCCTGTTAGCGTTACAGTTACAGCACGCACGGGTGCGGACAATGACACCAATGGAGGCACAACTTCTGGCGGAAACAACAGTACTACGACCGGCGGCGTCATTACGATCATCGACGCAGTTAACGATATTGACTCCAAGCTCGGCGGCACTGTAGGTGCCACGACTACCTTGAGCACCAATGATCAGTTCCCAACAAATTCCACATTTAACTTGCAGCCGGGTGGGACTTGCGTGGGCGCTATTGTTTCTGCTGCTGGTGTGGCGACGTACAACGTGCCTGTCAATGGCACATGTACGCTGAACTACCAAGTCTGCGCGCCAGCGCCAAACGCCACGATTTGTGATGTCGCCACGTTGACTGTCACGGCAATCCTGGTGCCGGTGCCTGATCTGGCGCTAACGAAGACTTCAGCCAGCACGTTCACGGTCGGCGCGAATGCGAGCTTTACATTAACGCCAAATAATTTATTGGGCACTGCCGCCACCTCTGGCGTCGTTACGGTAACCGATACGTTGCCCGCCGGTCTCACGTATGTTGCCGCTGGCTCCGGTGGGTCAGGGTGGACATGTGGCGTGCTCGCACAAGTGGTGACTTGCACCTCCAGCGCGGTGATTGCCGCTGGTGCAACAGGGACTGCGATCACCATTAACGTGAGTGTAAACAGCACCGCTGTACCAAGCGTCACCAACGTTGCCAGTGTGGCCGGTACGAACGAACCAGTAGCCAATACCGGCAACAATAGTGCGCTGCTTACCGTGCCGGTCGGTAATGCACCGGTAAATACGTTTACCACAGACGGCGCGCAGACCGGCTTGCCGGGCACCAGTGTGTTCTATCAGCATTCATTTAACGCCGGTTCCACCGGGTCGGTGTCGTTCGCGGCCACGCAAGCGCCTAATCCGAATATCGCTGGCTGGGTCACCACCATCTTCCGGGATGTGAATTGCAATGGCACGCTCGATGGCGCGGATGGTGCCACGCCGCTCGCGGGCGCAATTGCGGTCACTGCGGGTGATCAGATTTGTATTATTGTGCGAAACGACATTCCCGCCGCAGCGCCGTTTAACGCGCAGGATGTGCTGACCATTTCAGCGACTTTCACACCCACAGTCGGGGCAAACATCAATTACACGCGTCAGGACGTCACCACGGTCGTGCTGAATGGCGGTCTCACGCTGACTAAATCGGTGCGTAACATCACGCAGGGCGGCACGGTTGGCACCAACAATACTGCGAAGCCTGGCGATGTGCTTGAATACATTGTCACCTACACGAATACTGCAAACGCGCCGGTGTCGATGATCGTGGTGACAGATACGACGCCGGTGTTCACCACGTTTGTATCGGCCGCGTGTAATACGCCACTTCCGGCTGCGCTGACCAATTGTAATTTCACTGCGCCAACCGTGGGCGCCTCGGGTAACGTCGTGTGGACGCTCAACGGCGCACTGAATGCCTTGCAGTCCGGCAGCGTGGCGTTCCGGGTGACGGTGCAATAGATTTTTGCATCAACAAAACCGAAGTGACTGGCAAGAAAAAAAGCCCCTGAGTTTCAGGGGCTTTTTTTGTCTGCGGGCGCTTCAGGTTTTTCCGCGAAGCTCCAGCCGCGTCGGTAAAAGAATCAACTTTATGCCGCCTTCTTCGCAAAAGCGCTGCACCAACCCTGCGCGCTGACCTGTTTGCCGGCGAACAAGGAGCAGGGGCCGGATGCGGCACCAGCTGATCCTTGATATAACTGACAGCCGCTGCAAATTTGTCCGGCTGCATAAGTTTTGTATTTGGTGGTATCCGCTTTGGTCGCGTTTGCAACATAACCCAACGCGACAGCGGTCGCATCCTTTTCATCGACCATCGGCATATTGCCCGCAGGAGCGGAAGCCGCGGGTGACGTGTCCGGGGTGTTGGAGGGTGTAGCGGTGGGCGCGGCTGCCGCAGGTGGGGGCGCTACTGCCGCCGGAGCTGGTGCCGCATCGGCGACTTTAGGCGGTGGCGCGGGTTTATCTGAGCAGCCAACAACAAAAGCAGCTCCCGCGAGCGGGACGATTTTAATAAACTGACGGCGTGTAGTCATGACGATTCCTGTAGTGTGAATGCCTAGGAAGTATGTCCAGGCTCAAAATTTTTAAGAATGACAAATATGAAATATGACAAATGGCGAGCTGCTCGATCAGTACGTTTCAAAGACTAATAGAGCAACAAACCCATATAGACTATCACCGTAATCGCCGCCGCGCTAATTTGCGCGCGCGCCCTACTTTAGTCAGCGTGCAGGTCACGGCGAACGAGCAAGCAAGTGTCATATTTTTTCAACTAAAGCGAAAGGGATTAATTGCCTTCTACTTTAGTGCGAGCACCAAGATTTTTTAATCGTCATCGTTGCGGCGGCAGTTGCGATTTGCACGCTCGCCGCCGACTAAACAAGCCGCGTAGTTTTTGTCATTCGCAAGCAAAAACATGGTGCGCGCGGCGAACGCAGTATCGGCAAAGTCCGAGAACAATCCATCGACGCCAAGCTCGTAAAAACGCAGATATTCATTGATCGGATTGCCCTTGTCGTTTGATACCAGGCGGCGTTGCTCGTTACGAAATGTGAAGGGATGCACCAGCAAGCCGAGTCGATGCGCGTTGGCAATAATGTCGGTGGGCGGCAACAATTTGCGATCCGCTTCGTTCACCAAGCCATCGCCATTAATGTCATCTGCCTTGCCGTCTTTATTCGCATCTGTTCCGGCCGAACTTTGCAGGTAAGGCTTCCACGGGCCAATGCCATCTGCGTATGTTTTGACCTCGGCTAATCCAGCCGGTGTGAGCAAATCTTTAAACAGTCCTGCGCGACCTGAAATCACCCAATCGTATGGCTTGTCGTATGGCGCATTAAAGGCCAATGATCCATCCAGATTAACGTCGTCAGCATCGACTAATTGCACCAATTTCACGGGCGTGCGGCTGCGCAAATATTTCAAATTCGCCGTCTCGAATGATTGAATAAAAACCGGTGCGCTGCGGCGATTCCAGCCGGCGCGCTTAAGCGCATCAACCAATCTGTCTTCAAGTGCCAAGCCAATTTTCTGGTGATAGGTCGGATGTTTTGTCTCTGGGTAAATGCCAATCGTGCGATCTTTTTCGCGCGATTTGCGTTTGACGAAATCAATCACTTCCTCAAGAGTCGGAATTTCAAATTGACCGTTAAAACGTTGATCGCGTTCGGCAAGTGGCTGGATTGCGCGAATGGTTTTGATTTCAGCTAACGTGAAGTCACTCGCAAAAAATCCTTCTTCCGACGCGCCATCGATGACCGCCGTGCGTTTGCGGCTGGCGAATTGCGGCAAATCTTTTACGTTGGTGGTGTTAATCATGTTCGGTTCATGACGCGCGATCAGGCGACCATCTTTGGTGGCCACCAAATCAGGTTCGACGTAATCGGCACCCAGCTCAATGCCGAGGGCGTAGGCTTCAAGCGTATGTTCCGGCAAATAACCGCTGCCACCACCACGATGGCCGATAACAATGGGCGCTACGCCGTTGAGGGTTTTGAGTGTTTTTTGGGCGGTGCTGGTGTCAGCGAACGCCGTGGTGGAAACCGCAGACAGCAATGCGACAATGGCGGTTTGAACGAAACGAGAACAATTCATGGCAAATCTCCTTTGGGTGTTTTTGGCGAGATGATGATCTTGGAGAATGACGTTTCTACATTACAACAATATGAATCGGCTGCGGTGGCGGATAGAGAAAGAAAAAAATAAAGAGTCAAGACGTCAAACACTAGCGTTGGCGGGCATTACGAGCCAATATTGCTTGGAAAAGTGCGCCTGTGCTGGCGTTTTAATATTTGTTAACGTATGTTTCGAAATTTGGAGTCGCGCCATTTCTCGCTTAGACTTCGGTAATTGACGTGAATGCCGAGGTCATCTAATGCGGTAGGGCGAAGCAAGGTGAACAAAAATGAAAATCCGCGCTATTTGGATTTTTATATTGATTAATGACATAAATAAATATGGATCCAACGTCAGATTTTTTACCCGCGCGCGAAGGCGCTGTGCTGGATGTTTCCAAAGTCCAGCAGGATGCGGGCACTCGCCGCTTGCGTGATCGCTACATCGCGACTCGCTTTGTGCAATTTCCGGAGCCCAGTATTGCGCTGCGCCACACCAGCGAAATGCTGCGTTGGGGACGCCAGTTGCTTGATGATGACCAGCCGCGATTGGCCACCGAGCTTTTGTATCTGGCGCTGGAAGAAGAGCCGAAGCAGCGGCGCGTGTGGTTGTTTTTGCTGGAGCTTGCATTCTTGAATGAAGATGCCACGCAGTTCAACGAGCTCGCCGATGAATTCAAGAAACGATTTGTCATACCCGAAACGTTTGACGAGATTAACGCAACCGACGACGAAAAAGAAATCGCGGAAAATAATAAAATCATTGATGTGATGGGTATCGAATTAGCGCCTAACGATCCGCGCTACGCGAATGCGGGTGAGCCCACCATGTTGCCGAATTGGAGCACGCCCGATAGCGCGGAGCGTAACGAAGCAGGGCAGCGACAGTTGCACACAGCGCTGGTTGATGCGGTTGCGTTTCACAACGTGCCGCCCCCTGTGCTACCCCCTGCGCCATCATCAGTGCCACCAACGAATTCTTGAATACGAACCCTTTGAATATCCTGTCCGCTCATTAATTTATGGAACTGATTCCTTCCGATCCCAAACAAGCCGGCTTGCAGATCACTAAAGCCCACCGTGGTTTGAGCGATAGACATTTCGCACTCGAACGCGAAATGGATAAGCGTCAAACGCTGGAATGCGTGACGATTCTCGCCCGTGCGTTGCGTGACTTCGAAGAATTCTCGCGCGCTGATCGTGAACGTTTTTTGCAGGGCGGCTTAACGCAGACGGATGGTGATCGTGCCGTATGCGGCTGGATTACTGAGCGTTATGAAATGTTGGCGCGCGTCGCTCGCGAGATCGTGCCGACGGGATTGAACGAAGCATCGGCTGGGCGCCACCTGCGCGCGCCCGCGTGGGCGCTGGCGATTTTGCTGGTCGGTCATGCCAGCAAATGGCGCAAGATTTCGGGCATGCGTCCCGATGCAGCCACACCGGCAAGGCTGCATCAATTATTCCGTTCCGCGCTTGAAGCAAAGATTGAGGCTGCCGTACAAACGGTGACCATTGAGCGGCGCTTTATTGAAGCCACGATTGAAGCGCTCTATGTGCGCGCGTTGTTGCTGGAGCGGTTTGCCAGCGGTAATTTAGGGCCGCGTCGCCTTGAGATCCTCGACACCTGGCTAGTCGCCTGGATGGGTGCGCTGTGGCTCACAACTGAGCCTGCCGATAGCGGTGCAACACTGTGCATTGACACGCAAAATCCCGCGCGCGGATTGACGCGACCGGTCGCTGGCGAGCGCGCCGATTTTTATCTCGCCTTAAAACCGTTGCGGCGACAACTCGAACGCGCGGTGGATTATTTTCATCAGGGCATTATTTTTCCCGGCTGGGGAATTGCGCTGTCGTTTCGCATGGAAGAGCATATCGCGGTGATCGATTTTGTCGAACGCGAGCTCAACATGATCGAGCGCGCGACGGCACAAAAGAGCAAACGTTTTCCGATCGGACAGAAGTCGCGCGTCAGCGTGTATTTTGGTTTTAGCGACATTTACGAACGCGCGCTCATCAAGCAATCCGCGCTCACCACCAGCGTGGGCCCGACTGCGGCCAGTGCAAATTCCTCATCGATCAGCGGCGCGCGCACCGGCGGCTATTTCGCGCCCGCCGCATTGCGTTACGCCGCACTCGCTGAAGATGCGGCAGGTCGAGCCAATGACTTCATGCGCAGCCCGGTGCAGTTGCTTGATATCAGCGACGCCGGAATGGGCCTGGAGATGAGTAGCGATGATGCGGCGAAAGTAGAAGTTGATGAGTTGGTCGCGGTGCGTATCGATGATGGTCGACCGTGGGTGTTAGGAATTGTGGTGCGCAAGGTTAATCAGCGTAACGATTATTCAACCACTGTCGGCATCAAGGTGCTGACTAAAGTACCGCTGCGCGCGACCCTTGAGCTGGTCACGGATCGCCCGGTGAGGCAAACCGCGAACGGCATATTTGTCACGGGTGCGCCCGCGCATGGCTTTGCAGATTCGATCATCGTCAGCGATGCAACGTATCGCGCACGTCAGGTGGTGGCGGTCACCATTGCATCGGGCCATTTTCACATCCGCCTGGGCCGCGTGCGCTACTCGGGGCCCGGCTGGAAAATGGCGGCGGCCAACGTGCTGGAAGCGCGGTAGGCAGGCATTCTTGCCCCGCTTGCAATCAGTTCATGCCCCTCTTTTTCGCTTGCTCGATGTGGTCAGCGCCATGTATTTGCGCTGATTGAGGATTGACATGCCGTCCGGAATGTCAAACGCAATGTCAAATACAGAAGTCAACGATTCTCCACCGTTCCAGATCTTTCATCCGCTGCGCCGCTTGGCAGTAGCGCCGCTGGATGGCCCGCCGCCGAATCACGTCGAGGTTGGCAAGTTTGTTATTTTGTCGATGCTGTTGCACGTGCTGCTCGTGATTTTATTTGGCGATTCAACCGGTGGTGGCCCCAGTCGTGCGTCGCAAATGTTGGGCGGTTTCAGCGCATCGCTGCAGGCGCGTGTGACCAACAACGCGCCCGCATCGCCGTCGATAAAAAGTACCACCGTGAGCGGTGCAAATGCAAATCCCCGTATCGCCCGTACCACCACGGCGGCGCAAATCGAGCCGCTGAAACCTTCTGCTGCGCCTGCGGAATCCATTGCGGCGGCCACCGCTGAGCCAACTGTGGTTGCGCCGACCGTCCCCGAAAAAGTCAGCGTACCCGATGCGTTACCGACGATAGCCAAATCGGTGGTGAAACCCGTTTCCGAATTTGTCGTAGCACCTGTAGAAGTCACACCCAAAGCCGCAGTAGAAACAGTGCCAGCCGTTGATCCGTTGCCGCCCTTGCCGCGCGTACAAGCGCCGACGGTGCCTAAGCCGATTGAGCTCAACGCCAACCCAAGCGTGAGCCGTGAATTCGCACCATACGTGCCGCCGATTTTGCCACCCACGTTGCCGCCATCAATTGCGCCGATTTCACCGGCCGCACCGATTGCGCCGCTCGCCATGCCGCCGGTCACACCGCTCGCGTTGCCCACGATTGCTGCGCCAAAAATAGAGCGCGAATTTGTCGCGCCCGCGAATATCGAAGTACGCGAACCGCTGGTGGTGCCGCCGCCGATCAGCACAATCGCGCCAACCACGGAATCGAAAACCGAGCGCGAATTTGTCCCTTATGTGCCACCGAATGTAGTGCCGAATGTGGTGCCCGCACCGGCTGCCGCAGTGCCTTCCACGGCGTCTCCCGGGGTGCCTAACACCGCGCCGACTGCAACCTCCGCGCCACCCGCAATCACAACGCCCGCCGAGCGTAATCTCGCTCCCGCACCGTCATCATCTGCGCCCGCCGCCACGCCTGGCTCGCCCACACCAGCGAAATCCGTTGACGATGTATTCGGCCCGCGTCGCGACGCGGGTTCCGTCCCCGCTCCAGCCAAGAGTCTCGATCTCGACGCCGCACGCAGAAGTGCGCGCGAGGGGGCCAATACCGGAACCGGTCCGCGCACGTTGCTGCCATTTCCGACCGCGCCCAAACCGATCCCGAAATCAGACATCACGAAAATTTTTGACAAGGCATTAAAGCGCCCCGATTGCAAAGATGCTTATGCAGAAATGGGATTGGCCGCCGTCATTCCGCTGGTGCGCGATGCGATCAAACAGGAAGGTTGCAAATGGTGATGTCGGCTAACTGCCGCCAAACTTTGCGCGGCGATTCGTCAGCGATGCCAGCACCGCCCGTTTTTCATGCGCCGAGAATTCGCTCCACTTGGCGATTTCATCGAGCGTGCGATAGCAACCTGTACAAAAGTTACCCGCAGAATCGAGTATGCAAATTTTATTGCATGGTGATGCAATATCAGCTTCTGGTTTAGTCTCACTCATCCGCTATTTTAACGTCACAATAATTCCAACTTAGCCCTCAATCGGAGAATCATATGTCAAACATCACCACCATCCGCCGCGCGCAATACCAAACTCGCGGGCCGGTTCCACAAGACGTTATTGGCGCCGTTGATTTTCCCAAGCTCGCACTCGATGTCGGCCAAGTGCTGATCGAAGTGCTCGCCGCGCCGATCAACCCATCCGATGTACTCACGCTCACCGGTGAATATGGCATTCTGCCGCCGCTACCGGCGATTGGCGGCAATGAAGGCGTGGGCCGCGTGGTGGAGTGTGGGCCGGGCGTAACCTCGCCGCCAGTGGGTCAAACGGTTTTGTTACCGGTGAGCTGTGGCACCTGGAGCTCACATATCGTCGCCGCTGCTGCCACGCTGATTCCATTGCCGAATCAAGCCGATGCGCAACAGCTTTCCATGCTGACCGTGAACCCACCGACAGCCGCGTTGATGTTGAGTGAATTTGTCGACTTAAAACCGGGCGATTGGGTTGTACAAAACGTGGCGAATTCGGCGGTGGGAAGTTATTTGATTCAAATCGCCAAAATTCGTGGCTTCAAAACGCTTAACATTGTGCGTCGCGAATCCGCCGTCGCCGGTGTGAAATCAATCGGTGGCGATGCGGTGTTAGTTGATGGTGATGACATTTATAAACGGGCGAAAGAAGCCACCGGTGGTGCCGCAATTCGTTTGGGCATTGATGCCGTGGGTGGTGCGGCCACGGATCGTCTCGCGAGCTGTCTGGCCGAGGGCGGCACACTGGTGAACTACGGCATGATGAGTGGCGAGCCGTGTCAGCTTTCGCCGCGTTATTTTGTGTTCAAAGATATAACGATGAAAGGATTCTGGCTCGCAAAATGGTTTCGCACGTCCACGCGCGAACAACAAACGGCACTCTACGGCGAGCTGACAAAATGGATCGTGACCGGCAAACTGCACGCGAGTGTTCATGCGACTTATGACGTGAGCGAAATCAAAGCAGCCGTGGCGGCGGCGCACAGCGGTGGTCGCGATGGCAAGATTTTGATTGTGCCGAAGCACGGTTGATTTAAGAGGCAAAACCTATCATTGGCGGGCGTTTCAGGGCAAAAATGCTCGAAGAATCCCGTTAATGCTAGGCTTTGGTATTTACATTTATTTAATGACGTAACGTATTGACGTCGCATCTTTCCCAGCGAGCATCACCACCGCAACCGCTTTGGTGCCTGATTTCACATTGAATGTGCCCGTTGCCACCAATTGGTTTTCAATAGTTGGTGTGAGCACAGCTTCACTTTTTTCAGTGCCATTCAGAAAAGTCACTTTTGCCGTGGCTCCCTTAGTGTCGACTTTTTTGCCGTGGTCTTCAACATAGATTGTGATCTGTGTTGGTGTGGCGAGTAGTTCGTATTGTTTGTTATTGACTTCTTGAATCAGGCCGCCATGTTTGGGTTTTTCCCCATGCGCAATTGCGTGATGAGCAAAGCCTGTAGCAAAAATTAATGATGCGGTAACAAAAATTGTTTTTGCGATATCCATATTTTTCCTCTTGAGGTTGTAGAACTTGTTCCAGTTAAAACGCTTCAGTTCCTGATTCGTCTACCAGGCGCTGCACGGACGCGCGTCCGAACACCCACACCATTGCCGGTGTGAGAAACGTATCGAGCAAGGTGGAGCTGATAAGCCCAGCGAAAATTACGACGGCGACCGGATGCAGAATTTCCGTGCCCGGCATTTCAGCTTCGAATAGCAACGGTGCCAGCGCAAATGCAGCGACGAGTGCGGTCATCAGTACCGGCGTCAATCGTTCCAGCGACCCGCGCACAATCATTTCGCGCCCCCATGTTTCGCCTTCGAACGCACACAGGTTGACGTAGTGACTGACTTTCAAAATACCGTTGCGAATCGCGATACCGGCCAGCGTGATGAAGCCCACCAGCGCGGCAATCGACAGCGGTTGCCCGGAGAGCCACAAACCAATCACGCTACCGACAAGTGCCAACGGAATATTGGCCATGATGATGAGCGCCAACGTGCTGGATTGATAACGCGAGTAAAGCACCATGAATATCATCACGAGCGAGCCGATCGACAATAATCCAATCAAGCGGCTCGATTCTTCCTGTGCCTGGAATTGCCCGCCGAGCGTGATGAAATAGCCATCGGGTAATTTGGTATCGGCAATCACGGCGCGAATATCTGCAACGACGTCGGACAATGCGCGACCTTGCGCATTGGCGGAAATGACAATGCGGCGGCGACCATCGTCGCGACTGATCTGATTCGGCCCGTCAGTTTCTTCAATCGTCGCCAGCCGCGACAGCGGCACACGACCGGTGGGCGTATCGATAAAAATATTGCGCAGACCATCGACAGAGCGCGCGTTCTCCGGTAAACGCAGCACCAGATTAAAACGCTTGTTGCCCTCGATAATTTGCGTAATGCGTTCACCGTCGATCAACATTTGCAGTTCGCGCAACAGCTTCGAAGGTGCTAATCCGACCTGTTCGGCGCGGTCATAGTCGACGCGCACTTTTATCTCCGGCGTCAGCACCTGTTTTTCAATTTCCAGATCAGCCAGTCCCTGAATTGGGGCGAGCTTTGCGCGTAGCGCATCTGCCTGCCCGCGCAGGACGTCGAGGTCGTCGCCAAAAATTTTCAACGCAATTTGCGAACGTACACCGGACAACATGTGGTCGATGCGATGCGAGATCGGTTGGCCGATGCCGATGGCCGCGGGCAGGTTAATCAAGCGCGCGCGGATGTCGGTAAAAATTGCGTCGATGGAACGCTCGGAGCGTTTCAAACGCAAATCGAGCTCGGACACATGCACGCCTTCTGCATGTTCATCGAGTTCGGCACGGCCGCTGCGCCGCCCGACCGCCTCGATTTCTGGCACGCCCTGCAACGCAATCTCGGCCTGCGTGGCAAGGCGCGATGTTTCTGCCAGCGTAGTGCCGGGATTCAGTCGCAAGCCGACCAGCGCTGCACCTTCGTTAAACGGCGGCAAGAAAGTCGTCGCGAAAAATGGCACGGTGGCAATCGCAAGAAGGGCTGCTACAGCCCCTGCGGAAATCAACAGTCGCGGTCGATCAAGCGACCAGTTCAACGCGCTTTTGTAGCCGCGCTTTAATACCGCTACTAGCTTCGTGTCACCGTGATTCAGATTTTTCATTTTCGGCAACAGGTAATAGGCCATCACCGGTGTGAGCGTGACCGATACCAGCATGCTGGCGAGCAGCGAAACCATGTAAGCAATCGCCAGCGGCTGCATTAAACGGCCTTCAATTCCCGGCAGGAAAAATAACGGCAGCAGCACCAGCACAACGATTAGGGTCGCATAGACAATTGCCGAGCGCACTTCCATTGAAGCTTTGACAATGATTTCCAGCGGGTTCAGATGCGTGCCGTGTTCCTTCGCGTACTGCCGATCCGCCTTCAGTCGCCGCAGTATGTTTTCAATGTCCACCACGGCATCATCGACCAAGCCACCGATGGCGATGGTGAGTCCGCCAAGGGTCATGGTGTTAATCGAGAAGCCAAAATATTTGAACACCAGCACGGTGACCAACACCGAAACTGGAATCGCGGTCAGCGAGATGAACGTGGTACGCACATTCATTAAAAATGCAAACAGCACCACCGCCACCACCGCCGAAGCTGCGAGGAGCTTGCCGGTCAGTGTATCGATGGAAGACTCAATAAAGCTCGCCTGTCGCATCGTCACTTGCGGCAACTCAATGCCTGCGGGCAATGATTTTTTTAGTTCCGTCAACGCGCTTTCAATTTCGCGCGTGAGCTTGACGGTATCGGCATCGGGCTGTTTCTGAATGCCGAGAATGACGGCTGGCTTACCGTTGAAACCGGCATCACCACGTTTAATGGCGGCGGCAAACCGAACATCGGCCACCTGTTTGAGCAATATCGATTGGCCTTTGCGCGAATCAACGGGCAACCTTTGCAAATCCTCCAGCTTCGAGGTGCGGCCGATATTGCGGATCAGATATTCCGCCGCACCCTGCTGCAAAAATCCTCCACTGGTATTCACCGCGAAGTCACGCAGTGCAACCTCCAGTTTTTCAAGATTCACATCGAGACGCTGCAACATCACCACGTTGGGCG
>JANMQR010000384.1:0-3558 GCA_031370625.1 Burkholderiales bacterium | reverse complement strand
CCGGTGCCGCCTGCGATGATGGCGAAAATGAAAGCGCACTCGCTTGCCGAGCTGGTGCGGAAGACGCTCGGCTACACACCAAACGCACCTGACAAACCGCAAGTCGGCCATAGCTCAGGCAGCACTGGTGCGATTTCGCTCATGAGTCGCGAAGCAAATGTTGTTGGTTGACACATCAAGGTAATGGGAATGGACATGGCTTTCAATGATGCGGTAACGGCAGAAAATCGAGATCGTGACCGTGGGCTTGACCCAGCGGCTGACCCGGCGGTTGCCAAGCTGCAATTGCGGTGGAAAAGTGCTGTCATGAAAGCCTCTACACGGCCGGATGCCGAAGTTGCGCATCCTGGATTCGATCCAGCCGAGACGGCTGAACCGCAGGCGAAACTATCGGAGATGCAATTTCGTGAGGGTGCCGACGCGACCTTTCAGGCATTTTCACAAGCGCACGTGCCCGAAGACAACGCGGTCCCGCTGAGCACTTGGCATGCGGTGCGGCCATCGCAACTGCGCAAGGTGGATCGTCAACTTGCGCGTATGCAGCAGGCTTGGTTGGCACCTCCAATATGTGGTCATTTCTCTTTAAACGACCAACCCGTCGAATGGCAACTGTCCCTGCCGCAAGCCATTGTTAATCCTGTAGCTGCGCGCATTGGTCTTCAGCCTATGGCGGTGGACGAGAATGCGGAGCTGGCTTCAAGGGAGCAGCCATCGAGCGATGTTCTGGGGGAGTCGCAGAGGACTGTGCCTTCCGGGTTTTCACTTGCGGTCGGTGCGGAGTCATTCTTATTAAATTGGATTCCGGCACCGTGGCGCACGCTCAGCGTTGACGCGAGATATGCGCTATTGCAAGTCGCGATTGCGCCCTTGGTTGATGCGTTGGGGCTGGCGCTCGGCGAGCACTGGCATATTGCTGGCCTGGAAGATCGCCGCGAAAAAAGCGAGAGCGGTGGGGTGGACGTGAGGGCAATAAATGCCAGTTCGCTAAGCGCCTCAACTTTGCACAAGACACCGGATGCTTCCACGCCATTCCCTTCCGATGAATCTAGCAAAGTTTTGATCGGGGTTAACTTTCGTTTCGCCGGTGTTGCCCTAAACGACACGGCATTGCTAAGCGTGCCTGAAGAATGGTTAATGCGTTTTCTCGACGCACGCCGCGATGCGACGCAGTGGTATTCGATGAAGCATTTGTTGACTGCTTACCCGAAAATCGGGGACATGCGGCATACCCTGCCCGTTGTTATTGGCGACCTCGTTCTCGATGCGCGTGATGTTGAGCAGCTTGAGATCGGTGATGTGTTTTTTTTCGCTACGCACCACGGCGCGCTCGCGAGCTTTTGGAATTCGAACAGCGTGAATGCGCGCATCGATGCGCCCTCAGCGGCCATAGCGTTGACGCTAGATGGCGTTGCGCATACTGCACTCGTGCGAACAATATCGTTGCGCCAGTTTATTCATCGAGCAGCTGAGTTTGTCGAAATGGACGAGAGCGGTCTGCCTCATTTTTCTTACCCAATCGAGTCACATAAAATCCTTATGACAAATACATCTTCTAGCCCCGTTCCCGCTGACGCACTTACTGTATCTGACCATCTCGCCACGCTCCCTATTGCGATTACGATTGAAGTCGGAGAGCTCTCAATACCTTTGAGCGCGCTATCAGACATTACGGTCGGCACCACCTTATCGCTCGCCAAGCCGCTGGATGAGCACCTGCTGACCATACGCGCGAATGGGCATGCAATTGCATTTGGTGAGCTCGTTATGCTCGATAGCGAAGTGGGCGTTAGGGTGAAACGATTGGGCGCACTGGCAGCCTCAAGTCCTGACCGTCCCGACCGTCCTGAAGCAAAAATTGACAACCCATCTCCGCACTCAGACAACGCATCCGTCGCGGCCGCGACGGCTGAAAGCTAGCCGCGTTTGTTGTTTGATGTCGCCATCGGTGTCTTCGCGGCTGTTCAACCTCTCGCAGCGCCGCCGGGTGGACGCGTAACAAAAACAATATCGGAACAAATATGAATTTCTCAGACTCCCCCGCACTCGTCTTAGGCATGGTGGTGGGAATAGCATTGGTGCCGTATCTGGCCGTGATGGTCACCTCATTCGCGAAACTCGTTATCGTATTCAGCCTGCTGCGCAACGCGCTCGGCCTGCAACAAACGCCGCCCAATTTGGTCATCAATGGCTTGGCACTCATTCTTTCCGTTTATGTTTTTTATCCGGTCGGATTGCAGATGAGTGATCTGGCTGAAAAAGCGATGGCGGGCAAGCCCAAGATGACCGAAGTATCGCAATTTGTGAAAGTGGCGAATGAAGCCAAAGGCCCGCTCATAGATTTCATGGTCAAGCATTCAACCGAAGGGGAGCGCGCATTCTTTAAACGCACCGCGCAAAAATTGCTTCCGCCCGAAAAACGTGACCTTATCGGTGACCGCGATTTGATGATTGTGGTGCCCGCCTTCACCGTGGCGGAACTTTCACACGCTTTTGAAATTGGTTTTTTGATGTATCTGCCGTTCTTGGTGATTGATTTGGTGGTGTCAAATATTTTGTTGGGAATGGGCATGATGATGCTCTCGCCGACCACCGTGTCGCTGCCGTTCAAGTTGTTGTTATTTGTGCTGTTGGATGGATGGTCAAAGCTTATTCATGGCCTTATTGAGACCTACGTTTAGAGGTGAAACATGCAGGACATGATTGCCTATACGCAAGAGGCGCTATGGCTGGTGCTGATTTTATCGATGCCGCCCATTTTGGTTGCAACCGCAGTCGGCCTCATCATCGCGATTGTTCAAGCGGCAACCCAGATTCAGGAACAAACGCTGCCGCAGGCGGTAAAGCTCATTGCAGTGATGCTCACGCTACTGGTGATGGCAGGTTTTCTTGGCACCAGTTTGCTGACGTTCGGTGACCGAATGTTTGAGAGCTTTCCAAAACATTCTCGTCGTTCCGTGTGACCAGTTCGCTGGTTATCGACTGCGACACGCCTACACCGAATCGTGCTGACGTGGGGGTGAGTGCAATTGGATGAGTTGATGTTGATGAACAAGGCGATATCGAACTTCGCCTTCATCGTGCCACGGCTCGCCGGTGCGTTTATAGTGTTGCCGCTTTTCACCAACGATATCGTGCCGGCAATGATTCGTAATGTGGTCATCGCCGCAATGAGTCTGGTGGTGTTCCCGCTGGTTTCGGCGACGCTTGATGTTGATGCGATCAATGCGACCAGAATGCCAATATTGCTCGCGAAAGAAGTTTTTATTGGCGTGGTGCTGGGCTTTTGTTTCAGTATCGTTTTTTGGGCGATTGAAATGGCGGGACAAATTATCGATACCAAGGTGGGCGCAACCACGGCGCAAATATCGGATCCGCTTGCAGGTCATCAAACGACTTTAACCGGCGCTTTTCTGGGCCGATTCACGTCCTGGCTGTTTGTGGCGTCTGGCGGCCTGCTGGTTTTCCTGGATCTGGTATTGACGAGCTATTCGGTTTGGCCGGTACACAAAATGTTGCCTTCGTTGTCGTTGGCGGGTCAAGAGTTCATCATTGATCGAT
>JANMQR010000377.1:0-7320 GCA_031370625.1 Burkholderiales bacterium | reverse complement strand
TCGCTCCATCAATCAGCAAGACGCAAAGCGTTGCAACAGATAGACGGCTATGATTTCGTCGTCGTGCGCCGGTCAGCAATTAATGAATCAAACATTTTCTGTACGCGCCGTGAATCAGGTGCGTCATTGCCGACAGTCGCTCGAAGATGCGTCAACGCTGTTTGCAACGCATCTCGGGCACCAGCGAAATCACGCTTGCTTTGTAACACAAGACCTAGCTCCGCATAGGCAATGCCAATGCGATACGAATGGTCCTCTTCCTGCAAAATATCGCTGAGCTTTTGAATCGCTTGTCGGACGGCGGCTTCTCCTTTCACAAACTCTCCGCGCGCGACATGAACCTGCGCCAGTGTGAGGTAAGCCATGGCCGATTCCGTGTGCTTCGGCACCGCACGATTGAGTATGGCAACGGCGCGCTCCATAGATGCATGTGCGTCGTCGAAATTTCCACGCAACATCGCCAGCCGAGCGCGATTCCGTTCCGTGGCACCATAACGCGCGTGTCCCAATGGAAAGCTTGCAGCGACCAATGACTCCGTTTCAGTGACGATGGCTGCAAAATTTTCTACATCGCGTGTCCCGTAAAAGTAGTCTGCCTCAGCGAGCAGGGCACTTAACAGTAGCCCATTTTGCCCAGCTCGCAGCCGCAAAATGGTGTCGTCAATAAGCGCGCGCGCCTCGTCAATTCGGCCCAACAACAGTAATTGCTGGCTGTAAGTCATGAATAGTGTGGGCGGCAATGAATCCGGATCCTGTGCCTTGCCGTCCACGCGCAATGCTCGCTCGCATATTTCGGCCGCCTTTTTGATTTGCCCGGCCTGATACAGCGCGACCGCCCAATTGTTAATCATGAGTGCTGTCTCACTACTGTGCGCTCGACCTTCACGCTCAAATTGGAGCATGAGCGCAGCATATGTTTGATCTGCCGATTTGAATCGACCTGCCGCGCGATAAGCCGAAGCCAGTGCTAATAACGGATCGTAGCTTTTCGATACTGATGCCGACATAGCCCTTATCAACCCGGACGCTTGCTCGGCGAAAGCGATTGCCTCTGGTATTCGCCCCAGACGATTCGCAATCCAGCTCTGCGCAGTCAAGCACGCCACGTCAATTTCGGCTGGATACTTTCGACCGGCCAGTTGCGCCATCGCCTCGCTTATGGTGCGGCTTGCGCGCTCGCTCTGTCCTGATTCAGATTCAAACTCCGCAGTCAGGCACAAGGCACGGGCATGTAACGCAGGGTCGTGAGACTGTTCAGCTGCGGCGTTTGCGTCCCGCATCAGCCGTAATGCCTGAGCCATATCACCGTTAACATAATAGCGTTTCGCCAATGCCGAGAGCAGCTCGATGCGTAGCGCGGGATCATGCGCGTAGCCCTTGACCACAAGTTGCTCGCCGCGCGTTAACAACTCTGCGGTCGTAAACGGTCTACCCTTCGCACCCACCTCATTAATCAGAGATGAAAGAAATTCATTGGTTGCCTCCGCGCGATCAGCTGCTTTTACCGCTTGGGCACGCTGCGTGCTCGCTTCATGCGTTTGCCACAGCGCAACGCCGAGCCCCACCGATAGCGATAGAAACACAGCCGCACCTGCGGTCACGACAGGTCGGTTTCTTCGTACCAACTTTCTAAATCGATACCAGCTCGAATCAGGCTGCGCTTCAACCGCGTCGCCCGCGAGATAACGCCGTAAATCCGCGGCAAATGCTGATGCCGTTCCATATCGGGCCAGCGGATTTTTCTTCATGGCTTTGATCACAATGGTGTCGAGGTCCCCCGTCAATTGTTGTGCGAGTTTTGCTTTGGTTACGCCGCGCTTATCGGCAATGGCGTCAACGTCTGCGCTCGCGCGCACCATCTGGCTCGGCTTGACGACGCTCGACTGCAGAATCGCTTCTTCCAACGCCGCGCGGCTTGGGGATTTCAGTTTTTCTTTTAGCTTGTACGGACGCTGACCGGTCAGCAATTCGTAGAGCAACACCCCGAGCGAATACACATCACTCGCGGTGGAGAGCGCCGCGCCGCTGATCTGTTCAGGGCTGGCAAAGTCAGGCGTTAACGCTTGCCCGCCAAATTCGGTGAGCGCCGTTTCGACGGCAGCGGAATCGGTGCTGCCAAGTAGTTTGGCAATCCCAAAATCGAGTAACTTCACTTCGCCATCTGCGGTGACTAATACGTTGCCCGGCTTTAAGTCGCGATGCAGCACCAAATTGCTGTGCGCGTATTGCACGGCATCAAGCACTTGCAAAAATACTTCAACGCGTTCATCAATGGACAATCGTGCTGCATCGCAGTGCTGCGTAATCACGTGGCCTTGCACATATTCCAGCGCGAGAAAGGCTTGCCCGTTGCTGGTGGTACCGGCGTCGTAGAGCCGCGCAATATGCTCATGCGTGAGCGTGGCGAGGATGTCGCGCTCGCGTTCAAACCGTTCGGCTAACGTTTTATTGTGAATCGAGAATAGCGGCAACTTCAGCGCGACCTGACGCTTCAACACACCGTCGCTACGCTCCGCCAGCCACACTGCGCCCATCCCGCCAACACCAATTTCGTTAATCAATCGGTAGCCACCGACATGGCTGTCAGCTGTCCATGATGGCGTAATTGGTGCAATCGCGCCGTTAATCTGGCCATCAAGCAGCGCTACCGCCGCTTTGTTGGCCGACTCGACGAACACATCCGTTTCCATTCCCGCTTGCTGATGAATCATCACAGCCAGCCTGGCTTTCAGATGCGCGTACTGCGGCGGCAGCGTTTGCAGCCAATGATCGCGATCAACAGGGTCAAGCTCCCACGCTTCATCGAGAAGGCGGGAGAGCGTCGGCAGATCATAAATTGTAAACATGGTGCGGTTAATGGTGTGGTCAATGGCGCGTTAGTAATCGCAACGTCACGTCACTGCTTCAACGCAAGTTGCGCAGCGCGATACTGTTGCTCAACGCGCTCACCAAACTGTCCATGGCGTGTACGCACGAGCTTTGCGTTGTCGAAAAGTGCGCCTGCTTGTGCGCGCTTGTTCAACGCAAGTTTCGCGCGCACAACCCAGAGTTGCGCCTCGGCCAGATAGGGGCTGGAAGGCGCGAGGCGCGCGGTGCGCTCGGCCAGCACTTTTTCCAGCAATGGCAACGCGTTTGCGGCATCTCCAGCGCGCAGCTTCACGCCACCTTCGATCAAATCAAGCTTTGCATTCAACAGGGAAATAGCTGACGCCGCGCGCTTGACGGCGAGTGCTGACTTGATCTCAGCAACCACGGTGAGCGCGTCGGTATCCTCGCCGTTGGCAAACAGCGCTTCGGCCAGAAAGCCGCGTATCGAAATTGCGCGTAACGGTGCCGATTCAAGCGTCGGGCCGCGCTCAGTCAAATCGCGCAACAGCTCAACAGCCTCTTTGGCAAGTCCGGATGCTAACCGGACGCGCGCCTTGCTCAATTGATACAACATTTCTTCGTCAGTGCCGCCAGTACCCCCGCTGCGACCGCGCACAACTCTTGAAATAATTTCGTTCGCGCCCGCGAGCATCGCATCTGCTTCTTCCGCTCGGCCCATTTCAGCAAGGCATTGCGCCATAACCTCGCGCATTCGCGCCGCCACCAGCGAATGACGGCGGCCTTGCTCTTTTTGGTCACGCATTTCCAACGCTTTTTTAAGTGCCCTTTCAGCACCCGCAAAATCACCGTATTCAAGCAGCACGCGTCCCTGATTCAATATTGCGCCCTCGCCAACGATGCCGTGATTGCTCTGGTTTAATTTTGTGACAATGTCGCCTGCGCCGACTACTTCTACGACCGCATCGGACAGTTTTGACACTTCCATCAAGACCAAACCGAGCCGACTCTTTGCGGTGACCGTGTAGATGGATTGTTCGCCATTTTTTGCGAGCGACTCGCGCGCCACATTTCGTAGCAGCGCCTCGGCAGCATCGAGCTCTAGCGTGCCCGCATACACCGCGCCCAGATCTGCACGCATCAGTACCAACTTGGCGACGCCCACATTGAGTTTCTCGCCGAGTGCCACCGCCTCTTTCAGCGGGGCAACAGCTTCGGAAATTTTTCCCAACGCGATCAGGCTTTGCCCATAGCCATAAAGACTCTCCGCCAAGCTGGGGCTCTCGGGAAGTTTTCGTAAAATATCAACACTCTGTTTGGCAAAACTGTTTGCTTTTGCCCGGTCGCGATCCATATAGAAATCAGAGAATCCTATCAACACTTCAGCCCGAATTCGTGAGTCCTTGTCGCCCAGTTGATCGAGAATAGATTGCGCGCCGATCAATACACTTTCCTGCTCAACCACTTCCGCAGGAATGCTTTTCATGCCGAGCGTGTTGGCGAGCTCCAACATGGCGGCGGCCGTTTCTTTTGAGCGCTCGCCATAGAGCGTTTTCGTCACACTTAATTTTTGCCGTCGCAAACCGAGGATGCGGTCTGATGGTGCAAAGCTGTCGTAGATTTCAGCGAGCGTGTTGAGCACTTCAAGTTGCGCATCAGGCGCGCCAGCCAACGCTTGTGTCACCCGATCAGCGCCGATATCTACCAGCTCACGCGCGGTCGTGTTGCGGGCTTTCTCAGGATCTTTTTGCCGATCTGAATTTGCGCGAAAAATATCGAGCAAGAATGTTTGCACGGCGGCTGATTTCGCGGCCTGCTTTTGCGCTTGATTAGCCTGCCACAACGCAGCGCCGGCACCGAGTACCAGCGCCAGCATGACCGCTGCCGTCGCACCGACCGCCAATTGATTGCGTCGGATCATTTTGCGCAGACGATACCAGCGCGAATCTGGCTGTGCTTCAACTGCTTCACCAATCAAATAACGCCGCAAATCCGCCGCAAACGCGGATACCGTTTCATACCGCGCGCCTGGATTTTTCTTCAGCGCTTTCAACAGGATCGTGTCAAGATCGCCGGTGAGTTGTTGCGCGAGTTTTGTTTTTGTGACGCCGCGCATCGCCGCAGTTTCGTCGGCGTCGCTTAAGGTTCGCACCATTTCGCTGGGCCTGATCGCGCTGACATTCAGGATCGCTGCTTCGAGCGCCAAGCGTCCCTGTACATTTAGGTTGTAAGGTCGATTTCCGGTCAACAATTCGTATAACAACACACCCAGCGAATACACATCACTCGCCGTGGAAAGCGCTGATCCGGCAATCTGTTCCGGGCTCGCGAAATCGGGCGTCAACGCGTAGCCACCCGCTTCCGTCAGCTCAGTCTTGCCTGCGGCAGAATCGCTGCCACTGATTAATTTGGCAATACCAAAATCGAGCAACTTCACTTGCCCATCCGCTGCCACCAGCACGTTGGTGGGTTTCAGATCACGATGCAACACGAGATTGCTGTGCGCATATTGGACAGCGTCGAGCACTTGCAAAAATAAATTGAGGCGCGCATCAATCGATAATTTCTGCGCATCGCAGTGTCGTGTGATGGTTTGCCCTTCGACGTACTCGAGCGCTAAAAATGGTTGGCCGTTTGCCGTGGTGCCGGCGTCGTAGAGCCGCGCGATATGCGGATGGGTGAGCGTGGCAAGAATGTCGCGCTCGCGTGCAAATCTTTCTGCGAGCGCTTGGTGGTGAATGGAAAACAACGGCATCTTTAATGCGACCCGACGTTTCAAACTGCCATCGCTGCGCTCAGCAAGCCACACCGCACCCATGCCGCCGAGGCCGAGCTCGCTAATGAGCCGATAGCCGCCCACCTCACTGCCCACGCGCCATGCCGGTGTGATCGCCGCCCCGCCGCCGCGGTCATGCAACAAATCTGATGCAACATCGTTGGCGGGTTTCACGAACGCATCCGTCTCGAGTGACGCCTGCTCGTGCAGCATTTCGCTTAGTTTCGGTTTCAAATGCGTGTATTGCGGCGGCAGAGTTTGCAGCCAGCGCTCACGGGCGGCAGCGTTTAACTCCCAGGCCTCATCAAGCAGGCGAGAGAGCGTGGGTAAATCTTGCAGCGTTAGTGACGTCGAATGGGCCATGGTAACGAAGCCTTTACGAGAGCTGAGGTAGCCAATACATTTAATGAGCGACCTCTACTCCAATTAGCGTTTTTCAACAGCGAGACAGGACACAACGGTCGCTGGCGACCGGTTTTATTTGCCTTCTAGCACGGTGGCGAGCAGCAATTTGGCTTTAAGCCAATCACGTCTGACGGTGCGCACATTAATGTCCAATACTTCGGCCACTTCCGCCTCACTCAAGCCGCCGAAATAGCGCATTTCCACGACCTTTACCAATCGGGCGTCTTGCTGCGCCAACACTTCCAGCGCCTCGTGTACCCGCAACACATCTTCGCCACCGGCAGACGTGGATTCAGCAATGGTGGTGTTAAGCGTGATCGGCTGATTGCCGCCGCCACGCTTTTCGCTTTTACGCTCACGCACAAAATCAACCACGATATTGCGCATCGAGGTTGCCGCATACGCGAAGAAATGTTTGCGATCATTAAGCTGCAAATTGCCGGCATTGACGAGGCGCATATACGATTCGTGCAGCAGCGACGTCGTATCCAGAAAAGTCACCGCGCCATTACTTTGCATTCGGCTGCGCGCAATTTTATGCAGGTCGTTATAGAGCGCCTGAAACAGCTGATTCAGCGCGCCGGAATCGCCTTTGTTGGATGCTTCGATGAGTTCAGTGATATCGCCCATCAACATATTCTAGTCGCTCTTTTTGTCGCGCACTAGCAGCGGACGCAATGTGCGCGCAGGTGAGGAGGCGCAACTGCACCGCCAAAAACATTCACTACACAATAAACACTAGCACCGGCGCGCAGTTTGAGGCATTTTTGCTCGTAAACGCGCGCTAGTACTTGCGTTTGAGTTCTGCGCCAATGCTGAATTCGATGCGCCAACCGATAATCGACCAAGCTATTCCTGCATGGAATAAATCAAAAATCGTTTGCTGATCAAATACCCGACCGAGCGTATCGTTTTGATATGTTTGCCACCGGCCTGACCAAGCTCTTTGCG
Source organism: Burkholderiales bacterium (assembly GCA_031370625.1). Classification (GTDB taxonomy): domain Bacteria; phylum Pseudomonadota; class Gammaproteobacteria; order Burkholderiales; family Usitatibacteraceae; genus UKL13-2. The sequence goes on along the minus strand of JANMQR010000377.1, from coordinate 362 downwards.
CAGGCGGGCGATGTAGCAATCCACTGAGCGACCCGACGGTCGTGCGCCGTCGTGACCCAGCACCAAACGCAATTCCTCACGCGACACCACCGTGCCCGCATGCGCGGCCAGCTTCCACAACAGCTGAAATTCGCAACCTGATAAATCCACATGATCGCCACCGATCTCGCACTCACGCGAGCTGTAGCGCAGCGTGAGATCGCCGAGGCGCAACACCTCCCCGACATCGTCATCATCATTCGCGGGGACTGTAGAATGTTCCGACCAACGGAGCAGTGCACGAATTTGCGCCACCGCAGCACGTGGGTCTGCGTCAGTGGGCAGACATACATCGGCACCGCTCTCCAACGCGAGAATCGAAT
>JANMQR010000366.1:0-8249 GCA_031370625.1 Burkholderiales bacterium | reverse complement strand
GAATCCACAAATCGTTGTCGGTGACACCATTCTCGCAATGGGACGATTGGCGCAATTTTGGCGCAGCCAATTTGCCATCCCCGTGGTCGCGCTAACCGGTAGCAACGGTAAAACCACGGTCAAAGAAATGTTGCGCTCGATTCTCCTCGCGCATGTTGGCGCGCAAGAAAGTGAAACCATTCTCGCCACGGCAGGAAATCTCAACAACCACATCGGTGTGCCGTTGATGATGATGCGTTTGAATCACGCACATCGCTACGCCGTGTTTGAAATGGGCATGAATCATCTTGGTGAAATTGATTATTTGACGCGGCTTGTTTCTCCCGATGTCGCGCTCGTGATCATGGCCGGGACTGCGCATATTGGCGAGCTCGGTTCGCGCGAAGCGATTGCCGAAGCGAAGGGTGAGATTTTTGCTGGGCTGTCGTCGCAAGGTATTGCCGTGGTGAATATGCATGATCGCTTTGGTTCGTACTGGCGCGAGCTGGCGGGCGAACATCGCGTAATTGGCTTCGGCACCGATTCGGCTGATGATGTTGTCGGTGAATTCGCCGGGCAATCGCTGGTCATTCAGCACTCGGGCGAATCTGTGGAAGCGCATCTGCATGTGGTCGGCGAACACAATCAATGTAACGCACTTGCTGCTGCTGCGACCGCAATCGCGCTCAACATTTCGTTGCCAACGGTGCGCGAAGGTCTTGAAGATTTTGAAGGTGTGGCTGGTCGCTTGCGTGCATACAGCGGCCACAAAGATGCCACCATTATTGACGACACTTACAACGCGAATCCTGATTCGGTTCGTGCGGCCATTGACGTGCTCGCAGCCAAGCCCGGTAAGCGCTATCTGGTGCTCGGCGACATGGGCGAGCTGGGCGCTGACGCACCGGCCATGCACGCTGACATTGGTGCCTATGCGCGCCACGCCGATCTCGATGGCTTGTTTGCGTTAGGCGCATTGACTGAACAAACCGTCATTGAATTGGGCCGCGATGGTTGGCATTTTGAGTCTTGCGAAGATTTATTGGAGGAGCTGGAAAAAGTGCTCGCGCCAAATGTCACCGTACTGGTCAAAGGCTCACGGTTTATGAAGATGGAGCGCGTCGTCGAAAAATTGGTTCCCGATTTTAATAAACATAATCACTCTCACGGTGCCCATTAAACATGCTGCTCGAAATTTTCCAATGGCTCAGCAAAGATGTTCGCGTATTCAACGTGTTTGGCTACATCACGTTGCGCACGGTGCTGGCCGCACTCACGGCGCTATCCATTTCATTCATTGTCGGCCCGTGGATGATTCGTAAATTAACGGCACTAAAAATTGGCCAGTCGGTACGCAACGATGGCCCGCAATCGCATCTGGTCAAGTCCGGAACACCGACGATGGGCGGCGCACTGATTCTGGTGTCGGTCGCTGTCACCACGCTGATTTGGGGCGATTTGCAAAACCGTTATGTGTGGGCGTGTTTGGTCACCACCATTGGCTTTGGCGTCATTGGCTGGATCGATGACTACCGAAAAGTCGTGCATAAAAATTCCAAAGGTCTATCAGCCAGGGTCAAATTTTTCTGGCAAACAGTGATTGCGGCTGTGGCGCTTTCCTACATCGCTTATCGCGCGAATTTGCCGCAGCAAACCGATTTAATTGTGCCGTTTTTCAAAACCGTCGCCATCCCGTTGGGCACGATTGGTTTCATCATTCTTGGCTGGTTTACGGTTGTCGGATTTTCGAACGCGGTGAATTTAACTGATGGCCTGGACGGTCTGGCGATCATGCCGACCGTGATGGTGGCATCCGCACTTGCAATTTTTGCCTATGTCGCGGGTAACAAAGTCTTTGCTGCCTATCTTGGTGTGCCGCACATCGCAGGCGCGGGTGAGCTGGCGATTTTTTGCGGTGCCATTGCCGGATCAGGTCTGGCGTTTCTGTGGTTCAACGCCTATCCGGCTGAAGTATTTATGGGCGACGTTGGCGCGTTGGCGCTTGGTGCCGCACTCGGCTTGATTGCGGTGATTTGTCGGCAGGAAATTGTGTTGATCATCATGGGCGGCGTGTTTGTAGTCGAGACCTTGTCGGTGATGATTCAAGTGGCTTCATTCAAGCTCACCGGCAAACGCGTGTTCCGGATGGCACCGCTGCATCACCACTACGAATTGAAAGGCTGGAAAGAGAATCAGGTCGTGGTTCGCTTCTGGATTATCACGATGATGCTGGTGTTGTTTGGTCTATCAACGTTGAAATTACGCTGAAATTTTGATGAGCAAAATTATGAAAGTTAATTCTTTAAACACCAGCTTCAGCGTGCCGTTTGAGCCATTTGTGCTCCAAATGCCGCACCAGTATTGGTGTTTTACGAAGCCGAATGAGTAACCGAGGTGAACTGGCATGACAAAAAAATACTTGTTCTTGGTGCGGGAGACACCGGACGCACTGTCGTCCGATGGGCAAAACGTGTGGGTGCTGCAGTGCGACTCGCCGATTCCCGTGACCACCCTCCAGGGCTTGATGAATTCAAACTCGAACAGCCCGATGTCGAATGCATCACCGGTGATTGGCACCGAAAAATATTTGACGCCGCTGTTGGCGACGCCGAACTCATTGTGGCAAGCCCGGGCGTGGCCGTTGCTGGGCCCGCGTGTCACCCGGCCATCGCGCGCGCCGTCGCGGCGGGCAAAACAATCGTTGGGGACATCGAGCTTTTCGCGTGGCAGCAAATTAAATTAAATGAACAAACAGGACATCGAAGCAAAGTGATCGGCATTACCGGCTCAAACGGAAAATCAACTGTCACCGCAATGGTCGGTGCGATGTGTACTGCCGCCGGTTTGAAAACCGTGGTGGCGGGAAATATTGGCCTGCCGGTACTCGATGCGCTTGCACGAGTTGCGAATGACGGAGAGCCGGACGTGTACGTGCTCGAACTGTCGAGTTTCCAGTTGGAGACCACATCGAGTTTGCACCTGGATGCCGCCACGATGTTGAACCTGTCACAGGATCATCTTGACCGCTACGCGTCGATGGATGAATACGCAACGGCGAAAAAACGCATCTTTAAACATGCCCAGCATCAGGTGTTGAATCGTGAAGACGTGGCGAGCATGGTGATGGTAGATGCATCCAAGTCGTTCGCCACATTTGGCCTGGATTTAGCACCGACTGAAACTGATTTCGGTATCGCTAACGGCAAGCTCGCCGAAGGCAATGTACCGCTAATGGCGTTAAATGAAATGCCGGTTGCAGGCTTACATAACGCCGCCAATGCATTGGCTGCATTCGCATTGTGTCGCGCAATAGGAAGTGACGCCGCGCCGCTTGCGGAAGGTCTGCGTCACTTCACAGGTCTGCCGCATCGTCTGGAAAGTGTCGGCGTAATCAACGGCGTGACTTTCTATGATGATTCCAAAGGCACCAACGTCGGCTCGACCGTAGCTGCGTTGAATGGCATGACCGTCCAGGTGATTTTGATTGCCGGCGGCGAAGGCAAGGAGCAGGATTTTTCACCGCTCGCTGAGCCGATTCGCAAGCACGCAAAAGCAGTGGTCTTGATTGGCAAAGATGCACGCTCAATTGAAAGCGCAATTACGTCCGCCAGAGTCGCTACGATTCATGCAACCTCAATGAGCAATGCCGTGGAGAGCGCCTATTCACGGGCATCTTCAGGCGATGCCGTATTGCTGTCGCCTGCTTGCGCGAGCTTTGATATGTTCAAAAACTACAAACATCGCGGCGAAGTATTTGCCGAATGCGTGCAAGCGTTGAAGACGAAGGTGGAGGCTACCCATGTTGTATAGCCCGACGGCACCGCGGGCGGAGTTGGATCTCTCCATCTTTTGGAGCGTCATGATTTTGCTCGCCGTTGGGTTGGTGATGGTGTATTCGTCTTCGATTGCGATGTCAGAAGCCGAGAAGATGACGGATCACCGCGCACACTATTTTCTGGTGCGTCATTCTGTTTTCCTTGGCCTCGGATTTCTCTCGGCATGCATCGCGTTTCAGATTCCGATTGCGACCTGGCAGCGCATGGCGCCGTGGCTGTTTATTGCCGGTGCGTTTTTGCTGGTGCTGGTATTGATTCCGGGTATTGGCAAAGATGTGAACGGCAGTCGCCGCTGGATTCGATTGGGCTTCATGACCATGCAGCCGTCTGAAGTGATGAAGCTGCTCGCGGTGTTGTATGCGGCCGACTACACCGTGCGCAAGGCGGCATTCATGCATGACTTCAAGCGCGGCTTTTTGCCGATGGCCGGCGTGATGGTTTTTGTTGGTGCGATGCTATTGCGCCAACCCGATTTCGGCGCGTTGGTCGTGATCACATCCATCACTATGGCGATTTTATTTTTGGGTGGATTGAATTGGCGCGTGTTTGCGGCCCTGATTATTCTGCTGGCGGTTTCGTTCGCCACGCTGGTGGTGACGTCGCCCTATCGCTGGGAACGCATGCGCGGCTTTATGGACCCGTGGTCCGACCCGTACGGAAAAAGCTATCAGCTCACGCATTCACTGATCGCGTTTGGTCGTGGCGAGTGGACGGGGGTGGGCTTGGGCGCGAGTGTGGAAAAACTTTTCTATCTGCCCGAAGCGCATACCGATTTCTTGCTGGCCGTGATCGCGGAAGAGCTGGGCTTTGTTGGCGTGGCAATCATTATTGGTTTGTTCGGCCTCCTGATTCATCGCGCGTTTGCGGTTGGTCGTGAAGCGATGATGCGCGAAAAATATTTTGCAGCACTTGTAGCGCAAGGCATCGCCGTGTGGATTACGGTACAGGCGTTTATCAACATGGGCGTCAATATGGGCATGTTGCCCACCAAAGGGTTGACGTTGCCGTTCCTTTCATTTGGTGGCACGGGCATTTTAGTTAACTGTGTTGCCGTGGCAATTTTGTTGCGCATTGATTATGAAAATCGGGCGCAATCGCGCACCACGTCGAACGTGCGGCGCTCATGATGACGCGAAAGAAAGCGCTGATCATGGCGGCAGGCACAGGTGGACACATCTTCCCTGGAATCGCGATTGCGCGCGAACTGGAAAAGCAGGGTTTCTCAATTGTCTGGTTGGCCACACCAAACGGCATGGAGCACAAGCTGGTTGCGGCAGTCGGTTATCCAATCGAAGTTGTCGCGATGGCCGGTGTGCGCAGCAAAGGCTTGATGGCGTGGGTTACGTTGCCATTCAGATTATTGCGTGCGTTCTGGCAATCTTTTGCGATCATTCGCCGCGTCAAACCAAATGTGGTCGTCTCGATGGGTGGCTATATCGCGTTTCCGGGCGGCGTAATCGCTGCGATGTTGGCCAAGCCACTGGTGGTGCATGAGCCCGGCGCGCATGCGGGGCTCACCAATCGTGCGTTGGCGTTATTCGCGGATCGAGTGCTGGTGGGCTTTCCGGAAAGTTTCAATCAAAAACCGAAAAACGCGATTGCCGCGATGTTGCCGAAACCAAAAAATCTGGAATGGCTCGGCACACCGGTGCGCGATGACATTTTGAAAATTGCAGCACCTGATGTGCGCATGGCAAATCGCGTTGGGCCAATTCGGTTGCTGATTGTTGGCGGTAGTTTGGGTGCGGCCACGATGAGCGCGTTGGTGGTTGCTGCGCTTAAATTGATGCCGACGGATGCGCGCCCCGAAGTCATTCATCAATCAGGCGAAAAAAATTATGCGGAATTGGTTGAGCTTTACAAATCATCCAACGTGACGGCAGATGTACGTGCCTTTATTGACGACATGGCGGCGGTTTATAGCTGGTGCGATGTGCTGATTTGTCGTTCAGGCGCGATCACCGTTGCGGAGATTGCGGCAGTGGGCTTAGCCAGTATTTTGATTCCGCTGCCGTGGTTTGTGGCAGAAGAGCAAATGGCGAATGCGAAATTTCTCGCTGATAAAAACGCGGGAATCTTGGTTTCGCAAAACGACGAAACCGCTGAAGGGCTGGCAAAAAAAATTGCATCGATCACGCGCGCCAAAGCACACGAGATGGCCAATATTGCACGCGGCTTGGGCAAACCAAACGCGACCGTCGCATGCGCCGCCGCTTGTGCGGACGTGTCTACCAATCAGGCGCTCGTATGAAGCATAAAGTAAAACAGCTCCACTTCATCGGCATCGGCGGCTCCGGCATGTCCGGCATTGCCGAGGTGCTGCTGAGCCTCGGCTATCAAGTCAGCGGTTCTGATTTGTCCGAGAGCGCATCGGTAAAACGGCTGCGCACGCTGGGTGCAAGCATCATCATCGGCCATGCAGCAAACAATATTGCAGGCGCTGATGTGGTGGTGATTTCGAGCGCGGTCAAAGCGGATAACCCGGAAGTTGTCGCTGCCAAAGCTGCACGCATTCCGGTTGTGGCGCGCGCGATGATGCTGGCGGAACTCATGCGCTTTAAACAAGGTATCGCGATTGCGGGCACGCATGGCAAGACCACGACAACCAGCCTCATTTCACATGTGCTCGATTGTGCGGGGCTTGATCCAACCTGTGTGATCGGTGGGCGATTGAATTCCATCGGTACCAATGCACGCCTCGGCAAAGGCGAATATCTGGTCGCGGAAGCGGATGAATCTGATGCATCGTTTCTGTATTTGAAACCGATCATGGCGGTGGTCACCAATATCGATCAAGACCACATGGAGACCTACGCGCACGATTTTGCGAAATTGAAATCTGCGTTTGTCGAGTTTCTTGAGCATTTGCCGTTTTACGGACTCGCGGTGTTGTGTGCAGATGATGCGAATGTGCGCGAGATCATGCCGCGATTATCGAAGCCGATGATGACTTACGGCTTTAGCGAGCACGCAGAATTACGCGCGCTTAATGTTCGCGCAGCAGGCGCAAAAATGCTTTTCTCGACGGTTCAGCAACGCGATGGCCGCACCTTGGACATTGAGCTGAATCTGCCCGGCATGCATAACGTATTGAACGCGTTGTCCGCAATTGCGATTGCGCGCGAGGTCGGTGTGTCGGACGAAAATATCGCGAAAGCACTCGCCAGTTTTACCGGCGTTGGTCGTCGATTTCAGCGGTATGGCGATGTAAAAATTGCAGGCGGCGGCGCGTACACGCTCGTTGATGACTATGGCCATCATCCGGCTGAGATGGCCGCGACCATTGCCGCTGTACGTGGTGCCTTCCCGGAAAGGCGCGTCCTGCTTGCCTTTCAGCCGCATCGCTTTACGCGTACGCGCGATTTGTTTGAAGATTTTGTGCGCGTACTTTCGACCGTTGATGAATTGGTATTGGCCGATGTTTACGCGGCCGGTGAATCCGCCATTGTTGCTGCGGATGGTCGTGCCCTGATGCGGGCGATTCGTGTGACCGGAAAAATTGAGCCGACGTTCGTCGATACGGCGGATGAAATCGCCGCTGCCGTTGAGGCTCGCGTGCGCGATGGTGATGTGGTGATTACGATGGGCGCTGGCTCGGTGGGTGGCGTGGCACCACGCTTGGCGAATATTGGGGGCGGTGAATGAATATGACCGAACCCAATAAATTTACAACCGCATTGCGCGGCGAATTAAAACTCAATGAGCCGATGTCGAAACACGTCTCATGGCGTGCGGGTGGCGCGGCCAAGCGCGTTTACAAACCTGCTGACCTTGCGGATTTGCAGGTGTTTCTGACTACCGTTCCTTCGGATGAACCGATTTTATTTGTGGGCTTGGGCAGCAATTTGCTCATACGGGACGCAGGTTTTAACGGCACCGTCATTATCACCACACCGGTATTGAGTGGCATTGCGATAGATGAGGCAGATAAAACAATTGTCATCGCCGGTGCAGGCGTGCCATCACCACATGTGGCGAAATTTGCGGCGAAGAATCACCTCGCGGCTGCTGAGTGGCTGGCGGGCGTGCCGGGGACTGTGGGTGGCGCGTTAGCGATGAATGCAGGCTGCTATGGCACGGAAACGTGGGAGCAGATCGAGAGTGCGGTAACGATTGATCGCGTGGGTGGGGTGCATACGCGAACCAAAGCGGATTTTGATATTGGTTATCGCCATGTCGCAGCGCTTTATAAGAATGAAGAGTGGTTTGTTTCCGCGCGTTTTCGTTTTATACCGGGGGATGCACCCACTGCACAAGCACGTATCAAAGAATTGCTCGCCAAACGCATGGCCTCGCAACCACTGGATAAGCCAAATGCAGGCTCCACATTCCGCAATCCGCCGAATGACTTTGCCGCGCGATTGATTGAATCATGCGGCCTGAAAGGTTTCACGATTGGTGGCGCACAGGTGTCCACCAAGCACGCGAATTTCA
>JANMQR010000311.1:0-13931 GCA_031370625.1 Burkholderiales bacterium | reverse complement strand
GCTCTGGCGATGCGTGGTATCGACGATGTGGAAGCGTCGCCAACGCCAGTGTCAGTGATGGTTCCAGCACAACAAGTTTCGTCGCGCCGGAACCTTTACAAAATATGCCGTTGCTTTGCTTTATTTAGCCCTGAGTTTTTGCTTTTTTCTTAGCCGACTTCATCGCAGGCTGCGCAACCACTTCTGCTCGTACATCAGCCAGGCCAGCGCGAACATAACCAAGCTTGCCAGCGGCGGCGCGTGTGAGGTCAAACACGCGACCCGGGGTGGAAGGACCACGATCATTCACACGAACAACGACGCTCTTGTTGTTCTTGGTGTTGGTCACTTTCACTCGCGTCCCGAATGGTAAGGTGTTGTGTGCGGTGGTCATCGCGGCATTATTAAAGCGTTGTCCGCTGGCTGTCTTGCGGCCATTGAAACGATTGCTGTAGTAAGCCGCTTTACCTTCAAGGTGGTGCTCACCGCCGGTTTTCGCGGCGCTCGCTGGCGCAGCTACAGGTGCCGGAGCAGGCTCAGCTTTAACGATGGGTGCCATGCCAGTAGGGGCAGGGTTAGCCGCCGGCGCTGCTGGTACTTGCGCGTAAGCTGCGCCGCCAAACGAAGTGACAACCAAAGCCAAGCACATTTTTTTCGCCAACGAAGAGATCAAAGATGTTTTCATATTTTCCTTTTCTATAAGTAAGTGGAGTGCCTGCAACTTTATAGCATCGCACTCCTGGCATGCGTGCCGGTCACGCTAGTTTGACAAATATTGACTAAATGGCATTCGACTTACCCGCACCAGCGAATACATATTGTTCGCAATCTTTGTTAATCGCAAGTTGCAACCAATAGTCCAACGACCCGAAAGTATCGGGTCGTCGTATTAATCTAGACTCTTTTCCATCCGCGCCAGCATCAAATCCTTCACCTTCGGTGTCCACAAATCTTTACTCACCGGAAAATCGTTTAATTTACCGGTGCGCACATAACCGCGGCGCTCATAGAATGCGATCAGCTCCGCTCTAACGGAAATCACATCCATCAGTATTTTTTTTGCCTGCCACTCGCGCTTTACCACTGCCTCTGCTTCCGCCATCATCGCCTTGCCCACGCCCGCTGCCTGACCAGTCGGCCTGACCGCAAACATGCCGAGAAACGCCGCATCTGAGACCAGTTGCAAATGCATCGAGGCAATGATTTCTTCACCTACCAAACCAATCAGGATGAGTGAGCGCAGTGTCTTGATCAAGCTCGCGATCTCTTCTTCGTGCGTGCGAACGCCATCGAGTAACTCGGCCTCGGTTGTCCAGCCTGCGCGGCTCGATTCGCCTCGATAGGCACTATTCACGAGTGCAGTAATTTTTTCCACATCAGCTAATTGGGCAATTCGAAAAGAAAGTCGTGACATTGCAATCATTTTGGGAAGAATTTTTAGGACTACAGCGTAGGACGGGTAGACGGGGTTGCCAAACCCGGCTCCACCCATCCTACAATTAGGGCACCGCGAGTGGCGAGGAATTGATCCAATAGAGATTAAAATTAAAGCAATTTTCTGAACAAAAAAATCAACCAATTGATTCTAGAGCCTGATCGCGTTGCTGTCCATGCTCATTCACGCGAACCACTTCATTCAATTAAACCCATGCCAATCATCAATACCATCGAACAACTCGAAGCGCTTTATGGCACACCGGTTGAGGCCTCAACCGCGAAGGAAATCAATTATATTTCGCCGCACTATTGCGCGATGATTGAAGCATCACCGTTCGCGCTACTTGCTACGGTGGGGCCGGAAGGTTTGGATTGTTCTCCGCGTGGTGATGTTGCGGGCTTCATGCGCATTCATGATTCCCGCACACTCATGCTGCCTGACCGGCGCGGCAACAATCGCATTGATTCGCTGCGCAACGTTGTTCGCGATCCACGGGTGGCGCTGCTATTCATGATTCCTGGCATCGGCAACACGCTACGCGTCAATGGCCGCGCCGTTATTTCGGTCGAGCCCACGCTGCTCGAATCGTTCGCGGTGGAAGAAAAAGCGCCGCGCTCAGTGCTGATAATAAATATTGAGACGATATTTTTTCAATGCGCGCGGGCGCTGGTGCGCGCTGATTTGTGGAATGCGGCCAAGCATGCTTTACCCACATCAATCCCGACCGCAGGACAAATTTTGGCCGCGCTTACAGCAGATCGGGTGGGCGGTGAAAGCTACGACAAGGCATGGCCGGAACGGGCGAAACAGACGATGTGGTGAGCGTGGCCTTAAACCTTCACGCTCGCTGCATACGTCGGCGCGCGTCGATGCTTGCTCGCCTGCTCATACGCGTAGGCGAGCTTAATTAAGGTGGCTTCTGAGTACGCGCCGCCCACAAACGACAGCCCAACAGGCAGCCCCGAAACAAAACCGGCAGGCACGGTAATGTGCGGATAGCCCGCTACCGCAGCAGGTGACGTAAAACTAGCGCCAGAGTTATCACCTGTCACCAAATCGGTCAACCACGCCGGCCCGCCGGTTGGTGCAATCAACGCATCAAGCTGATTGGCAAGCATTACTTTATCGATGCCCTCCTCGCGCGAATAGCGAATATTATTCGCGAGCGCATCAAGGTAGGCTTTGCTGTCCAAGCCCGCTTTCGCTTCCGCACGAATAAAAAGTTCCTGGCTGAAATACGGCATTACTTTTTTCTTGTTCTTTTCGTTAAAAGCAATAATGTCAGTGAGCGTTTTGACTGATCCCGCGCGAGCAAATTCGGCGAGGTATTTGTTTAGGTCAGCTTTCAATTCGAATAGCAAAACATCCAGCTCACTATCGCCATATTTCTCGGCATTGGGTAACTCAACATCGACCAAAATCGCGCCTTTGCTTTTTAAAACTGTCAACGCGGCTTCAATCACGGCCTGCACACGATCATTGCCACCGAAAAAATTCCGCGTCACACCAATGCGCGCACCGCTAAGTCCATTCACATCAAGCGATTTTGTGTAATCGAGCGCCTTACCTTTGCTCGCCGTTGTTGCGGCATCGCGCGCATCCACGCCCGCCATCGCCGTCAACATCACTGCCGCATCCGCCACCGTCCGCGTCATCGGCCCTGCCGTATCCTGTGAATGCGAAATCGGCACAATGCCGTCGCGACTCAACAAGCCCACGGTCGGCTTGATTCCCACCAAACCGTTAACCGACGCGGGCGATGTGATCGAGCCATCAGTCTCGGTGCCGACCGCAATTGCCGCAAGACTCGCGGCAATCGCCGAGCCTGAACCCGAACTGGAGCCGCTGGTGTTGCGATCCAGCGCATACGGATTTTTGGTGAGGCCCCCACGCGAACTCCAGCCGGAGCTTGAACGTGTTGAGCGAATATTCGCCCACTCGCTCAAATTGGTTTTGCCGATAATCACCGCGCCTGCTTCCCGTAGTTTCGTGACGATAAACGCGTCGCGTGGCGGCTTCACATTTGCGAGTGCGATTGAGCCTGCGCTGGTACTCATTTTGTCGGCGGTGGCAATGTTATCTTTTAACAAAACCGGAATGCCGTGTAGTGGCCCACGCGCGCCCTTTTTTGCACGCTCCTGGTCAAGCGCTTCGGCTATCGATAGTGCGTCGGGATTCAGTTCAATCACCGCGTTCAGATTTGGCCCGGATTTATCGATGGCTTTGATTCGGGCAAGGTATAACTCAGTTAATTTTTTCGCACTAAGCGTGCCCGCGGTCATGGCTTGCTGGAGCTGGGCGACACTCGCCTCAACCACCGCAAAAACATTCGATTTTCTGCTTGCGGCCATGGCATTTTCCTCAATCGATATGGTGTATGCGGCCACGACGCCCAGTTGAATAAAATTTCTGCGATTCACCGATTACGCTCCCGTTAAACATATTTTTTAGAGTATCCGTCAAAGCTTCCAGACTATTTGCGCATCCCGCAAAAACGATAACAACCACAGATATTATCGCGTTCCGCCGCCAGCGAGAATGCTTGTTAAACTTGGGTATGCAGGTAACAACAGCTCGTTGTAGGCAGTAACAGCGAATATTTTAAAAGCTCGCTAAAAAGTAGTCCAGAAAATTGCCACTCCGCTCAATATTGAATTAAAAAAACCTCATTTACCAATAAGGGCTGCCAAATGATAAAACTTCCAACGACTCCAAAACTTCTCACGCTGCGCAAAGCTATTTTGTTGGGCTTATATGGTGCCGCTTCATTGCCATCGCTGGGCTTACTGTATGTCGGCTCCGCCGTGGCGCAGACGCCACCCGCCAGCGCAGCCGAACCGGCCAAAAAGAAAGACGAAGCTGCCGTGCTGGACACGGTAAATGTGGTCGGTTCACGTCGCGCGAATGCCTCTGCCACCGACACTACCGTGCCAGTTGATTTTATTCCCCTGGCAAAAGTCAGCGAGCAAGGTGGCCAGTTTGATTTGGGCCAGACGCTTCAATATATTTCGCCATCGTTTAATTCCACACGTCAAACCGGTGCCGATGGCGCGGACTTGGTGGATTCTGCTGCATTGCGCGGATTAGGCTCAGATCAGACGCTTGTATTGGTCAATGGCAAGCGCCGCCATACGACTGCGCTGGTAAATTTATTCGGCGCGCGCAATCGTGGCAATACCGGCACCGACATGAACGCAATTCCGTTATTGGCGATTGAGAACGTGCAGGTGCTGCGCGATGGCGCAGCGGCGCAATATGGTTCAGACGCAATCGCTGGCGTGATCGATATCGGCTTGAAAAAACGCCTTGGCTGTGAGGCCGTTGCAGGCTATAGCCAATACTCGGCAGGAGACGGAAAGAATTATTTGGCCTCCGGCTACTGCGGATTTCAGGTCGGTGAAAAAGGCGCAATTGGTGTCACCGCAGAATATGTGGACCGTGGCCGCTCCAATCGCGCAGAAGCCGATAATCCGCGCATCATCGGCGACACCAAAGCAAAAAATGCGACCGTTTATGTAAATGGAGAAGTGCCTAGCAGCAATGTTGGCAAATTCTATTTCACGCTCGGCACGCAAACGCGTGACGCCTCCTCGGCTGCGTTCGCGCGGGGCGGTTTAGGCTCGGACGATATCCCGTCGCGCAATTCCGCTGCGCAGTATCCGAACGGTTTTGTACCGTTTATCAATGGCGATGTCACGGATCGCTATGTCACCGTCGGCCATCGCGGACTGCTGGGTGAATGGAACGCCGACCTCTCGCAGACTTACGGCTACAACAAGCTCGACTACAACATCAGCAATACCATCAACGCGTCCATTGCCAATCGTGATTTGCTCGCAGGCGGCCGCGGCACCAGCGCCAGCAAATTCGATGCGGGCGGCTTTTCGTTCGACCAACTCACCACCAATTTCGATATGAGCCGCTTCTTCCCCGGCATCGCGAATGGCATGAACATCGCGTTCGGCGCGGAATATCGGCGCGAGAATTACAAAATTTTTGCTGGTGAGCCCGGCTCTTATATTGATGCCGACGGCGTGGGCGACGGCGGTAACGCGGGCAGCCAAGGCTTCCCCGGATTCCAGCCGGGCGATGCCACTGACCGCAAGCGCAACAGTATCGCGGGCTATCTGGATATTGAGACCGACATCACCGCTGCGTTCAAAATTCAAACCGCATTACGCGCTGAAAAATTCAGCGATTTCGGCTCTACCGTAACGGGCAAACTCGCCGGTTCATACAAAATCAGCGAACAATTTTTATTGCGCTCATCGGCCAGCTCCGGTTTCCGCGCGCCATCGTTGCAACAGGTTTATTTTTCTTCCACATTCACCGACTTCATTAGTGGCAAACCGCAGGATGTGGTGCTCGCACCCAACGGCGGCGCGATCGCGAACGCGGCTGGTATTCCGAAACTGAAAGAAGAAAAATCAAAGAACTACACATTGGGTTTTACGTGGAATCCGGTTTCATCAACTGCAATCACGGCTGATTTGTATCGCATCAATATCAACGATCGCATTGTTTTATCGGGCCGATTTGACGCCGACAATTATCCGGCGCTCGGCGCAACCTTGACCGCACTAGGTGTGGGGCAGGCACAATTTTTTGTGAACTCGGTGAATACAAAAACACAAGGTGTGGATCTGACAGTATCAAACAAAGCCGATATCGGCCCCGGCAAGCTTTCAACATTCCTCGCATTCAATTACAGCAAAACCGATGTGACCAGCATCAAGGCACCATCATCATTGCGCGGCTTTGAGGATGTGTTGTTGTCAGAACGTGAGCGCTTGTTTATCGAGCAAGGTGGCCCCCGCAGCAAAGCCACACTGGGCTTTGAGTATGCCACCGGCCCGATCTCAACCGACTTGAAAATCATTCACTTCGGCGCACAGACGTTGGGCACATTCACGGGCAGCGCAGGCCCGGATGGCATACCGAATGCACGCTACGAGCCAAAAACATCGGCTGATTTGAGTGTCACGTATAGCTTCGATAAAAACACGAAGCTAACAATCGGCGGAAATAATATTTTTAACGTGAAGCCAAGCAAGCAAGACCCGAATGAAACTGACAACGGATTTATTTACGACAGCGTCCAGTTTGGTTTGAATGGCGCGTCTTATTTTGCACGCTTGTGGAAACGGTTTTGATGGTGAGCAGCATTCTGATTCGCACAGATAGTAAAGAATAAACGGCAGCACTGGCGCGGCGTTTGAGGCGAAACTGCCTGAAACGCCGCGCCAGCATTAGGGTTTAGTATTTGCAACCGGCCATTGGAAGAATTACGTTTTGAGCGCACAACCTTTCACCCAAGTCATGAAAGCCCCCATCTGGGCACCGAAAGTTTCTGCGGCAGAACCGCGCGATCTCTGCACTGATTGTGGTATTTCGCGATCAAGTGAGCCCAAACGCTGCGGTCAGGCGTGCCAATTTATCAAACCGGATTACCCGGGACTCGAAGCACAAGTCCACGGCCGCGCGCGCGACGAAAAAAAACCGGATGAATTATTTTTTGGCCCGCATCAACAAATGTTGCGCGCTGCTCTCACCCATCCTCGCGAAGGCGCGCAGTGGACGGGCATTACCACGCGCATCGCCGAACGTCTGTTGGAAACCAACGCGGTGGATGCGGTCCTCGCGATGGCACCGGATCCCGCCGACAAATGGAAACCGATGCCGGTGCTGGTCACGAGAGCCACCGACATGGCGCAATGTCGCGGCATGCGCATGGGCTACGCGCCCCTGCTCGCACTACTTGAGCCTGCGCGTGAAGCTGGATACAAACGCCTCGCGGTGATCGGCATTCCGTGTCAGGTGTATGCATTGCGTGCGCTGGAAAAAGAGTTGGGATTTGAAAAACTCTACGTCATCGGCACGCCGTGCTCCGACAACACCACGACAGAAAATTTTCATAAATTTTTAAGCTTGTTATCCGATGACCCCGCCACCATCACCTACCTTGAATTCCGCGCCGATTATCACGTCGAGCTGCGTTTCAGCGATGGCCGCAAAAAAGAAATTCCGTTTTTGCAATTGCCACTGTCAACATTGCCGAATGATTTTTTTCCACTCACCTGTCGCACCTGTGTCGATTACACCAATGTGCTCGCCGACATCACCATTGGCTACATGGGCGGGCAAGGTGAGCAATGGTTGTTGGTGCGCAATGATCGCGGCGCGGAATTGTTGAAGCTGCTCGGCGATGAAATCCGCACCGAAGCGCCCGGCAGCAAAGGCAAACGCTTTGGCCCGGTCGCCGGCTATTTAAAAAATGTCAAACTCGCCGCCGGTGGTTTACCGCTACGCCGCATGCCCGATTGGGCGCGCGTAATCGTCGGCTGGCTGATGCCTCGCATCGGCCCACGCGGTCTCGAATTCGCGAGGGCGCGCGTCGAGATGAAGGCGGTGGAAACTGTTATTCATCTGCGTCGCGAACAACCTCGACGCATGAAGACCATGATTCCGAAACATGTGTGGGCGCTGGTGAAGCCGTACGGGTTGGTGGCGGAAAAAGATGAGACGCCCACCAAAAAACTAGATGATGGCGCAGTTGCTGTCGATTGATTCTGGGTTCGCAAAGCAGCATATTTGAATGCACAAACCCCTTAATCGGCGCGCACTTTGGGCCATAAATTGCCCTAAACACCCGTGGATGCTAGCGTTTGAATAGGCTCTTTTGAATTAATTTGCATAGCCTGCTTGATTACAAACAGGCACGCCAGCCTGCATCAGAAAGCGCCAGCCACGCCGCCACGATTCGTAAAAAAAACCAGCGAACCCAAGCTCGCTGGTTTTTTACCCATAACTATTTTTAATCTCTGAAGTAATCGGCTCGCTCGGAGCCGTCAAACTCACCGGTGAGCATGCAACAGTTCTTGAAATCTGCGGTTGGAGCTGCACGGGCAAAAATCGTTACGGCCAAATTTTTCCAGTAGCTCTTTGCCACCATTGACGGTTCGTATTCCGCCGAGTGAGCGCTTAACGCTGGATTCTGGTGGGAAACCTTTCTTGCTTTTACGCGTGACTTCGCGCGTGATCTCGAAACGAGAAGATATTCTGATGTTGTTTGGTTTTCATGATTGCCTCCATTTTGAAACCGTCACGAAGAAGATCATGACGGGCTGCGGATTTTACGCAAATTTTTTATTGCGATGCAAAAAATGTTGACAAGATTTTTTTTAGGTTTAGAATTCGCATCTCGCAAAATTTGTACCGCGTGAAAAATTTTTGTAAACGCATTTGAGTACAACGGCGTTAATATTCAAATCAGTTTCCAAACACGTTGATTTTCAAATACATCAACTAGCAATCACTAACCGCAACATAAATATAAGGAACCCACATGACGGCAGCAACACAAAACATACGCTGATTTTTCAAGACTCCTGGCTTGAGAGATGCAGCAAACTCTTAAGCCAAGGCCACAGTCTTGCGGTGATGATTTTGCCGTCTGTCCTGTAAAAAAGCCCTGGTGAATATTCTCAGGGCTTTTTTATTTTTAGGACATTCAATATGGGCATTCAAATTACGCTCAACGAAGGTCGTGTGCCAGTAAAAATCTGGACCGACGATATTGAGCACGAAGCAATTCAGCAGTTAATAAATGTATCGCAGTTGCCAATTGTGCATGGTCACATCGCGGCGATGCCGGATGTACACGCGGGTGTTGGTGCGACGGTGGGCTCGGTGATTGCGACCAAGTCGGCCATCATTCCGGCAGCTGTTGGTGTCGATATCGGTTGCGGCATGAACGCGGTGCGCTTGTCGATCAAGGCAAGCGATTTGCCGGATAACTTGTATCGCGTTCGCGCGGCGATTGAAGCGGCCGTGCCGGTGGGTTTTTCGCAACACGATGCAAGCAAGGTGCGCGGCTCGCAGCATGCGCGTACCGCACGGGTGCTGGATCAACGGTTGGATAACATCGTGGCAAAACATCCGTCGTTGATGAAGATGCAAAAACGATTCACCGAAACATGGATCTGCCAGCTCGGTACCTTGGGCGGCGGCAATCACTTTGTCGAGTTGTGTATCGACGAAGAGCAGTTTGTCTGGGTGATGTTGCATTCGGGCTCGCGTGGCATCGGCAATGTGATGGGCAAATACTTTATTGATGCCGCGAAGAAAGATATGCGGCGTCACAAAGTGAATTTGCCTGACGCCGATCTCGCGTATTTCAGCGAGGGCTCGGTGTGGTTTGACGATTATGTGGAGGCCGTGGATTGGGCGCAGGATTACGCGTTGTTGAATCGGCGCGAAATGATGCGGCTGGTGTTGGAGGTATTGCAGCGTGAGTTGGTAACAAACGGCTCGCCAAAGATCAACGCGTGGAAAGTGATGGGCGAAGCAATCAATTGCCATCACAACTATGTGCAGCGCGAGAATCACTTTGGTGAAAACCTGTTCGTCACCCGCAAGGGCGCGATCAGCGCGCGGGAAGGTGAGCTCGGCATCATACCCGGCAGCATGGGGGCAAAGTCGTACATCGTGCGCGGGCTCGGCAATCAAGAATCGTTGTGCTCGTGTTCACACGGCGCAGGGCGGCGCATGAGCCGCAGTGCGGCAAAACGCAAGTTCAGCCAGGAGGATTTGGCTGCGCAAACAGCGGGCGTCGAATGTCGTAAAGATGGTGGCGTGCTGGATGAAATTCCCGGCGCGTACAAAGACATCGACGTGGTGATGGCAAATCAGCGCGACCTGGTTCTGGTGGTTCACACCTTGAAGCAGGTTGTATGTGTGAAGGGTTGAACATGAAAACTTTTAATCCTTTACTCACACGACTGGTCGCGAAGTTGAGTACCAAAACCATGAAGCCGCGCAATCAAGTTTTGATTGCGCTGAAGAATCGTCAAGGTGGCGCTGGCGCGCATCGCAAATCACGCGGTGCGCTCCGGCGTGCCGAAAATATGGCGGTGCAAATTACACTTTTAGAAAAGAAAGGAGATGGCGATGCGTGACGATATGTTTAAAGTGATTGTCGAGCGCCCGCGTTGGGGCAGTCGTAGGCGTTCGCGTGAAGGCAGGCTGTATCGCGCAAGTGAAGACGTGCCCAACAAAATTGGCATGAAGCAGGGTTATGTTCATCGCAAGTCGCTCAACGAAAATCTTGCACCACTCAAGCGATGGCTTGAGTCGCAAGTCAATCGCCCATGGGACAAAGTGTATGCCGAGTTGTGTGCGAATATTGATCGTCGCAACACGGTGCAGGAACACATCTTTGCGCATATTGATGCTTTTGTTGAACGCGAAACGCGATTAATTGATGGTGATGTTTACGCGCTGAGCAGATGGCCGCGCGAGCTTCAGAGAATCGACGAATCGCGCGTCACGCTGTATGTCCACCCCGTGACGGGCATTCTTCGTTTCAACAAACATCGCGAATCGTGGCGAAAAATTCGTAACCGGCAATGGGCAAAAATCGACGCTGAAACCAACGCCAAGCAACGTGGCTTAAACGACACCGAACAGCTTCACAAAATCGATGGCGTTTGGTATCACGTGACCATCGCAACAATGGCTGAAGGTCAGCCGCATCACAATGCTAAAACCGGTTTGATCGACACGACATTTCCAAAGCATTGGGATGTGATGCAAAAGAAAATGGTATCGCGCTCGTGTGACAGCAAAGCCAACAGTCAAAATTTATTTGGCAAACGATATGTTTATGCCACCGCCAAGCGACAACTATCCAATGCAGAGCTAAAACGACATCAGCTTAACAACGACACAAACGACAACGCCGGGGATTCCCGGCGTTTTTTTTAGCGCATGAAAATTTTCCTGTGTGTTTTTCGCAACACCCCCTAATCGCGGCATTGACAATCGCGCTGAGCCGAATAGAATTCATATCTACGGTCATCACGACTCACACGTCGTAGTGGCCATCTCCGATCAACCTCAACGACGCTCATGCACACACGCCGAATTCCATCTCGTTAACTTCCAAGACTCCCTGGCTTGGAAGTGACGTTTATCTTTCAAGCCACGGCTGTCAAACGTGGGCACTTTGCCCACCGAAACAAAGCCCTGGTGAATTTTCCCAGGGCTTTTTTGTTTCGTAAGACTTGCATGTGTATTGATCACAAACACATCCGCTTGCACACGCGCTGGTGTACTGCTTCGCAATTGATGCGACTTATTCATTTACTCACCGAACTGCTCCTTCCCCCGGCGACGGGGGAAGGTTGGGATGGGGGCGATTCACGCTTAATATACGCCGCCTCATATGCGGACAATCCCCCATCCCAGCCTTCCCCCATTTTCATGGGGGAAGGAGACATAGCAAGCCGCCACCGCACGAGTATTAGAATAAGTTCCAAACAGAATGAAGCACTACACCAGCTCTTGCGTGCACGCGCGTTGCTGGCGAACTTAGCGCGCTAGCGAACCGCGAAGAGATCGCCGATCCCGCAATCAAAGATAGTCAGCAGCCCTTCGATCACGTCTTTGTTGAGATGTTTGGCATCACCATCAACAACGCGAATTAATTGCGGTACGGAAATGGCAACGCCGATGGCGGCGAGACTTCTTTGCAGTGCGGAAACGGAGCGAAAGCCGTGATCAACCATCACGGAACGTATGCGCAGCACGAGCTTTCTCACCGGGGTTTGAATTTTGGATTTACGGGACTTAATAGATTTACTGGGTGTACGCATGGAATCGATCCTCACATTATCGATAACGCATTCTAACAATTTCAATCATTTTATGAAAGAAAAAATTCTTAAATGCAATTTTTTTTCATAATATGATTGACAATGTTTTTTTCAAGAGATAAACTGCGAAGATCATGAATATTTTTTCCCATCCCATTTCTAGAACCAACAGCACCGCCAAACCCGCGCAAGCGGGCTGCGCTGGTCGCTTTGGTTATAGCGAGCTGAAGATGCTGGCATGTGTGCTCGCGTCCCTGCCTGCCCAGGACTGGGCGCATGTTGAACGCATGATTGGGCTCACGATTAATGGCGGAACAAGCACCGGGAGGTTGATGGTTTAGCGAAAGCTGACTTGAGACCCACGCTCCACCAAACCCGGTGAACTCGAAAGAGCACCGGGTTTTTGTTTTGTAATTTTGTTAATGCCGTTTTGTTTTTACCCAGCACAACAAAAGAGATTTGAAATGAATTCGACCAACCAATTGATGTATTTGTTGATACCGGTATTGAAACCACGCGAAGGTCGCATAGCACCCGCACGTTGTGTGCGCCTCATGCAGACGCAGCATGGCGTGGCCCTCTATAACGCGGATCGTTGGCGCGAGCTGCTTCCGCGCATCGCGAATGCCGAATTTGGCAACTAAGCACGCTTTGAAGACAAATCGAAACTCGCCATCCGCGAGCGGTTCCTGATGTAAAACCGCTCGAAACGACCCAGTTGTTTGGGAAGCCCGGATTGCACCGAAAGGTCTTTCGGGCTTTTTTTATTTATGTTTTGTTTGACCGTAGCACCAGATTTAATCGCACCGGCATAGCGACCGGAGCAACGCGAATGTTCTTTCACAATTTGAATGTGGCAAATAGGTTCCCGTCGTCTAACGGTCAGGACGACAGATTTTCATTCTATAAACACCAGTTCAACTCTGGTCGGGAATTCCAATCAATCTCGCTTTAGCGTAGCGGTTACGCACCTCATTTGGGATGAGGACGACGCTGGTTCGAATCCAGCAGGCGAGACCAATCAGCTATTGCAGCTATCCAATTGCAATAGAGCTTTGGGCGCGGACTCGTTGTTCGCGCCGCGAAAGCTTTACACCAGAATATCCCTGTAGCTCAATGGATCAGAGCGCGTGATTACGAATCACGAGGCTAAAGGTTCAAGTCCTTTCAGGGGTGCCAGGTTCAACGCGAGTTGCTCGCAACCAGCCGGACCTCACACCGGCTCCTGTGGAATTGACCACAGGGCGTTGATCATTTTGTGGCGCTGTAACTCAGTGGAACGAGTGCCTGCCTGTCTAGCAGGAAGCCGCGGGTTCGATTCCCGCCAGCGCTGCCAGTAACAATGCCTCGTCAGTAAAGCACCACGCTCGGCTCCTTCCCCCGTCGCCGTGGGAAGGAGATGAATTGCGTTGCAGCAAACGGCAACTTCGCGAGTTGTGCGCGACTCGCATAGCGAAGAATTCGGGTTGCCGCCCTCGCCTATTGCATGAGCAATGCGTGACGGGTTCGATGGCAGGCGGCGGGTGTTCGATAACATCCGCCGCGGTCAGAAATTTTCAATGGTGGTCTTGGTGTAGCGGCAGCACATCGCATTGTGAATGCGAAAGCCTCGGTTCGAATCCGACGATCACCCCAATAAACAAATGGCTGATAGCTCAACTGGATGAGCAGCGGACTATTGCTTTTATCTTTTCTGTCCGCTAGGTATCGGTTCAACTCCGACTCGGCCAACCAATATTCCCATTTGCCACATTATCAATATTCGATTTGCGCGCATTCCTATCTGCACGCAAATCAAACCGGGTTCTTTCGCAGAACGCATTGTCAACGGGTGAGGCTCATGAGTCCTCTCTGGTGCG
>JANMQR010000282.1:0-3589 GCA_031370625.1 Burkholderiales bacterium | reverse complement strand
CGCAGAATTTGCAAGACACATATGTCGACCTGAACTCCATTCCCGCATCTGCAGTTGACCGGATCGAAGTGCTAAAAGCCGGTGCGTCACACATTTACGGCTCTGACGCTATTGCAGGCGTGGTGAACGTCATTTTGCGTAAGGACTATAGAGGCATTGAACTTAGCGGCACTGGTGGCACCTCAAGCGAGGGCGGCGCAAATGAATATCGCACGAACCTTTCCGCAGGTTTTGGTGATTTGGCGAAAGATCGCTTCAATGCGCTCGTTTCGATCGATTACTTTAAAAGAGATTTGTTATTGGCCAGCGACCGCGACTACACTCGAAATCTAGATTTCCGTCAGTACGCTGCAGGTGATCTGATTCGCAGCACGCTGGCAACATATTTCCCTTTTGGAGCCGCAGCGGCAGCACCTAATCCAAACCGAGTTGCTTTTGCCGGGTGTACTGGTGAAGTGCTGACGCCGCAGCAAATCAACGTGTTCTCAACGCTACGTGGCAACACTTGCGTTTACAACTCTGCACCCTATCAAACACTGTTCCCAAGAAGTGAGCGTATTGGTGCGATTTCTCGAGGTACTTTTGATGTGTCCGCCAACGTGCAAATCTTTGCTGAAGCAGGCTACAGCAAAAATAAAACATTCCAGACGTTCACACCCGCATTTATTAACACTGCCAACGTAGCCTTTAATGCACAAACAGGTGGTGTTTCGACCATTCTAGGGCTCCTGCCAGCAACGAGCCCTTATGCGTACCGCCTTAACGGTAATCCGGTTGCCTCACAATTCGTGTACACATTCACAGACCTTGGCGGTCGCGATGCAGAGATCGAGAGCGAATCGACACGGCTGCTTTTCGGCGCAAAAGGCGCAATTGGTAAATGGGACTGGGAAGCAGCGGGCACTGTCGCGCGCAACGAGGTTACGCAAACTAACTTCAACCGCATAAATCGCTTTGCAGTAGAGCGCATCCTTGCAGGCACCTTGAATTACAACTTCTTTAACCGAAATGACCCTGCGAATGCGGCAGTTGTCGCTCAGCTACGTTTAGCGCCGTTCAATCGTACGGCCAAGTCCGATTTGCAGGCTTTTGACGCGAAGACTTCCACCGAACTCGGCCAGCTGGGTGCGGGACCGATAGGCTTAGCACTTGGAATTGAAACGCGCAAAGAGAAGATTCAAGACAGACCGAGCGAGACACTTCTCAGCGGCGCGGTACTGGGGCAGGGCGCGACGGCAACCGACGGAGACCGTCGTAACACCGCAGTTTTCGCGGAGTTGAACGTTCAGCCAGTTAAAGGCGTGGAAATTCAAGGTGCAGTGCGCCACGAGCGTTACAGTGATTTTGGAAACACCACAGTGCCGGGTATCGGCATCAAGTGGACGGTTGCACCGACCCTCGCGCTAAGGGGAAACTATTCGCGTGGTTTCCGTGCACCATCGCTTCCGGAAAACTCTCGTTCAAACGCGACTTTCTTTGTGACAGTTTTCGATCCAGTTCAGGGATTGAATGTAAATACGGCCGGTGTATTCCAATCCAACCCCGGCCTAGGGCCTGAAAAGTCGAAAAACTACAACATAGGACTAGTCTGGGATCCGGCGAAAGATACTTCATTCCTCTTGGACTTCTACGGCATCGAACAGCGCGATATTGTTGCGTCGAATAGCTTTAACTTCATCGTGGCTAACCCCGGCCTATTCCCAGGCCAAGTGGTGCGCGACCCGTTAAGCGGCAACTTGGTGTCTGTAACCAGCAAGTTTATCAACTTGGCGTTGACTGAAACTTCAGGTTTTGACGTTGAAGGCAGACAGCGCATTAGCCTTGGTGAGATGGGCAAGCTCACGCTTGCAGCCAACTATTCTTACATCATGAGTTTCAAACAAACTGCTGCAGCTGGACAAGACCCGTTTGAAGGCGTCGGCAATAACGGGAACGGTTCACTGCCAAGATATCGTGGCGTGATTTCTGCCTCATGGGAACGCGGCGATGTGCTGGTGAGATTGGCTAATCGACATATTGAGGGCTTTAACCAATCATTTACAACCCCTTTGCCACAGCAAACGCGGGTTGCATCACGTGACTATCAGGATCTGTTTCTCCGCTACACCGGCTTCAAAAACCTGACGCTCACAGCGTCTGTGAATAATCTGTTTGACACACAACCTCCATACGACGGCTCATCCGGGTTGCGTTATGACAACACGCAATATGATTTACGCGGGCGTTACTACAACGTTGGGGCTACTTACAAGTTCAAATAATAGCCGCGCACTTTTCAGTTTAAGGGGCTTCGGCCCCTTTTTCTTTGGAATCAGCCTTACATCTAACTCCGCATGTCGTGAAATTCCTGCAGCTTTGTTTCAGGTCGACAATCTTTCCTTTCAGATTGTTGCAAGTTAGCAACAATCTGAAGGTAACCCATCATCTACAGCCTCATACGTTGCAAATTGGAGGTATTCTGCAATTCTCGTGTAATTTGATTTAGACGCGATTGCGTTTCGTCATTTTGGCTTGAGTTATAGAGACGTAAAACAAAAAACTATGCCCAATAGGGGCGCTGATTCAGTTACATAAAAGTAAAGAAATCAAGTTCTGGCAGCAACCGAGGCAGTTCAGATAATTCACTCGATTTAATTTATCAGGAGATATCAATGAGTAAAAATAAACAGCCCAAAATGGCGTTTACCAGAAAGCCGTGCGTGATCGCGACCGGCATCGCAATATCGCTAATGGCCGCGCAGTCGTTTGCACAAACACCTGCGCCAGCCGCCGCGACCGAAAAGGTCGAAAAAATTGAGGTGACGGGTTCGCGTATTCCGTCCGCAAACCTTGAGAGCACCAGCCCGATTACCACCATTGATGCAGCAGCGATCAAAATAGACGGCCTGCGCTCGACAGAGAGTCTTCTTAATAATCTTCCACAAGTATTCGCCGATCAGGGCGGAACCGTTGTTAACGGTGCAACTGGCACAGCAGCAGTGAACCTCCGTGGCCTTGGAGCTTCTCGCTCCCTAGTGCTGGTAAACGGCCGTCGCTTGCCGTACGGTAGCGCAAATACCACTGCAGCGGACTTGAACCAAATCCCGGCGGGCCTCATCAAGCGTATTGAAGTGCTGACTGGCGGAGCAGGTGCGGTGTACGGTTCGAACGCGGTTGCAGGCGTGGTGAACTTCATCATGAACGATAAGTTTGAAGGCGTTCAGCTTGATTTCAACTCCAGCTTTTACAATCACCAG
Source organism: Burkholderiales bacterium (assembly GCA_031370625.1). Lineage (GTDB taxonomy): Bacteria > Pseudomonadota > Gammaproteobacteria > Burkholderiales > Usitatibacteraceae > UKL13-2. The sequence continues at coordinate 353 of JANMQR010000282.1, read as the reverse complement.
CAGCAAAATGCGGGCGGTGTGGCCGATGTAGTGGGCGGACGCTCAGCAACCAATCCTTCGCAGTTTAAAGTGCCCGGCGACAAGAGTTCCGATGGCAAGGTTTACGATGCTAGTATTTTACTCGGCGGCAACTTCGCCAACGGTAAGGGCAATGCGACAACGTATTTCGCATACAAAAAAGAAGACGCGCTTCTTCAGTCTGAGCGCGACTTTAGCGCATGTTCACTCGGCGCAAATGCAACTGGCTTCGTTTGCGGCGGTTCTGGCACAAACGCAACCGGCCGTATTACTAATCTGACAAGTGGCTTGGTATACACGAACACAGCTGGCGGGGGCTCACGTCGCTTCAATAA
>JANMQR010000242.1:0-4261 GCA_031370625.1 Burkholderiales bacterium | reverse complement strand
GAATGCGCAAGAGCTTTTGGTTCAAGTTCGCAGAGCGACGGTGGCAGATCAAATTGAGGTGTTGCAATGGCTACTCAAAAAATATCCCGAGCAAGTTCAAAAATGAAAGCCGTTGCGCATCAATCCGTTAAAGAGGCGTGTATCGAATTATTCTTTTTTCACATAGCGCCCGAGGCGGAGTTGCTTCATGTGAAAGCCGATGGCGAGTCCTGCGAAAGTGAATGCTCTGCGCTGCGGTCAAAATTTGAAGGCTTGGGTTTGGATGTGAAGCCAATCAATGGCACGCTGCCCAGGATCGTCGCCTATAGCAAACTCAAAAATTTTCTTTATCTAATTGAAATTGCCGAAGACTCCGCAGCCATCAATGAAAAGCGAAAGCGTGAGCTGGGATCGATGTTTGCGAATTGCGCTGCACATCGCGTGTTGGTCACCGCAATCCAGAACCGAGATTTACTGGAGCAAGACGGCGCAGATATCGCGTGGGGAACGATCACATGGTTTGCTGCTGAGCCGAGTCATATGATTCACTTTGGTGATACTTGAAATCTTAACTCTTTTTGAAAATTGCAATCGTGAACGAAACAACCCAACGCAAGGCACCACCCGGCCGACCCGCACAGCCCGCATGACGCTGCCAGTGCAGGTGGAAGTTCAGCCCTATTTATTTCAATCGGTGTTTATCGCCGCCCGATTGCATTTGAATCATCGCTTTTAGCTGGCCGCGCACTTCAGCCAGCTCACTTTGCTGTTGGAGAACAATCGAACGCATCTCGCCCTGCTCACGCACCAAGACATTGATCTGGCGTCGCAATGTGCCAATGTCAGTCGGGCGATCCAGAATATCTGTCAATGTATTCAGGACTCGATTTGTAATTTGCTCATCGCGCGCAGGAGGCTGTTGTGAGCCTTGCTGTTGCTCGCGAGGGCTTGGCGCATGGCGTTAATATTTTCACTTCCTTTACGTATGGTGATGCATGGCGATGCTTCCCGGCTTGTTGCCGGTGAAATTGACCTTGCTGAATGCAAGCAGTTTTAATATAATGCAGTCACTGACATCTATTAAATAAGGTGAAGTCATGGCAGTCATTACCGTTAGAAATTTGCCCGACGCGGTGCATCGCGCACTTCGCGTGCGGGCGGCCCATCATGGCCGTAGTACCGAGGCCGAAATCCGTGACATTCTGGAAATGGTCGCGCTACCGCCTGAGCGCGTCAAGCTCGGTTCGTTGCTGACATCCATCGCCCGCGAAGCGGGGGGGATGTCCGACGCCGAGGTGGAGTATTTCAACCGGCTCCGCGACAAGACTCCTGCCGAGCCGATGAGGTTTGAATGATCCTCATCGACACCAACATAATTTCCGAGCTGTGGAAGGCCGAGCCGAATCTCGACGTGTTGGCTTGGGTCGATGCGCAGACCGTTGAGACGCTCTATCTGTCTGCCATCACGGTGGCAGAGCTGCGTTTTGGGCTGGCAACGATGTCGGAAGGCAAGCGCCGCACGATCTACCAAGAACGATTAGAGAGCGAAGTTTTGCCGGCGTTTACCGGCCGTGTGCTGCCTTTCGATCTGGACGCTTCCGAAGCCTATGCCGACTTGATGGCGCGGGCGAAAGCAGAGGGAAAGGCCATTGGCAAGACAGACGGCTATATCGCCGCCACGGCTCACGCGTGCGGCTTCATGGTTGCGACGCGCGACACCAGTCCTTTTGAGGCGGCGGGGCTAAAGATTGTCAACCCCTGGCAGGCGCAGCAGTGACGTACGACCAGAGGCATACCAAATAGCTGGCCACAGCGATTCACGCTGCCGTTGACGACCCACGGCCGAGCATCCCGCATGAGGAAGTGATGGCGCGAATGGGTACCCAGATTGCCGACCTGATTCGATCAAATAGTTTTTCAACTTGCAAATGGCGCGCAGGCGGGCGAATTTATTTCAGTCGGAGTTTATCGCCGCCCGATTGCATTTGAATCGTCGCTTTTAGCTGGCCGCGTAATTCTGCCAATTCACTTTGCTGTTTTAGAACAATCGAACGCATCTCGCCCTGCTCACGCACCAAAACGCTGATCTGGCTGCGCAATGTGCCAATGTCAGTCAGGCGATCCAGAAAATCGGTCAGTGTACTCATGACGCATATTTGACTCGTTGATTTCTGAATGAGACCTACTGTATGCAAGTCGGCTATCGGTTGTACGCGAATCGGCTCGGACCTCACTAGCCTTGCGCAAATTCATACTCAGCGCTCACCTCCAGCCAAAAATGCCTCAAAACGCCCGCCAATGCTAGTGTTTACGTTTCGCGGCTTTGACGAATCCGCTTAAACTTTAAGCGCCTAAATAATAGGCACAGCGCTAAAGTTGCCCGCTTCATCGCACATGCAAACAACGAATCAAAAAGCGTTTCTGCTGGTGGCGTTATTTTTCGGCCTGCCGCATTTTTAACCAGGTCAATCGATGCGTTGCAGCCCTTCCCAGGCAGTAAAAACATGCAGCCCCCGCTCATCCACCACGCGGCATATCCCGCCGCCTTCATGGCTTGAAAGCAACACTCTGGTGCCCGCTGCGAACTTGCCATCGGGCTTTGCTGGCTTCGCGGCGTCCGAATAAAAGTATGGCTGCTCCGCTTTGATCAGATGCGTAAATTTTTTCGGCGGGGGCAACATGTTTTCGTCGGGCACTACCGCAGAATCTGACAGCACCGACATCTTCGGACGCGTGAAGCCTTTCATTGCAAACTCCTGTTGCGCGATCAGCGGACTGATTCAGTGACGAGGCTATCGTCGGGCAAAACCTTGGGCGCAAAAATCGGCAGCGCGTGCGCGTGGATGTGACTGCCGCCATCTGCCATGAGAAAACCCTGCTCGGCCATGAGCTGCAGATTGGGCAGCGCATAAGGCTCTGCGGCACTCATATCCACCGTGTATCCCAGATCGCTCAGGCTTGCTGCGGTCATCTTGCTGAGGGGGTTATTGGCTGCCGCAATAAAGCCGGACATCAGCTCGTTTCTAAACACGGACTCACGCCAGTGGCTATCGCGGGTACCGGGACCGCCGCTATTTTCAACTGGTACCGCAAGCGGCCGCGTCCGTTTGAGGATGCCGTATTCGCGTTTCGCGCCAGTGCCGGTGAAGGTCGGGTTTGATGTGCCGGCCCCCGCCAGCAGGCCTTTCAGATCCCACACCGTGCCAATGCCAATCACGTGGCCCATTTCGTGCGTGATCACATCAAGTAGCGTGCCGTCTCGTTGCATTTGGGCGAGATCAGCGGTATCAAACGACATGATTCCCTTCGCGGGAAGGAACGCGCTGGCACCTGCCGAGGCCGGGCGCAGTCTGGTCGGACCGGCTTGACCGAGGATGCCACCGGCGCCGTCAATCGGCACACCTTGCGCTTCAATCAACAGATCGTCGATCAACTCTCCGCTGACCATGACCGATGGCAAATCACCGACGATCACCTTGGACCATCGATCCGCAGCTAACTTAAAGGCTTTCTTTTGGGCGGTGTTTAATCCGCCTAAAAACCGCACCTCTATCTTGTACGCCGAGTTGATTTTTACCTTCGCCGCGTCGCGTCGCACGCTGGCGTGGGCAAGATAGGATTCAATTTTTGCGGGCTTTGATTTTGCTGATTTCTTTGCCATACGACACCTCTCAATGGGAAATAGAAAGTTCGAAATTCATCGATCAAGCGGCTTGGTACTGAAAATCAACTGTGCGGCAGATGGTAGTACCACGCGTTTTAAGGCGCACGTTTTAGCGCACAAATAGAATACACCTTTTGATTGGCGCAGGTGTTCGAAATGCCCTGACGCAAGATCACATGAACGCGCACGCGGCGCTAACGAAAAAAACCATTTCCGGATGCCGTTCCCGGATAAGTTATGGAACGAACGATGCATCGCTCGTCGAACACGAGCACAGACTAGATATACTTTAACGACCAGCCGCGTTGAAGCTGACTCTTTAAACTTTTTGAAAATTGCCATCATGAACGAAACCACCCAAACCCCGCCGCTACCCGACCGTCTCTCCGCCGACCCGCGCAGCCCGCATCACGTCGCCGAGCTTTTCGAACACGATCTCGGCATTCGCCTGAATGGCAAAGAGCGCGTGGACGTGGAGGAATATTGCATCAGTGAAGGCTGGGTGAAAGTGCCTGCGGGCAAAACCCTGGATCGCAAGGGCCAGCCCCTCTTGATCAAATTGAAGGGAAAGGTCGAGGCGTTTTATCAGTAGTGAAGGCATCAAACCAGCACCGATTG
>JANMQR010000222.1:0-2260 GCA_031370625.1 Burkholderiales bacterium | reverse complement strand
ATCGCCAAACAACCGGTCGGCTCGACAATCATTTTCATGCGGCTGGCGGCGAATTTCATCGCTTCAACTAGCTGTGCATCGCTCACGGTCACGATGTCGTCCACCAGTTCTGAAATAACGGGAAACGTGAGTGCGCCGAGGCTCTGCGTCTGCGCGCCGTCGGCGATTGTTTTCGGCACATCAATGCGGACAATTTTTTTCGCCCGAAAACTTTGTTCGCCGTCATTTCCCGCCGCGGGCTCAACGCCAATCACGATGCATTTTGGGTTCATCGCTTTCGCGGCCACCGCACATCCTGACAACAACCCGCCGCCGCCCAAACATACGAGCAACAGATCGAGCGGCCCGTTATCAGCAGTGTCTTCGATCAACTCTTTCGCGGCGGTGCCCTGCCCGGCCATCACATGCGCGTGATCGTAGGGTGGGATCAGCGTCATGCCGCGCTCTGCGGCCAGGCCGCGCGTGAGCGCTTCGCGATCAACACTGTAGCGATCAAATAAAACGATCTCCGCGCCATAGCCGCGCGTCGCATTTATTTTTATTTCAGGTGCATCTTGCGGCATCACAATGAGTGCCGGGACATTCAATAATTTCGCGGCCAGCGCAATTCCCTGCGCATGATTTCCGGATGAAAATGCGATTACGCCGGAACGACGCTGCTCAGCAGAAAATTGCGCAATCGCGTTATACGCGCCACGAAATTTGAACGCACCCATGCGCTGAAAGTTTTCGCATTTGAAAAATAATTTTGCGTGTGTGAGTGCATCGGCGGTGCTGGAGGTCATCACCGGTGTGCGGTGTGCGACGGACTTGATTCGCTCGTGGGCGGCGACAATATCAGCGAAGGAAATGGCGAGGTTTGGCATTGTTTTTTCGTGGTTGATTTTGCGCACAAGCTAATATCGTAACGTATAGCCAAGAAAACCGTAATGCCAATGTGGGTGCGGCGATTGAAGCACAATTGCTCCAATCGCCGCGCCAGTGAAAGGGTTTAAAGTGCGAAAATTTTTCGAAACCTGGAAATTTCGTCATTCCGGCGCACCGAATGGTGTCTCCATCGATAGGCCGGAACCTAGTCCTTCGTACATTCAAAAGCTTCGAATGGACTGGGCCCCGGCCTTCGCCGGGGTGACGGGTTTTTTAGAAGTTGCCTCTACAATCAAGCCGCAACTTTAATCCGAATTTCCTTCGACGCCGTACCCATTTTGGGATTGCGAAACTTCTCCCACAACTCGGCTTCACGTTTTTTCGCCTCGATAAAATGCTGATGCTTCACGTGACCAAAGCCGCGAATATGCTCCGGCACCGAAACCAAATCAACCGCCGTTTCGTAATTATCTAAGGACAATTTCGCCATAACATCATCGATTGTTTTCATGTAATCAACAATCAACTGCCGTTCCATTTTCCGCTCGGCGGAATAGCCGAAAACATCGAGCGCGCCACCACGCAGACCCTTGAGTTTCGCGAGCACACCAAACGCCGTCATCATCCACGGGCCGAAGGTTTTTTTCTTGGCTTCGCCCGTAATCGGATCAGTCTCGCTCATCAGCGGCGGTGCCAGATGGAAGGTCAATTTGTAATCGCCTTCGAATTGCTCCGCAACACGTTTGACGAAATCGGTCTGCGTATACAAACGTGCGACTTCATATTCGTCTTTGTACGCCATGACTTTGAACGCGTAACGCGCCACTGCGGCACTCAACGCTTTCTTGCCCGGTAATTCCGCCGCGCGAACTTTCGCGACCAAATCGCTGTAGCGTTTTGCATAGGCGGCGTTTTGATAGTCGGTCAAATATTCGACACGACGCTCAATCAATTCCTCAATCGTCTCCGACATCCGCTGCGATTCCGGTGTGGCTTCGGGCGGCGTGGCGATGCGCTGTACGGCGCGCAAATCCACCGCAGCGCGACGACCCCAATCGAACGCCTGCTTGTTCTTCTCAACTGCTGCGCCATTCAATTCAATCGCGCGCGCAATCGATTCGGCTTTTACCGGAATCATGCCTTGCTGATACGCGTAACCCATTACGAATGGATTGGTGAAAATCGCATCGCCCATCAGCGATGTTGTGAGCGCAGTTGCGTTCACAAAATCAACTGCACCCTTGCCCATTGCCTCAATCAACACTTCCTGCATTTCTGCCACCGGAATATGCAAATCCGCGTTTTTGGTAAATTCGCCGGTGGTTGCAACATCAGAATTCACCACGCCGCGAGTGAGGCCGTTTTGCATTTTCGCGAGCGCTTCGTCATCGAA
>JANMQR010000214.1:0-9226 GCA_031370625.1 Burkholderiales bacterium | reverse complement strand
GAGTGAGCCAAATGAAGTGGTGAACTACGTCGACAACCACGATAACCAAACACTGTTTGATATCAACGCATACCGTTTGCCGCTCACCACTAGCACCGAGGATCGCGCGCGAGCACAAATGTTGGGTGCAGCGATCACCGCATTCAGTCAGGGCATTGCTTATTTTCACGCGGGCATCGACACGCTGCGTTCGAAATCAATGGACGGCAATAGTTACGACTCGGGCGATTGGTTTAATCGTCTGGACTGGACCTACACCGATAATTATTTTGGCACCGGCGCACCGCAGAAAAAGGATAACGCTGCGCAATACGCGTTCATCAAGCCACGATTGACGAATGCCGCGATCAAACCTGCGCCGATAGATATTGCGTTGGCGCGGGACATGTTTCGCGATTTGCTGCGCATACGCGCGAGCTCTGGGTTGTTTCGGTTGACGAGTGCGGCCGAGATCAGCAAGCGGCTGAAATTTCTTAATACAGGTGCGAAGCAGAACCCGGTGGTCATCGTGGGTCACTTGAATGGCGCTGGGCTCGCGGGGGCAAATTTTAATGAGCTGATGTATTTTATTAACGTCGCTAAAACACCGCAAACGATCAAGCTGCCAACTGAGCGAGATAAATCATACGTGTTGCATCCGATTCATCTTGGCTACGGTGCGGCAGATAAACGTCCCGCTGAGCTGGCGAGATACGACCAAGCTTCCGGTGAGTTTTTGATTCCGGCGCGTACGGCACTTGTGTACGTGGTCGTTGGTGAAACTAAATCACCGGAAGTGCGTTGAATAGCGGCAAATCCGAGTGGGCGAATGGCTGTGATATGTTGTGGAATTAGTGTTGTCGAAATTCGGGAATCTTTCACAATACGCGTGGACGTAAAAAATGAAGACGGTGGCGTTTGACCATCAGGCAAAGCATCTAAATCGGAGCGAGGAGTTACACAAATGAATGTGCAAATGAACAGGCAATCGCGCTACAGCCTTTTTTTAACAAAACTTGTCGCCGCGTTCGTGCCAGTGATCGCGATTTCACTCGCTGCAATGACACCCGCGCACGCGGTGACGGTGACAATCGCCTGTGGCACCAATGGCGCAGATTTTGAATTTTGTAAACGACACACCGGTGAGTGGGCAAAGAAGACGGGCAATACCGTCAAGCTTTTTTCGCAGCCGATCAGCACCACTGACAGTCTTGCACTGTACCGCCAACTATTTGCGGCGAAATCAACTGACGTCGATATCATCATCGTCGATGTGGTGTGGCCAGGCATTATCAAAGACCATTTGCTCGATTTGAAAAAATATTCCAAGGGTGTCGAGAGCCAGCATTTCCCCGCCATCGTGGCTAACAACACTGTCGATGGCAAGCTGCTTGGCATGCCATGGTTTACGGATGCGGGTCTGCTGTACTACCGCAAAGACTTGCTCGATAAACACGGCTTGAAAGTGCCGGATACATGGGAAGATTTGGCTGCCGCGGCAAAGAAAGTTCAAGCCGCCGAGCGCACGCCAGCGGCTGCGGATTTTCAGGGGTTTGTGTTCCCCGCAAAGGCATTTGAAGGCTTGTCGTGTGTGGCGCTCGAATGGGTGGCAAGTTATGGTGGTGGCTCGATCGTTGATAGCAGCGGCAAAGTGACGATTAACAATGCGTCGGCCGTCAAAGCGCTGAACACCGCCGCATCATGGATTGGCACCATTTCGCCCAACGGCGTGTTGAACTACGCTGAAGAAGATACGCGCGGTGTTTTTCAAAATGGCAAGGCGCTGTTCATGCGCAACTGGCCCTACGCGTACTCGCTAATGCAAGCGCCCGATAGCCCGGTCAAAGGCAAGTTTGGTGTGGCACCGTTACCAAAAGGGGGCGCGGGCGGAAAGAACGCGGCAACGTTGGGCGGCTGGCAATTGGCGGTGACCAAGTATTCGAAAGTGCCTGATGCGGCGGCGGATTTGGTGATGTTTATGACCAGTGCAGAAGTGCAAAAAGATCGTGCGATCAAAGGCTCATACAATCCTACACGCCCTGATTTGTACAAGGATAAAGACGTAATTGCGGCGAATCCATTTATGGCAAGCTTGCTGGATGTATTTACCAACGCAGTCGCACGACCATCGACCGCGACGGGCATTAAATATCCTGAAGTCAGCCAGGCGTTTTGGGACGCGACGCACGATGTGTTGTCGAAAAAGTCGACGGGTGAAGAGGCCGTTAGAAAACTTGAGGGCAGGTTAAATCAAGTCAAGCGCAATAAATGGTAGTCGTTGGGTATTAGAGAACATTCATGAACAACCGCACCCGCACCGCATGGCTGTTTCTAGCACCCATGATTATTTTGATGATCGTGGTCGCCGCGTGGCCGCTCGGGCGCTCGATCTGGTTCAGCTTCACCGAAACCAATATTAATGATTTGGCGGCAAGCCGTTTCGTTGGATTCGAAAATTACTTCGGTGAATTTGGATTGTTCGCCAACCCTAATCACAGCGAGGGCTTTTGGCGGAGCGATTGGGGCGTGTCGATTCGCAATACGTTTACGTTTGCGTTTTTCTCGGTCGGCTTGGAGACCTTGGCGGGACTCGGCGTTGCGATGCTGCTTAACCAGGAATTTCGCGGCCGCGCATTTGTACGCACCGCGGTGCTGGTGCCGTGGGCGATTCCGACAATTGTGTCAGCCAAGATGTGGGGCTGGATGCTGCATGACCAATTCGGCATCATTAATCAGATGATGGTGAATGCCGGATTGATCGCGCAAAAAGTGGCATGGACGGCTGACCCGCAATACGCGATGTGGACCGTTGTCGCAGTCGATGTATGGAAGACCACTCCATTCATGGCGCTGTTGATTCTTGCTGCGCTTCAGACCTTACCCAAGGATTGCTACGAGGCCGCGAAAGTTGATGGCGTACATCCGCTACGCCTGTTTTGGAAAGTGACACTGCCGTTGATTAAAGGCCCGCTTTTGGTTGCGGTAATTTTCCGTTTGCTCGATGCGCTGCGCGTGTTTGATTTGATCTTTGTGCTGACATCGAATAGCAGCTCGACGATCAGCATGTCCGGTTTCGTGCGCCGCGAAATGATCGATAACGGCAACATGGGTTATGGCTCGGCCGCATCGACTTCGCTGTTCCTGATTATATTTTTAGCCGCGTTTATTTTCATGCGCCTCGCCCGTGTGAAGTTGAGTGAGGAATCCGCATGAAGCATCGTCCGTTGTGGGGAACTGTTGTCTTGTACGCGCTGGCGGCGCTGGTGGTGCTGATATCCGTTTATCCATTTCTATATGCGGTATCAACGTCATTTAAAAGTGGCGCGGCGTTGTTTGATACCAACCTGTGGCCCACCGCGCCGAGCTTTGCCAACTACATCGGCCTGTTCGAGGGCTCGCAACCGTTCGGCCGTCATCTGCTTAATTCAATCATGGTGGCGACGCTCACCGTCACCTGCGCGGTGCTGCTTGGCGTGACGGCAGCCTACGCGTTAGGACGCATTCAGTTCAAAGGCAAAGGTTTATTGCTGCTCGCGATTCTCGGTGTGTCGATGTTTCCGCAAGTGGCTGTTTTATCCGGCATGTTCGAGCTTATTCAGTCGCTCGGGCTGTACAACCGGGCGCTGGGATTGGTGGTGCCATATACGATTTTCACACTGCCATTTACGGTGTGGATTCTCACCACGTTTATGCGGCAGCTACCCAAAGAATTGGAAGAGGCGGCGATCATGGATGGTTGCGGACCGCTGCGCATTATTTTCTTGGTGTTTATGCCGCTGCTGTGGCCAGCCTTGGTGTCAACAGGCCTGCTCGCATTCATTGGCGCGTGGAATGAGTTTTTATTCGCACTTACTTTTGTGGTTGACGACGCAGAGCGCACTGTGCCGGTGAGCATTTCGCTCATCTCAGGTGCGAACGCATTCGAGATTCCTTGGGGCAGCATTATGGCCGCGTCGGTGGTGGTGACGGTGCCATTGCTGGCACTGGTGCTGGTGTTTCAAAAGAAGATTGTTTCTGGTCTTACGGCGGGTGCGGTCAAGGGCTGATGAGAGGCTTTCACTTCCCGATGGATTTGCCTGCTAGTGTAGCGCTTCATGGTGTGTGCAACTTATCCTAATACTCGCGCGATGATGCCTTGCTGTATCTCCTTCCCCCATGAAGATGGGGGAAGGCTGGGATGGGGGATAGTCCGCATTTGAGGTAGTGCAATTAGGTGTGAATCGCCCCCATCCCAACTTCGACCAACGGAAGTCCCTGTGGGACCCCCGCCGCCGGGTGAAGGAGTAGTTCGGTGCGCAATTGAGTGAGTCATATTAGTTGCGAGCAAGACACTAGAGGTTGAACATATTGAGTTGACATATCAGCAACGCCTAAAAATTTCGTTTTATTTAGATTTACTATTCCATGACTGAAAAAATAATTCCCCATAGCGATTGGTGGCGTGCCGCCGCCATCTACCAAATTTATCCACGCAGTTTTGCCGACAGTAACGGCGATGGCATTGGTGACTTGCCTGGCATCACGAAGCATCTGGATCACGTCGCAAAATTGGGCGCAGACGCGATCTGGCTATCGCCGTTTTTCAAAAGCCCGATGAAAGATTTTGGTTATGACGTCAGCGATTATTGTGATGTCGATCCCATGTTCGGCACCATTGCCGACTTCAAAGCGCTCATGGCGCGCGCGCATGAGTTGGGCTTGAAAGTCATCATCGATCAAGTGCTGTCGCACAGCGCCGAGGAACATCCGTGGTTCGCTGAGAGCCGCGCCAGTCGTGACAATCCAAAAGCGGATTGGTATGTGTGGGCGGACGCCAAAGACGATGGTACGCCACCGAATAATTGGCTATCTATTTTTGGTGGCAGCGCATGGCAGTGGGATACGCGCCGCTGTCAGTACTACATGCACAATTTTTTGGTCAGCCAGCCTGACATCAATTTCCACTGCGTCGAAGTACAAAACGCATTACTCGACACCGTGAAATTCTGGCTGGATTTAGGTGTGGATGGTTATCGACTGGACGCGATTAATTTTTGTTTTCACGATAAACAATTGCGCAATAATCCGGGTCGTGGTGGTGCGGGTGCTGACCCGACGGCACAAGCGTCGAATCCGTATGTGTGGCAGTGGCACAAGTTTGACAAGAGCCAACCTGAAGCATTTGATTTTTTGCGCAGACTGCGCAAGCTGGTTGATCAATATCCCAACACCACCACCATCGGCGAGATCGGTGATGACACTGGGCTCGCGATGGTCGCGCGCTACACCGAAGGCGGCGACAAGCTGCACATGGGTTATTGCTTTGATCTGCTCGCGGCTGCACACAGCGCGCCGTACATTCGCGGTGTGATTGAGAAATTTCAACTAGCAGGTGAGGGCGGTGACGGCGGCTGGCCATCATGGGCGTTGTCGAATCACGATAGCGTTCGTCTGGCGACACGCTGGGGAGGCACCAATCCACCTGCTGCATTGTTGCGTCTGGCCCCAGCGCTGCAGCTCAGCTTGCGCGGCAGTTCGTGTATTTATCAGGGCGACGAATTGGGGCTGCCCGAAGCCGAAGTGGCATTCGAAGATTTGCAGGATCCCTATGGCATTACGATGTGGCCTGAATTCAAGGGTCGTGATGGTTGCCGCACGCCAATGCCGTGGAATAGCAAAGAGCCTGATATTGGTTTTGCAGAAGGCGCAAGCAAATTAAAACCATGGCTGCCGATTTCCGAAAGTCATCGTGCGCTTGCGGCAGATGCACAATATGCAGACCCAAATTCTGTCTTCCATCACTATCAGCACTTGCTCGCGTGGCGCAAAACTCAGCCCGCGATTATGCAAGGTGACATGGTGCTGCTGCCGGAACATGCGCAGATATTGGCCTACGTTCGCAGCTACAAAGGTGAGCGCATGTTGTGTGCGTTTAACATGGGCGATGTACCAACGTCGTTTACTTTGCCGAGCGGCTATCGTGTTGCCAAGGTGCTTGAGGAGAGCAAGGCAAGCGGTGCTACGCCGGCTAATGCTGACGGTGCATCCATCGCATTTAAACCGTGGGGCGTATTGTTTGCCTGTCTTGGTTAATTATGTTGCTTAATTCTTTCGTTCAGTATTTCTTCTACGTTATCTGAGAGTCGCCATGTCGCGCATCGAATTCAAAAACATCAACAAGCGCTATGCGCCGGATTTACCGCTCACGATTAATAACGCGAATTTGCAGATTGATACCGGCGAATTTTGTGTGTTTGTCGGGCCGTCGGGTTGCGGAAAATCCACGTTGCTGCGGATGGTCGCAGGGCTTGAAGACATCACATCAGGTGACTTGCTGATCGAAGGCGCGCGCGTTAACGACGTCCCGCCCGCCAAGCGCGGTGTGGCGATGGTGTTTCAAAGCTATGCCCTGTATCCGCACATGACAGTGCGCGATAACATGGCGTTTGGTTTGAGAGTATTGGGCTCGAACAAGGCCGAGATTGAACGCAAAGTAAAAGCAGCCGCCGATATTTTGCAGCTCACACCATTGCTGGATCGTTTGCCGAAAGCATTGTCAGGCGGACAGCGCCAACGCGTCGCGATTGGCCGCGCGATTGTGAAAGAGCCGCGCGTATTTTTATTTGATGAGCCGCTCTCGAACCTCGATGCCGCACTTCGCGTGCAAACGCGGCTTGAGATCGCGAAGCTGCATCATGACTTAGGCTCCGCCAGCATGATTTACGTCACGCACGATCAGGTTGAAGCAATGACGCTCGCCGATAAAATCGTGTTGCTGCACACCGGCGCGTTAATTGAAGAGAAGGGCAGCGTCGCGCAAGTCGGCTCGCCGATGACGCTCTACCATCGCCCCGCCAGTCAGTTCGTCGCGGAATTTATCGGCTCACCAAAAATGAATTTGCTGCCCGCAAAACTGGTACGCGCCGAAGCCACCTATGCCGTGGTTGAACTCGCAGGCCAACAAGTCACCGCCGCGGTTGATGCGCGCAGTTTAGGCGCAGGCGCGAATGTGCAAATCGGCGTCCGTCCAGAACACATCACCGTCGCGAACGAAGGCGAAGGCTGCGCATTACCGGCGACGCTGCTGCACATGGAGCGGCTTGGCGATTCATCACTGCTTTATGTAAACGTCGGCACGGGAATTCCCACCTTGAATGTCAAGGTAGAAGGCAGTGCCAACACGGCAGTCGGCGAGCGCCTCACGCTGCGCCTGATGCCTGAGCAATTGCATTTGTTTGATGCGGCGGGGAAGGCTTGTGAGCGGCCGATTGTGTTGCCGAGTTAAATAAACGATCTACGCTTCGTATTGCTTGAAACTCTAATATTGGCGGGCAGTTTGGAGCAAAAGCGCTTCAAACGGCACGCTAGTATCGGGTTTTCAAAAAAAGTTTTTGTGCGAAGCGCATACATGCCAAATATGATGGGGAAATACCCTGCTGTCCTTCAGGACACTTAGCTGCGCGCCTCGCATAACGCATTTAGATTTGCAAAGGTGGGTCGCCTGTGCAACCCTGAGCTTACCCGATCTTTGTAAAGCAGAGACATTGCTTACCGCGTCCAACTTGCAAAGCTACCAAATTTGAACTACCTTTAAAGACATGCATTAGAAACCCGACAAAAAATCAAATATAAAAAGGGACATCGCTATGCGGTTCAAAAACTTTTCTCAGATATTAAAGTTGTGCGAAGCATCGCAACTTACACAGCCTCAAAGAATTTGCGCAATTATCGAAGGAGCAGTGAGATGAGTGCCGTGTCCGATGACATGGAAGTTAATAATAAGGCGCGTGAGTTGCTGAATCATATCGGTAACGAACTTAAGCTCCTGTGGTCGCAGATGGATGCCTATCAAGAGCTATTCATAATTAATCAGGAACAGCGAGCCCCTCTGCTCCAGAAAACGGCTCCTGGTTTCTTCGCCATAACTCAGGCGTCGTTTTCGGAAAGCATTTTGATGCGAGTTTTCAGGCTGATGGACCCGACCAAGACGCTGAAGCATGAAAACTTATCCATCTGTAATCTGCACGATGTACTAAACGCAAACGATACGGCTCAATTAGCGGTGAGGACTTGCATTGAGAGCATACATTCGGACTGGGAATCAAAAGGTGGCGCATACGCCAGGTTAAAGGCCATTCGAAATAAGCAACTCGGACACAACGATTTGGCCGAACACCGTTCGCGGGACTCAAATTTGCTGTGGAAGAATTTGTCTCCTGATGTGTTCAAATCCGTACAGAATCTTGCGGGCCGTCTGTGGGCAATGTATCGGAAATGCAATTGTGTGCTGAGGGCAACAGACGTCGTTGAGCCAACACACGCGACGTTGGACAATCGTCCGTCAATGTTGCTAAAGCATCTATGCGCTAGTCGGTATTTAGATACTGTGGTGCAAGACGAACCTGAGAAACATGCTTCTAGGCTAGAGGCGATTGAGGCCCAAGAAATGGGCAGAGACGAGGTGCGCCCGGTATTTGAGGTGGTTGATGCATGCGCATAAATGGGTCAGCAACTGTTTTCGAATTTCCGCAGATTTATCCCAAAACAAAAATCAGTAGAATTGAATCGATAGTGCGCAGGAGTTGTACAAGTGCATGACGCAACTTCGTGGAGGGGGAACGTGAACACACTGCATGGCAAGGCTAAACTTTGGCAGCATAGGTCAGCAAAAACTAATAGCTGCAGGTGTCTTGGAATTGTGCTCTAGTTCTGAATTGTTGTAAGTACGCCCCGGTCAAAATAAAGGTAGGCTCC
Organism: Burkholderiales bacterium; assembly: GCA_031370625.1. GTDB lineage: Bacteria > Pseudomonadota > Gammaproteobacteria > Burkholderiales > Usitatibacteraceae > UKL13-2. Next base: position 514 of record JANMQR010000214.1, on the reverse strand, counting down.
GTGATATACCCATTGCCCGTGAATGCCGTTCGAGTTCGTAGTGCGATTAACGCGGTCAGGCTTGCCCCAGCTACTTGCAAAACTTGCTTTGTAGTCATACCTATGCGGATCGGGCCTTTCGCCAATCGCGCTTTTTCTGCCTCGGCGACTTTTTTTATTCTTTCTTCTTCAGCCTGTCGATACTCCTCCAAATCTGCCGGGCTAAAGCACTTCGGTATATTAGGACGGCTTGAAAAATGGACGAGGCCTTTTTCGTCTGTGCATCTATAGATTTTTCCATACGCCGCATGGTTGAATCCGACAAATAAAAGAATTGTGAGAGTTATCGCGAAAATTTTCATCAAGGCTTACAAATCAATCAGTGCCAACTCCATGCCGAAATAGCATTAGTAATCACAATCCTTTACCCATTTGGCTTTAAAAATCTGCTTTTTAAACTCTGACAACGGCGGTGGCTCTCCGTCAGATGTGGCGCGACCTTTCCAAGCGGCATTGCGCGCTCTTAGCGCTTCAA
>JANMQR010000196.1:0-16916 GCA_031370625.1 Burkholderiales bacterium | reverse complement strand
CAAACCGCTTGCCACATAGTTACTGCGCGGCCTTACCGAATTTCATAGTCTGGCATTTTAACTCTGCCATGTTCATGAATATGACCTCGCTTCCCGCTTCAAAACGCCGACTCGATCTCGACTGGATTCGCATTATCGCCTTTGCGCTGCTGATTTTTTATCACATCGGCATGTATTACGTGACCTGGGATTGGCACGTGAAAAGCCCGCATGCCTCTAAATTAATCGAGCCACTGATGCAGCTCACATCGCCGTGGCGGCTGGCGCTACTGTTCCTGGTTTCAGGTGCTGCGACCAGTTTTATGATGGACAAAATCACCGCAGGCAAGCTCGCGCGATCACGTTCATGGCGGCTGTTGATTCCGTTGATTTTTGGCATGTTGGTCATTGTGCCGCCGCAGCCGTATTACGAAGTGGTGGAAAAAATTCAGTACGCCGATGGTTACCTTGCATTTTTAGCGCGCTATTTCGCAGCAGATCAAAGCTTTTGTCGCGGCAAGGATTGTTTGATCCTACCGACCTGGAATCATCTTTGGTTCGTCGCCTACATGTGGGCTTACACAATGTTGCTCGCCATTTTTCTGGCCATCTCTGCGCGCGGTATGACTCGCGTGACTGCATCGCTGGAACGCTTTCTGCTGAACGGTGCAGGTTGGGGAATCATCATTTGGCCCATTTTGATATTGGCCGTTTGCCGAGTATTTTTGGTGGGCATTTTCCCATCTACACATAATCTCGTTCACGATTGGTACAACCACTCGACGTACTTTTTTATGTTTTTATTCGGCTTCATGTTCATTCGTTCTGAAGCCATCATGGCCGTGATTGTGCAGCGCCGCTGGCTTTGCTTGGCATTTGCTGCGGCCTCGTATGCATTCATCATTTTTTACGCCGCACATTACAGCGACAGTGTTCAGCCATCAGATGCAATGCGATATTTTCAGCGTGTGGCGCGCGCGATTAATCAGTGGTGCGCCATCCTGGCGATTCTCGCTTTTGGCCGCTTGTGGTTGAATCGCGACAGCCCTGCACGGCGCTATTTAACCGAAGCAATTTTTCCGTTTTACATCGTGCATCAAACGGCTATTGTGGTCTATGCACACGATCTGCAAGCATTAAAGCTGCCGATTGAAATTGAAGTTCTTGTGCTGATCGCGGCAACAATTTCAACTTGTTTTATCAGCTACGAAATCGTGCGGCGTATTCGTTGGCTACGACCTTTTTTTGGACTGAAGTACAAATCATAACGCTAGCATTGGCGCGCGTTTCCAAGCTGTTTCCCCGCAAGAGACCCGCCAATAACGGCGTTGTGTCATAAGAAATTCCAAATTTTCGCTGTAAGCCTCCCGTAAGCCACCGCCTTTACTCTGGATACTGCTACCGTTGTTGCGGGTTTGGGGGCGCACAGGTTTTTCATTCCTCCCGGCACTGCTCATCGATAGTGCAACGCCGCTTTTTCGCGCGCATTCTTGACTGTGCGAGAAGGCATTTTGGCTGGACCATTTACGAGGAGTTCAACATGGCCGCAACACAATCACCCACGGCACCCGGCGCCGCAGAGCGCAGCCGCCCCATGACGCGCGAGGAAAAGAAAGTAATTCTTGCCTCGTCCGCCGGTACTATTTTCGAATGGTATGACTTTTATTTGTACGGTTCACTCGCGGCGATTATCGGGGCGCAGTTTTTTAGTCAGTACCCGGAAGCCACGCGCAACGTTTTTGCGCTATTGGCTTTTGCCGCCGGCTTTTTGGTGCGTCCTTTTGGTGCGCTGGTATTTGGCCGATTAGGTGATTTGATTGGTCGTAAATATACTTTCCTGATCACGATCATGATCATGGGCTTGTCGACGTTCTTGGTCGGCGTGCTGCCCAATTACGACACGATTGGCTGGCTGGCGCCGGTAGCACTCATTGTGCTGCGAATGGCGCAGGGCCTGGCACTCGGCGGTGAATATGGTGGCGCAGCAATTTATGTCGCCGAACACGCGCCGCAAAATCGTCGTGGCTTTTACACGTCGTTCATTCAAACCACCGCCACGCTGGGGCTGCTGCTTTCGTTGGTCGTGATTCTGTTTACGCAAATTTACGTGAACGCAAACTATCCCGAAGTGGTGATGGCCAGCGGCGCGAAAATTACCGCCTTTGCAGCATGGGGCTGGCGCATTCCGTTCATTGTCTCGGTCGTTTTGCTTGGCATCTCGCTCTACATTCGCCTGCAAATGAAAGAGTCCCCTGCCTTCCAAAAAATGAAGTACGAAGGCACGTTATCAAAAGCACCGCTCGGCGAAGCATTCGGTCAATGGAAGAACGCAAAAATCGCGATTCTTGCCTTGCTCGGTATGGTCGCGGGTCAAGCGGTGGTGTGGTACACGGGTCAGTTCTACGCGCTGTTTTATTTGCAAACGATTTTGCGCGTGGATCAATTCACCGCGAACGTTTTGATTGCATGGTCACTCACGGTGGGTACTTTCGGCTTCCTGTTTTTTGGTTGGCTCTCCGACAAAATCGGCCGTAAGCCGATCATTCTCGGCGGTTGCCTGGTGGCGGCGTTAACGTTCTTCCCGCTGTTTAATCTGATGACCAAAGTGGCCAATCCGGCGCTCTACGAGGCACAGCAAAAAACCAAGATCACCGTCGTCGCTGATCCGGCCCAATGCTCGTTCCAGTTCAATCCTACCGGCGTCGCGAAATTCACCAGCTCGTGCGACGTTACCAAGGCGACACTGGCACGCAGCTCGGCAACCTACTCGACTGAGGCAGGCGCACCGGGCAGCCTGACGAAAGTGCGCATTGGCGAGACCGAAATTTCATCCTTTGACGTCGCCAAACTTTCCGGCGACGAACTGAAATCGGTACCGGCGGCGTTCACCAAGTCAATCAACGAGGCACTACAAAAAGCGGGCTATCCAGGTGCGACCAATGCATCGCTGGTGAAGATTCCGATCGAGCCAAAAGAAGGCCTGTGGAACATGCTGAAGATGTTTGATATCTTCAGCGCACAGAAGCTCACGCTGATCGCGATCCTGACCCTGCTCGTGCTCTACGTGACGGCGGTGTATGGCCCGATTGCAGCCGCGCTGGTTGAATTCTTCCCAACGCGTATTCGCTATTCTGGCTTATCGCTGCCGTATCACATCGGCAACGGCTGGTTCGGTGGCCTGCTTCCTGCGACCGCGTTCGCGATGGTGGCGGCGACGGGCGATATTTACTTCGGGCTGTGGTATCCGGTAACGATTGCGCTGGCGACAGTGGTGATTGGATTCTTCTTCGTGCCGGAAACTTACAAACGCGATATTTTCAAGGACTAGATTTTCGTGCGGAAGTTGTAATTACATCCGCCCTGCTCAGTTTACAAAAGCAGGCGGATTGCAGCAATAAACTCTAGCACTGGCGCAGCTTTTCGGCATAAATTGCTCGAAACGCCGCTCTGGTGCTAGAGTTTTTTTATTTTAATCTAACGAAAATCATAATCTTCCGTTTACGCCACGCGCTGTCCATTGCGCATAAACAAGACCCTGAATAAACTGCCGGCCCCGCTCGCGGGCGGGTGAACCGACACCGTGGCGCGATGCCGATTGGCGATTTCTTTCACAATCGCCAACCCGATACCAGATCCCGATTCACCCGCGCCGATCACGCGGTAGAAGCGTTCGAATACGAGTTCACGCTCGGCCGCTGCAATGCCAACGCCGTTATCTTCAACCTCCAACATCGGCCCACGATCATCCGTCGCATGCAGTACGCGAACCGTGATGTGTCCGCGCGATTGCGTGTAGCGAATCGCGTTATCCACCAGATTACTGGTCAGCTCGCGTAACAAATCCGCGTGGCCGTTAATGATCACCGGATCATCCGGCGCATCAAAGCCCAGGTCGATTTGCTTGCCACTCGCATTCGGGTACGCCGTGGCCACCACGTCGCGCGCGATCAAGGTGAAATCGATGTCCGCAAACGGCAGCGAATCGGTGGTGGCACCCTCCGTACGCGCAAGCACCAGGAGCTGGCTAATGAGATGGGCCGTGCGCGCGGTGCCGTTCGCGATCTTGTTCAAGGCTTCGGTACGTTCATCGTCATCCATGCTGCGCAACGCCAGCTCCGTTTGCAATTTAATCCCCGCAAGTGGCGTGCGCAACTGGTGCGCGGCATTGGCAATAAATTGTTTTTGCGCCGCACCTTCGCGCTCAACGCGCGCGAGCAGGTCGTTAAATGCATTGATGAGCGGCGCCACTTCTTCGGGCGCGTCCGGAGCCTCCAGCGGACGCACATCATCGGCGCTACGCGTCATCACGTTTGCGCGCAATCGCTCCAGAGGCGCTGCTCCGCGCCGCAATCCGAGCCACATGAGCACCACCATCAGCGGCACCACCAGTAGCTGCGGGAACAAAATGCCCTTCATGATTTCGCGCGCCAGCGCGGTGCGTCTCTCGGTGCTCTCGGCGACATATACGATGACCGAATCGCCTTTCATCATCGGCGGGATCGCCAGCAACGCCGCACCATCCTCCGTTGTGTTGCCCCCCGCCGCGCGTTCGCGCCGCAACGCGGCAATGCGCAAAGTGGAGTCACGAAAGTCAACCGTTCGAAACGAAACCAGGCCATCATCAAGCAACTGCTCAATCGGCAATGCGGGCAATTCTGGCTCACCAAGCAGAAATGCGCCGGACGCATTATCGATACGATAAAAATGTGCATCGACATCATCATCGGCGAGCAGCGTGGTTAGGTCAGCCGACAGCTTGGCCACGTTTCGTTCTTTGCTCCACACCATTTGCTCCGCCAGCGCCCGCGCTTTTGACGCAAGACTGCGATCCAACGCATCATTGGCGAGCGAGATGCCGATCAGATAAGTGAGCCCAACCGATAGCGGCCACAACAGCAGAAACGGCGCGAGCATCCAATCCAGCATTTCGCCGAACAACGAAACTCGCCCAGCTGCTTCTGCCGCGGATGCGCCCGGCGTGCGCGACGAAACAATTTTATTTGCCACGGCTCACCGGCTTTTCCAGACAGTAGCCAAGGCCGCGCAGAGTGGCAAGTTTGATGTTGGCGGGCTCCAGTTTTTTTCGTAGCCGATGCACGTAAACCTCGACCGCATTCGCACTCACTTCTTCACCCCACTCACATAGCAAATCAATGATCTGCTCCTTGTTCACCACACGCCCGGTGCGCGCCAAAAAAATCTCCAGCAACGCAATTTCGCGCGCCGACAAATCCAGCGTTTGGTTCCGCACCGATGCCGTGCGCTGCGCCGAATCGAAAGTGAGCTCACCATGCGTGATCAACGCCGCACCACTGCCACGCGCACGACGCGTAAGTGCGCGTACACGCGCTTCAAGTTCGCTCAGCTCAAATGGTTTCACCAAATAATCGTCGGCACCCAGATCCAGCCCGCGCACCCGATTCTCCACACCATCCAGCGCTGTCAGAATCAATACCGGCACCTCAAGCCTGCGCTCGCGCGCGCGCTTGAGCACCTGAAATCCATCAAGGCCGGGCAGCCCGATATCGAGAATCAATAAATCGAACGTCTGCGTGTGCAGCGCGGCGTCGGCCGCGTTGCCGTCATGCACATGGTCAGTCGCATAACCGGCCGCGCGCAACGCGCGAATCAGGCCGTCCGCCAGCAAAGGATCATCTTCCGCAACAAGGATTCGCATGCCCAGAGCATAGAACAAATCGGGGCAGCGCTACGTTGTGATGTGTATGAATTCAGAAAATCGAAAAGCGTTGATTACAAACTTTCCAGCTGTGCTACGAACCCACCACAATGTCAAACTCGCCAACCAGATTCACGCCACTTTCCGGCGCGGCGGGTTTTAACGTCATCATGACGCGCTTTCGCGTGGCCTCATCGCGAATCGCGCGCAACACGAAATCGCGGTCATTGCCGCTTTCGCCTTCGATAAAAATCTGCGAAGTCAGCTCACCAAAGCTGCGCGATTTTACTTTGACGTGGATGTGCGGCACGCGGCCGGGATAGGCGACGGGACGAATGGTGCGGAATCGATAACGTCCGTCGCTGTCGGTGACCACTTTTCCAAAACCTTGAAACGACGGATCAAGCGGCGCGCGATTATTGTCGAGTGAGTGATGATAGCGACCAAACGCGTTGCACTGCCAAATCTCCACCAATGCGTTTTTCATGACCCGCCCCTGATCATCCAACACGCGCCCGGCGAAATCGAGCAGCACCCCGCTTGCCACGCCACTTTTGCCCGCGAAGGTGGTGAGATCATTATCCTGATCCAGCGGCAAATCTTTCGCGTCGGGATAAAACGGCCCGTCAGTCATCGACGGCGTTTTGACGGACGCATTAAGCGCCGCGAAAACGGCCTGCGGAACAATCAAACTTCCGCAACCCAGTGCAGCCAGCGCGAGTGCTTGGCGGCGTGTAAAAGATTGCTTCATGTGGCCTCCATCGGTTACGGATTTGGTTTTAATTGGAGTAAGGTTTTGGTTAGTTGGTTCGTACCGCCTAAATAGAACACGCGCTAAATCAACGTTCGTTGGCGCGTTTGGTTCGATGATTTTTAAGGATGCATGACATCTAGATATTGGCGGGCATCCCAAAGATATTTACCTCGGCAACACCCGTAGATATTGGCTCTTCGTTTTTTAGATTAAATGCAATTTTCGTGGGTTCTTCGACGTATTTATTGAGCACAAAAAAATATAAGCGCTCCATGCCCAAATGGCATAACCCATTTTTGGACGTGCACCCACGATGGTGAGATAATTTATCCATAGATAACGTGGCGACAGATGCAGATTTGCATGATGCCGCAGCGCCGGATGATAGATTAGGCATATCCGGAAACTTATGAGGAGAAATTTTATGAACGCACTCGTCAATACGCTGCGCGCTGGTATCACCACAACTGCACCGACCAAGCACCGCAAACTGCTCGCCTGGGTATCAGAAGTCGCCGCCCTCACCGAGCCTGCTCGCATCTATTGGTGCGACGGCAGCGATGAGGAATACAACCGACTTTGTAGCGAATTAGTTGCGGCGGGAACATTTAAAAAACTAAACGAAACGCTGCGGCCTAATTCGTATTTGGCCATGTCCGATCCGAGCGACGTTGCGCGGGTGGAAGACCGCACCTTTATTTGTTCCGAACACGAAGAAGACGCCGGCCCGACCAATAATTGGACAGCGCCCGCTGAGATGCGCAAGACATTGAATAGCCTGTTCGCAGGCTCAATGCGCGGCCGCACGATGTATGTGGTGCCGTTCAGCATGGGTCCGCTCGGCTCGCATATCGCGCACATTGGCGTGGAAATTTCTGATTCGGCCTACGTCGCGGTCAATATGAAATTAATGACCCGCATGGGCCGCAAAGTGCTCGATGTATTGGGCGATGATGGCGTGTTCGTACCGGCGCTGCATTCGGTCGGCGCACCGCTTGATGTTGACAATAAAGTGGGGCAAAAAGATGTAACGTGGCCATGCAACAAAGATCATAAATACATCGTGCATTTTCCGGAGACGCGCGAAATCTGGTCGTATGGTTCGGGCTACGGCGGCAATGCGTTACTCGGCAAAAAATGTTTCGCGCTGCGCATCGCGAGCGTGATGGGCAAGCAGCAAGGCTGGCTTGCGGAACATATGTTAATCCTTGGCGTAAAAACGCCGGAAGGACGCAAACATTACATCACCGCCGCGTTTCCCTCAGCATGCGGTAAAACAAATTTTGCGATGCTGATTCCGCCTGCGTCGTTTAAACAAGCGGGCTGGGAAGTGACGACTGTCGGTGATGATATTGCATGGATTAAGCCTGGCGCAGATGGGCGTCTATATGCAATCAATCCAGAGGCCGGATTCTTTGGAGTGGCACCGGGAACATCGTACGAAACCAATCCGAATTGCATGGATTCAATGAAGTCGAACACGATTTTCACCAACGTCGCGCTGACACCCGAAGGCGATGTGTGGTGGGAAGGCATGACCAAAACGCCACCCGCAAAATTGATCGACTGGCAGGGCAAGGATTGGACGCCTGATTGTGGTCGGCTTGCCGCACACGCGAACGCACGTTTCACCGTATCTGCCACACAATGTCCGTCGCTCGATCCGGAATGGGATAGCCCGGATGGCGTGCCAATTTCGGCGATGATTTTTGGTGGTCGTCGTTCGAGCACCGTTCCTTTAATCACCGAAGCGGCGAACTGGAACGAAGGCGTTTACATGGCCGCCACGCTAGGCTCCGAAACCACTGCGGCGATCACCGGGCAAGTTGGCGTAGTGCGACGAGATCCCTTCGCCATGATCGCTTTTTGCGGCTACAACATGGCAGATTATTTTGCCCATTGGGTATCGATGGGCGAAAAAGCCGGTGCGAACGCGCCAAAAATTTACTGCGGCAACTGGTTCCGCAAAGACGAAAATGGCAAATTTATCTGGCCCGGCTTTGGCGACAATATGCGCGTGCTGAAATGGATTGTGGAGCGCGTGGAAGGCAAAGCGAGTGCTGAAAAAACCGCGCTAGGATTGATTCCAAAATACAGCGATCTCGACTGGAGCGGCTCATCATTTTCTCAAGAAAAATTTGACGCGATCACCGCCGTCAATCAAACGCAGTGGACGCAGGAATTAAAACTGCACGATGAACTACTGACCAGGCTTGCTTATCATTTGCCGGTTGAAATGACGCAGCGCTTTACGGTGTTGGACGCAGCACTAAAGGCCGCGATCTAGTCTCATCCTTCTGAAGTCGAGGCCCTGCTCGCAATCTACTTGCATCGCGAGCAGGCGAGTAAACGCCGTATTTCAGCCCCACTTTTCCGCGTTTGGCGGCATCGGCACTTCAACAACTGCGCCTGATTTCCTAAACTACGAATTACCGAACTGTTTAATTGCGTTGCAGCATGCACACGCATTGGTAGTTCATATTCAAAATATCGGGGATCATGATGAAACAGCCTTTTATTTTAATGAGTATCGCGTTTGCATTGATGCTTACTGCCTGCGCAACAACACCGCCCATTGTTCGTAACGCAGATTTTTCTGCCCGGCAGGTTGAGAATCCCAATTTGCCAAGCGATTGGCGTATCGATGGTGTTGCTACCGAAATTGCGCTCGATACAAAGAAGACGAAGTCTCAGCATGCGTCATTACGAATTGTTTACAAACTTGGCGCACCCTACGCAGGCATAATCCAAACCGCACCGATCAAGGTGCTGCGCGGCAAACGATTGGTGCTGCGCACTCACATCGCACGCCGTGGCAGCGCGGCATCAGTGGGTATTTGGGTCAGGGCTTTTGACAAGGAAAAGCGCAGCATTGCATACGTCAATAGTTATGAAACGGTGCCAGCGATTGATGAATCATGGGTGCCACACGTGGTTGAAATAAACGTACCAGACAGCGCAGAAAGCTTACTAATCGGAGCATCTATTTATGATGGCGATGGCGTCATGTGGATCGACGCCATCAAAGCCGAAGTGAGCTAAATAGACTTCGTAAAATGTTCGTCTGGGAGGGCGCAAATACATGAACTTTTTTTCATCACTATCGAACATGGTTATAAAATCCGGTCCGCTCAAAGGTTTGAGCGCGTTAAGCATTTTCTATACGCTGCTGTTAACACTTGCCGTGGTGTGGGCGGTGCGGCTGGTGGGTCAATTTGAATCACCGTTTTGGCTCAGCCTGAAGCGCGGCGCAATTGGGGCGATGATTTTGTTGTTGACCTACACGCTTGCCGGCAATATCCGCGTTCGCTGGGTGAGCCAGCGCACACTGAAATACCTGTTGATTCCGGTGTTCGCCCCGCTGGGCATTTTCGTGGGCTATGTACTGACCATGCCGTCGGATGATGATCGCTTTTGTAGCGGATTCTTTCAAAACTATTCGGCAATAAATGGCTGGGCACGGATGTCGATGGGCGCGGTGCTGGTCACATCGATTGTGGTGTTCCTGGCCATTAGTCGCGAGCGTGACCGCGACGCCGAAGATATCAAATTAAAATTTTCGCTCGAACGAGAACGCCTCGAACGTCAATCTGTCGCGGCGCGAATGGAGGCGATGCGGGCGCGTATGGAGCCGCATTTTTTATTCAACACCTTGGCCAACATTCAGCAGCTGGTGCAACACCAATCACCGCACGCCTCACAGGTATTGAGCAGTCTGATTGCGTACCTTCGCACCGCGATTGTGGAAGATCGCAATGGGCTGGCCACGCTTGCGCAGGAGTTTGATCGCGCGAAACACTATCTGGCGATTATGCAAATGCGCATACCTGACCGCCTGAAATTCGAAATTAATTTACCATCGGAACTTGACCAGCAAGTGGTGCCGACCTTTGCCGTCCTCACGTTGGTAGAAAATGCTGTGGCGCATGGGATTGATCCGACCGAACATGGCGGCACCATTTACGTGAGCGCTTCGCTCGCGGCGGCAAACATGGTGAACATCGATGTGCTGGATACGGGCGCTGCATTTAGCACCCAACCGAGCGAAGGATTTGGTTTGCGCAATTTGCGTGAGCGTCTGGCACTTGTGTGCGAGGGCCGCGCCACGCTTTCGTTGCAAACCACGCCATCGGGCACACTGGCGCGCGTGACTGTTGTGCGCATGAGTGCGGAAGATGCATCGCGCCGATTTGCGGCGGCCCATGACTCGCCCGAACAAAAAACCGAACGTTAACCGATATGAATACGCCCACCGCACTGATTGCTGATGACGAACCATTATTACGTGAGCGATTGCGCGAATTGCTCAAACACACCTGGCCGGAACTCAATATAGTTGCCGAAGCGCGCAATGGCCGCGAAGCCGTTGAAGCCGCAAATGAAAAATCACCCGACATCGCATTTCTCGATATTCGGATGCCGGTGATGGGTGGCGTGGAAGCGGCGCGATTGTTGTGTGTTGATACCCGCGTGGTATTCGTCACCGCATTTGAGGAATACGCGCTGGCGGCGTTTGATGCTGGCGCGGTGGACTATGTGGTCAAGCCGGTCGAGCCGGAGCGCCTGGAGCGCACGGTACAGCGATTGAAAGTGGCATTGCATCACCCGCCGACCGATCTTAACAAGCTGCTCAAGCAAATTGCGCCGCACTTAAAGCCGCCCGCACCCGAACATCTGCGCTGGATTCGCGCGTCAGTCGGTGCCAGCATCCGCCTCGTTGCCGTTGAGGATGTGCTGTTTTTTAATTCAGACGAAAAGTACACGCGCGTGGTGACCGTAGGCGGTGAAGTATTGATTCGCCGGAGTATCAAAGAGCTGCTTGACGAACTCGATCCGGCGAACTTTGTACAGGTACATCGCGCCACGATTGTTAACCTGCGGCGAATCGAGCGCGTTGATCGCACCGACACCGATAATCTCGATTTACGGATGCGCGACAACAACGAAGTGGTGCGCGTATCGCGAAGCTACACGCATCTATTTCGGCAAATGTAGTTTCGTGATTGCAGATAGTTAGGCTACTTGAATCCGGGCTTTTGCCTGAAAACATCCGCTAATAATAGCGTTTTGATTTTTAATGAGCCGTGGTATCGGCACCCAGCAAGCGGGTCATGTTGAGATGTGCTACATTTAAATTGTTCCAAGGGGAGTAGTTTGAGGAAATAGTTTTTCCTTCTGCACAGTCGTCAACACGGGCATCGCCCCGGTTGTGCAGGCGTGATGTGATGCAAAGAAATACGATTCAGTGCATCACGAAACAACATCGCGTGAACGAGACCTTGACCAGCCGGTTCAGGCTCCCTTGGCCATCACGTTTGCACCTGTTTCGCACGTGAGCTGAAAGCCTTTACCTGAACTGGTAAAGGCTTTTTCCATGGTAAAAAAACAACGGAGGATCAAATGGAAATTATGTCGATGCAGTTTTTGACGGCGCTGCTTGCGATCATTGTTATTGATCTGGTGCTGGCGGGCGACAACGCGATTGTCATTGGCCTGGCCGCCCGCAAGCTGCCGCCTGCGTTGCAGAAAAAAGCGGTGTTCTGGGGCGCGATTGGTGCGGTGGTGGTGCGTTCGGTGTTGACGGTGAGTGTGGTGTGGCTACTGAAAATTCCCGGCTTCCTGCTTGTGGGTGGATTGGCGCTGCTATGGATCGCCTACCAAATGGAACAAGAAGACAGTGATGAACACGAGAGCATCGCGCCCGCCACCACGTTTCGTGCGGCAATTCAAACCATCATCATCGCCGACACCATCATGGGGGTTGATAACGTGCTCGCAGTTGCAGGTGCGGCACATGGCAGTTTTTTGCTGGTGATCACAGGTCTTCTGATCAGCATTCCCATCGTCATGTTCGGCAGCACATTGATATTAAAGTGGATCCAGCGCTTTCCATGGCTCATCTATCTCGGTGCCGGTGTGTTGGCCTGGACTGCCGCAAAAATGATTACCTCTGAAGCCATGCTCGCCACTTTCTTTAATGAGCATCACGGCTGGAAATTAGCACTCTACGGGTTCTTGATCGGCATTATTATCGCTGTGCCGTTGCTGCGTCGCCTGCGCGGCCGCACGAAGTCACTGGGCATTTGTCTCGCCTTCATGATCGTGTGGCTCACCGTGTTTGACTATCTGGAAGAGTACACGGCCGCACGTTATTTTCCGAACGGTGATGCGCCCGTTGCACTGGATTTGATTGATCTCGTCATGTGGCTGGGCTGGATTCCGTTTGTGATTATGATGCATCGCGAGGTGACGGGGCCTGAGGAATCGGCGTCGTCATCGGCCGAAAACCCATAACGCCAATATCGACGGGTATCTTGAGGCATTTATGCCTGAAGATACCCGCCAGCGTTAGTCTTTGATCAATCGTAACTTCACAACTCCTTCGGCGCTGTCGATCACCACGCTATTGCCCAATTGGTTGATCTTGAGTGTGGCGGGCTCGGTCGCCGTTACACGTATATTCATCGGCAGGCTAAGCGTAAGGCCCTTGATGCGTTTAGGCACGTTTAACATTACTGTTTGGCCACCGCCCGCAACACTTTCCACATCGCACTCAACGACGTTCCGAGCCGACCACCAATCGCCAAATTCACGGAGTGACCCAAACCACGAATAAGGTTTGATTGCCGTGATGAGGTCGCGCTCAAATGCGAATTTATAGTCGATCACATTGGTGTGAATGAGAACCATAAAGGTACCGCCATAGCGGCTGAGTTTTTTCGACAGTACAACTGACGTATTGAGCCAAACAGCGCCATCGGTAATGGCTTCGTCTTCAACGGTGATGGGAAATTCAAACACATCAATTTCTTGTTTCTGTGCACGGTTGTAGGTGAGCTGAAATGGCAGATGGGTTAACGAATTGTTCGCCGTCACCGACGAGCTGTAACGAAAACCGGTCGCTTGCAACGCCTGCGGCAAGGTATACGGGTTTTGCAAATGGCCGGGGCGAAACGAAATCACCTTGCTATGGGGCGTGAATTTATCAAGCAAAAATTTGCTCACACGAAGCTCACCCAATACTGACGCATTGGTCGTGACCATTCTACTTTTTACGAATGGCTGGTAAGCCGGATATTGCTCAACGCCATTACCGAGCGCAAATTTGCTCATCACCTTCGAGTGTGACACCGAGTGGCTGGCGACCTCCGCGCCCAGAGCGCTCAAGGCAGCAATATTTTTCACGCCTTCTGCGTTGAAAAAAATATTATCGTTCCAGTCCTTGACGTACTTCACCTGAATAAAATGTGTCGCCGAAATGCCCTGGCTACGCTCAAATTCCGCATAAGTCACCGCATTTTTCAGCGATTGCGTGAAATCAATATCATGCGAAATGATGGCCGCCAACGACTTGCCAAACGGCACCGTCGATAATGTCACCGCGTCGGGATTGGCCTCGATATAAATATTTTTGACGAGTCGCAGCAGCACATCAAGTGAGGGCTCAAAGCCGTTGACGTAGTTGCGTGCAATGCCCTCCTCGCGATTGTTATAGCCCTTTGCCAGCATAAATCCCAGATCTATGCCGAACGCGTAGGCGCGACCGCTCGTGAATTTTTTTTGCGTGACCGCAGCCGTACCGTCTTCAAATATGGCGAGCGGTGGATTCAGCGGAAGCGTATAGCCATAGGTGCCCACCAGCGATTCTGGCGTAGCGGCATTACCGATAACAATAGTGCTTTCATTGGGGTCAGTGAAGGTCGATGCCATCGATTGGGTAGTATCGAATTTCACACTCGTATGTTTGGCCGCAATCGCCTCATCAAAGCCAAACAACTCGTTCATGCCGCCGCCCAGCACATGGCTGCCAATCAAGGTGCCACGCTCGCGCGCAAATACCGCTAGCGCTCGGATTGCGACCGCATCGAGGGACGCTCCAGAGATATTCGGATAGACCAACACGGCTTTGTGTTTAACGGCCTCGCGATAATCGCGCGTGATGCGAAATGGCACGCCGATGGTTTTCAATCCATGCGCCAATCCCAGCCATGATGAGTTTGTATCGGTAAGCAAAATCGCCAGTCGGCTAAGCTCACCGTGATCGAATTGCGTCCAGGATGTTGCAGATTCGTCAGGTATTACAGTTTTTTCTGCCGGACCGTATACGCCGTCGAAGCGGTAAACATGCTGATCGCGATACCACCCAACAAAATAATAAAGCCCGCAAGCGAGCGCAAAAATAACAACAACAACGAGAAACTTTTTTCGTATGGCGAGCATGCCGGGCATCATGACCACACGCGCAAACACAGAATGCTAAAAGTGATGCAAGCAGTAAGAATCAATCGGTATGCCAAAATATTATTTAACAGAGTTGAGGGAAATTTGATGAATTTGTATGTCGTTTCCGACACAAATAATCACATCGCTGATTCGGCGCGCACATAGCGAAATAATATACTTACTATCTCTCTATTAGGGCACTATGTCGCTACCATTATGTTGAAGCAGCAAATCGTGCTGGTGATCGAAGACGATCCCACTATTTCGAGTTTGATTGAGTTTCGCCTGAAGCGCGACGGCTACGTCATCGCCAAAGCGGCTGACGGCCAAGCCGCTATGGCTGCGTTTGCCACTGACACCGTGCCGGATTTGGTGGTGATGGATGTGATGATGCCATTTCATGACGGCTACGAACTGCTCGCTAACTTGCGCTCGCGCGCGTTGTGGCGACACGTTCCAGTTATCATGTTGACGAGCATGTCGCGCGAAGAAGATATTTTGAAAGGTTTGCAAATGGGTGCAACCGATTACGTAATTAAACCATTTCGCCCTGCGGAGCTGTCGGCGCGAGTGAAATCCCTGCTCGCGCGCGCAAGCTAATTTTGAAATCGACGCAAAATCGTTCGCGCGCGAAAATCGCCAATCCATTTTTCTTTGCAGCGTTCGCGCTCGCCACTGTCATTTCTGCCCCGCGCTGCGTGCTCGCGAGCGAAGCCGCGAGCAATCCAAGCTTCACCGAAATCACGGCGGGCACCGCACGCGAGACGCTCTCAAACGATGCCCCCGATTGGTCAACGACGCATCTTTTAATCGTGCATCAATTCGCGGCGCGGCAGAGCTTGGCTTTTGATATTGCACGCGTGTCGCGATTTGGTTTGCGCGACGAAACACTGACTATCTCGGCATACACGCCCGTATCCAACAAAACCACTTTATTTTTTGAAGCGATGAAAAGTCGTGCGCACAACTTTCTGGCGCGCGACGCAATCCAGGCCCAGTTGCTGCAAAGCTTCGCGCAAGGTTATGGTGCCGCCGTGAGCGTGCGCCACTCGCGCTACGACACGACCAAGGTGACGGTTGGTGAAATCACACTGGAAAAATATTTCGACAATTACCGCGCGGCGGTTTCTGTCTATCCGAGCCACTCAAGCGCGGCAGGCAACGCCGTAAGCTATCGGGCGGCGGCGGCCTATTATTACGGGCAGCGATCCAACGCCCAGCTTTCTATCTCACGCGGCACCGAACTTGAACGCGCGAGCGCGTTCGCACCGATTGTATCCACCGATATTCGCTCAATTAACGTGTACGGACGCCATGCACTCGATGGCGGCTGGGCTTTCGACTACACGCTCGGACGAACAACGCGCGCCAACGTGACGCATCATGAATTTAGTGTGGGCGTCAGCTTTCGTTTCCGATAAATCACTGCCACGCCCGACGTGCGCGTGGCGTGAATCGCGTCTGCTCCCATGACTGCGCCGACGCAATCTATGCCGATTGATTCGCGCACATTCATCGACGCAGTCGGCGATTGGCTCTCGGCCGGATCGTTTACGTCACACTTCTCTTACTCACTCGCGGCGGTACTCATTTACGCCGTAATCGCATTGGTCTTGCTGTGCGCGATGATGACCGTCGCCACGTTCGCCGCGCGCATATTGAGATTGCGTGCCAATGCGCACACCCAGTCATTTAATGCGCTTTGGGAGCCTTACCTTTTTGCGCGCATGGTCGGTGAAAAAATTGCAGCACCGCCGTTGCCTAGTCGTGATCGGATTTTGTTCTTGATGCTTTGGCTACGCTTTACAGGATATGTAAAAGACGAGGCCCGCGATGCACTGACCGAGGCCGCACGCGAATTGGGACTGGCGGCTTACGCGGGCCGATTGATCAGGAGTTGGCAAACATCGAACCGCGTGGTCGGCTTATCTGCGGTCGCGTTGCTGGCGAATGCAGATACGGTGGCGCGACTACCCACGATTGCGGAGACCGCCGACGCGCATCTTTCCTACATTGCCACCGAAGCGCTATTGAAGGCAGACCCCGCGCAAGGGCTTATCGCGCTGCGTCAGGCGCTGAACACCCGCGACTGGTTTCCTGCGGCCATGGCACAGCTGATTCGACCGCACGGGGCAGCGGCGATGGCGTTGGTGGAGGACGCCGTGCGTGAAGCTGACCCGCTACACACACGCCGCCTGGTGCGGCTGGTGGAAGGGCTCGGGGACACAGCCGCCATACCGATTCTGCGCGAGCGATTACCGCTCGCCATTGAGCCCGAAGAGG
>JANMQR010000173.1:0-8964 GCA_031370625.1 Burkholderiales bacterium | reverse complement strand
GTCTTTCAAAATATGCGCGGCTGTGCGATTGGATCATGAGCCGCCCGCAAATTCAGGAAGAAGCGGTGACGATGCTCGCCAATTTGTTGCAGGAAAAAGTGAAGCCCGATGGGCTCGCGATTGTGATGGAAGCGGATCACTTTTGCATGAACTGGCGCGGCGTAAAAGATATGGATTCAAAAATGACCAATAGCGTGATGCGCGGTTCGTTCCTGAAGGATGCGAATTTGCGGCGCGAGTTTTTGTCGCTATTGACCAAGAAAAATGCATAATCGCGAATAATAAAAACAGGAGAGAACAATGCTGATCCGTCTTATGTATTGCAGCCGCACCGCCGAGATTCTGCCGCAGGAAACGCTCAATGCCATCGTCAGTAAATCACGCGCCAATAATCCGTCGCGTGGCGTGACCGGCGTGCTTTGTTATAGCGGACGAATTTTTTTGCAGGTGCTTGAAGGAGGGCGATTTGAAATCAACGCGCTCTACAATAAAATTTCCACCGACAATCGCCATCACGATGTGATGCTGCTGTCGTATGAAGAAATCGAAGAGCGCCGCTTCTCGCACTGGTCGATGGGCCAAGTTTCGCTACAACGAATCAACCCCTCACTGCTGATCAAATACTCCGAAAAGCCGGAGCTTGATCCGTATGCGGTATCAGGAAAAGTATCGATGGCGTTGTTCCATGAAATGATGGCAACGGCGTCGATCATGGGGCAGGGCGGATAATTTTTTGAATGTTCGTGACGTAAAAAAGCCTCGCATTGCGAGGCTTTTTAGTTTGTACCTTTGCCAAAATCGAATCGCCAAATTCAAATTTATCATTGTCATTCCCAGCCGCTTTTCGACGGAGACCCCCTTTCGGGGGTGCGAGGAATCTGCTTTTTGTAATTGCAGCGAAGAAGCAGATTCCTCACCCAATGAAGCCGGGTTCGGAATGACAAAGCTAGGTTGGGCAAGCGTTTTGAAGCAAAAATGCTCGCTGACGCCCGCCAATGCTAGCGTTTCATTCCGCAGTCAAAACCGTTTCACTAACGTCATCTGCGCGCCATCGCGCTTCATTTCCATGCGATTTAAAAAGCTCATGCCGAGCAGCGCCACATCCATTCCCTTGCCCTCCATCACAATGCCGTCGACTTGATACAGCGTCACATCACCCACCGTAACCGAATCAAAAACAATCTTGTAGGCGGCAGCAACGCCATTCGCCGTTTGTGTGAATCCGCGTTGGCCTTTGCGATAATCAATGCCCGCACTTTCTGCGATGGATGACGGAATCGAAACAGAAGTCGCCCCGGTATCAACCAAAAACTGTACCGTGCGGCCATTGATTTGTCCCAAGGTAATGAAGTGGCCTTGGCTGTTCGCGCCCAGCGTCACGCCTTGTCCTTTACTCGCCGAGGCCGGCGCCGCGTAATGCTGACCCACATCGAGCCTGTGACGTTTACCGTCGATCTCCATCGTCGCGGTATCCGATGTGGTGGCCACCAAGGTCACGCCGTCTGATGTTTTTTCACCCACCGATAAGGTGCGCGGTGACTGGCCGTTGATGACCACCACCGCCTTGCCTGGGAACAGGCCGACGACTGTGACGCTGGTTGCGGCAGTCGCCTCAAGGGCGACGAAGGTTAGCGCACACGCGAAAACGAACGCAAGAATTCCCGCCAAGTTAAAATACAAAACTGCTTTCATCGCGCACCTTTTTATCGTTCTCGAACTGCTGATTGAATCCACTTTGAAACCTGTATTGAAGCCTATTGCTGTTTTTCGTTTCTCGCCCACCGAAGGTCCCGGTTATTTTGCCACCTTTCTGGACGCGCGTTCGGTTCCCTGAACGCTAATTGCAATCGACGAAGGTGCCACTGTTCCAGAAAATTTATCCGCATACGCCGGCTTCGTTTTTATGGGCGGGCCGATGAGTGTGAACGACGATCTGCCATGGATTGAACCCGTGTTGAAATTGATTCGCGAGGCAATTCGAAACGACACACCATGTCTAGGCCATTGTCTCGGCGGGCAGTTAATTTCCAGAGCGCTCGGTGGCGAGGTCACCAAAAATCACGTCAAAGAAATCGGCTGGAATCCCGTGCAAGTTGAATCTTCGCAAACCGCGCGCGATTGGCTCGGGGGTCACTTAAAAACATGGACAACCTTCCAATGGCACGGCGAAACATTCACCATCCCCCCGCACGCCGAACGCATTCTCACCGGCAGCGCATGCGACAACCAAGCCTACGTCATCGGCAAATCACTCGGCATGCAGTGCCATGTTGAAATGACGCCGCAAATGATTGAGGCATGGTGTCGCGATTGGCTAAAAGAAAATGCCGATCCGAATTTGCCGAGTATTCAAACGCCGGAGGAAATGGTGGGCGCGATGAATGAGAATTTGCAGACGCTGAATCGCGTGGCGGATCGGCTTTATACGAAGTGGATTGGTGGCATCAATAAGTAAACCGCGTAATTGCAAAGCGTGCGGCGCAATCTGTAAATCCAAGCTTCAACTAACGAAACTATTTAATGACTAATCAAAAACGAGTCTCAAAAAAGAAGCAAGTCTTGGGCGTTGATGTTTTCGTCAATGGCAAGAAACAGGCGCGCTGCGGCCACGCGGAAAATGGTGCCTTCACCCTGATGGTAGGGAATCTGCCATCGCTGACGAAAGAATTTCGTGCGTTCTGCATGGCGGGAAACGAAACTGAATCCTGGCACTATCAGTTTCCTGACATGAAAGCTGGCGACAAAATTACGTTCAAGATTGTTGAGACCGACTGGTTCGATGAACCTGATTTAATTGAGCCAAAAGTGCCAGAAGCTATGTAATCGCTCACCGACATAGATGGACTCAATCCCGAAAATTATTAAACTGCAGCGGCACATCCTCAATATGCTTTTTGCACAATGCGATTGCTTCTTGCAGATCATCGCGTTTGGTTCCTGTGACGCGCACGGTTTCGCCTTGAATTGAGGCTTGCACTTTCATCTTGTTGTCTTTGATCAGCTTGACGATGCGTTTTGCCAAATCCGACTCAATGCCGTTTTTCACATTGATGATCTGCTTTACTTTATCGCCGCCGATTTTTTCTTTGTTTTTCTCGTCCAGCAGCCGCACATCCACGCCGCGTTTGGCCATCTTGTTGAGCAGCACATCTTTGACCTGGCTTAACTTGAAATCATCATCCGCGTAGACGGTGAGTTCGAGTTCTTTTTGCTCGATCCGTGAATCAGAGCCCTTGAAATCGAAGCGATTTGTAATCTCTTTATTCGCCTGTTCAAGCGCGTTTTTGAGTTCTACTTTATTGACTTCGGAAACGATGTCGAACGATGGCATTTTTGTTCCTCTTTAAAACCCTCTCCCGTGGGAGAGGGCAGGGTGAGGGGGAATCGCTATTTCTTGGACTTTTTCACCACGTTGCCGGCAGTTTTTGCCGCCGCTTTGTTGGCCGCAATCCGCATCCGAAGCGCATTCAATTTAATAAATCCTGCCGCATCCGCTTGATTGTACGCTCCGCCATCATCATCGAACGTCGAGATGGCTTGATCGAACAGCGAATCGGTTTTCGATTCACGGCCGACCACGAGCACGGTGCCTTTGTACAGCTTCAATTTCACGGTGCCGTTTACGACCAGCTGCGATTGATCAATCAAAGATTGCAGCAACACGCGTTCAGGTGCAAACCAGTAGCCGTTATAAGCCATTCTCGCGTAACGCGGCATCAAATCATCTTTGAGTGCCAAGACTTCGCGATCCAGCGTGATCGATTCCATCGCGCGATGCGCACGCAACATGATCGTGCCGCCGGGTGTTTCGTAACAGCCGCGCGATTTCATGCCGATGTAGCGATTTTCCACCATGTCGAGTCGGCCAATCGCGTGCTTGCCGCCGAGACGATTTAATTCTGTCAGCACTTTCGCAGGCGATAATTTTTTGCCATTAATTGAAACGATGTCGCCGCGCTCATAGCCAAGTTCCACATATTCCGGTTTGCCGGGTGCTTTTTCTGGCGACACCGTGATGCGCCACATCGAATCTTCGGGCTCGAAATTCGGGTCTTCGAGAATGCCGCCTTCATACGAAATATGCAGCAAATTCGCATCCATAGAGTACGGCGCGCCGCCACCTTTGCGTTTCTTGAAATCGACCGGAATTTTATGTTTATCGGCATAGGCCAATAATTTTTCGCGCGACAACAAATCCCATTCACGCCATGGCGCGATGATTTTTACATTCGGCATTAATGCGTATGCGCCCAGCTCAAAACGTACTTGATCGTTACCTTTGCCAGTTGCGCCATGAGAAATCGTATCAGCACCCACCTTGCGCGCGATCTCGATCATTTGTTTGGCAATCAGCGGGCGGGCGATGGAAGTGCCGAGTAAATATTCGCCTTCATACACCGCGTTCGCGCGGAACATCGGGAACACATAATCGCGGACGAATTCTTCGCGCAAATCTTCGATAAAAATATTCTGTTTTTTAATGCCGAGTTGCAGCGCTTTCTTGCGCGCAGGTTCCAGCTCTTCGCCCTGGCCGATGTCCGCCGTGAAGGTAACCACCTCGCACTGATAAACGTCTTGCAGCCATTTGAGAATGACGGACGTATCCAGCCCGCCCGAATACGCCAACACGACTTTGTTGATTTGCTTGTCCACATTGCCTAAAGAGCCAGGTTGTGCGCCCGCCTTCAGACCAGTTGCTTCACTCATGATCTATGTCCTGATGCGCGCACCTGTTCCGCCGAGTCTCGAGGTGTGCAATGTCGTCGGAAAGGTCACCGTTCGCGGGGGGTAGCTCGTGGCATGTTGAATGCTCGAAACTGCGGAAGTAGCGAAGCGGGATCGTGCACGCGTTGGCCGACTTCCAACGCAAATGAATTATACGGATTGCGGAGCGTTCACCACAAGTGGCGCGGCAGGACGAATCGAACTACTTTTTAGGCGGTGCCGACTTTAATGGCGCACCGGTTTTCGGGTCAATCGCGGTGACATCGCCGATCTCGACAACCGCGCTCAAATCAGCACCCATTGCGCGCGCGGCAGAGCGCTCTGCGAGGGTAAGAATCCGCGCGGCGAGCACATCATCGGGAATCGAATTCGCTACGTTGATTGCAGTGGATTGCGGGTCAAAAAGTTTTATGAAATCGTGGCGCGCGTCTTTCTCAATGACCTTCAGCGTTTTGGCGTCGAGAACCCATTTTTGAATATATGAGAACGGTGCCACGTAGCGGCGTGATTTGGTTTTCGACCCCTCCGGCGAAGTGGTGTCAGAAGCACCAGTGCCGCTGGCATCAACGTCAACGTCGATACTTTCTGGGCCCGCGCCGTCCAGCTTCGCGCTGTACAAAGATTGCACGTAAACTCCTAGCCCAGAGAGCTTCGAGCCCATGCCGCTGTATTCAGAGAACATAAATTTAGGCGTGACCACCACAATTTTGTCCCACGTATTTCGCTCGGGCATTTTTTCGATGGCAGCGATAACCTTGGCAAGTGCGGCAGCTTCGCGATCTTGTGGCAAAACATCTTCAACCGCAGGCGCTTCAAGCGATAAAAACACGCGCACGCTATTCGGTTCGGTCTGCGCCAATCCTTTATCCAGTCCGAGTAACACGGCGTTATTGAGCACGTTGTTGGGTACCTTGACGACTTTTCGCGAAAAATTATCGATCACATTGCTGCCGGTGGATTGTTTCTGGCTGACATAGGTAAATTTATCGCCGACCGCCGAAATTAGCGCGTAGGTTGTCGGCTTGTCGGCGGTTTTCGTCTCGGGCGTTTGCGCGAGCATATGAAATGAAACAAGCGGCGTGGCGAGAATAAAAATTAGCGAAAGAGTAAGAGCGCGTTCTTTTATCATTTATTTCACCTATAAAGTCGTTTATTGGCGGGCGTTTCAAGGCATTTATGCCTGTAAAAGCTCGCAGATGCTGGCGTTTGTTATTTATGTTCAGTGCGAAATTATTGCTAGCACTTTAGGCGTAATCGCTATTCGTCGCCACCGGCAAGCGACCAAGTACCCAAAATGCGGGATGAAATTGAAAAATACGGTGCGAATGGCTGTAGGTGAGAGTCACGAAGTACGAGAGTAGTTCCTGCGTGTGACTTGAATATTACTTGTCACCGTGTAGGTAAAAGCAAATCAACTATCAATACGCCCCAACAGCAAATACTCCATCAACGCCTTCTGCGCATGCAGGCGATTCTCTGCCTCGTCCCACACCACGCTTTGCGGGCCCTCAAGTACTTCGGCGCTGACTTCTTCGCCGCGATGCGCGGGCAGGCAGTGCATGAAGAGTGCATCTTTTGCGGCGACTTTCATCATGTCGGCATCGACCGTGAAATCCGCAAACGCTTTTTTGCGGGCATCCGTTTCGGCTTCAAAACCCATGCTGGTCCAGACATCGGTGGTAACCAAATGCGCGCCTTTGGCTGCTTCCATTGGATCGGTGAATACGGTGAGATGCCCCGTATCGAGCGGCACGCCGAGCTGCGATTTCATCTCATAGCCTGGCGGCGTGGCGACATGCAGCTTAAACCCCAGCAAGCGCGCGGCTTGCAGCCATGTGTAGCTCATATTGTTGGCGTCGCCAATCCACGCAACCGTTTTGCCTTCAATGGATTGTCGAAATTCGACGAACGTAAAAATATCGGCCAGCACCTGACAGGGATGAAATTCATTGGTCAATCCGTTGATCACCGGCACGCGCGAATTCGCCGCGAAGCGCTCCAGAATTGATTGGTCGAAGGTGCGAATCATGACGATATCAACCATCCGCGAAATCACCCGCGCCACATCTTCAATCGGCTCGCCGCGCCCCAATTGGCTCTCGGAGGTATTGAGCACAATGGATGAGCCGCCTAATTGATAAATGCCCGCTTCGAACGAGACACGGGTGCGGGTGGAGCTTTTTTCGAACACCATCGCCAGCATGCGATCAGTCAGCGGCTGGTACGGAATATAGTTTTTGAACCGTTCTTTAAGAACTTTGGCGCGTAAAAATAAGTGATTGATTTCATCGCGATTAAGGTCACTGAACTGCAGATAATGTCTCATCGATTTTATTCGGCCGCAGCCGCTAGAGGTGGTGTCGATTGTGCAGCAGAAAATGTTTTGATCGCGGCGACTACGCGCGTTACCAGCTCGCGTGATTCAGCTTCATTGATGATCAGCGGCGGCAGCAAACGAATCACTGTGTCGTGCGTGACGTTGATAAATACGCCGTGATCAAGCGCGATTTTGACGACGTCTGCGCAGGGCCGATCAAGCTCAATGCCCAGCATCAATCCCATGCCGCGAATTTCTTTTGCGCAAGTGAGGCCACTGAGCGCGCCCGACAATTCTGATTTGATGAGCGCGCCCATTTTGGCGGCGTTATCGAGCAGATTTTCGGCTTCCATAATCTCGATGGTGGTGAGCGCTGCAACTGATACCAACGGCCCCGCGCCAAAAGTGGTGCCGTGATTGCCGGGCTTGAACACATTCGCCGCAACACCCTTCGCTACACACGCGCCGACCGGCAAACCCGAACCTAAACCTTTCGCGAGCAGCATCACATCGGGTGTTACGCCGGCCCATTGATGCGCAAACCATTTGCCGGTGCGGCCCACGCCAGACTGCACTTCGTCAATCATCATGAACCATTCTTTGTCCGTACAAAGCTGACGCAACTCGCGCAAATAATCGGCTCGCGCTTCATAAATACCGCCTTCGCCCTGCAGCACTTCGGTCAACACCGCAACCACATCATTGTTGTGGGCGGCAATGGAGCGAATCGCGGCAATATCGTTATACGGCACGCGAATAAAACCCGTCACCAACGGCTCAAAACCGGCCTGCGCCTTGCGCGAACCGGTGGCGGCAAGGGTAGCCAAGGTGCGTCCATGCCAAGCGCGCTCCATAACGATAATTTGCGGATTGGCGATCCCGCGCTGATGGCCGTAAAGCCGCGCAATTTTGATCGCGCATTCGTTTGCCTCCGCGCCCGAATTGCCGAAGAAAACATTGTCCATATTCGCCAGCGCGCAGATTTTATCGGCGAGCGCGGCTTGTTCAGGAATATTGACCAGGTTTGATGCATGAATAATTTTTCCGGCTTGGGTCGATATCGCCTTGACCAGTGTTGGATGCGCGTGGCCCAGACCATTGACCGCGATGCCCGCGAGCCCGTCGAGAATTTTTTTACCGTCAGTCGTGTAAAGCCATGCGCCTTCGCCGTGCGTAAACGCCACGTTTTGCGGGCTGAAGGTATTCATTTGATGGACGGATAACATGGAGCTCCCAACGAAAATTCAAAATACGAAGGCAAATACTAGGGCAAACGAAGATGCGGCGCAACAATGGCGATGTGCGAAATACGCGGCTATTTTTCACATAAACGACATATATTTTTCACGTCAATTCACAATTTGTAATCACAACGCCGAGCAGCTGCTAGAGACAAACACGCTTACCCGCTATAATTCGGCGTGAAAAATTTCGTCATCTGCCGCTTCATTTGCCCCCGCACCGCACGTCGCCCGAATTGCGCATGAGTCATCCAAATCCCGTCATCGTGGCTTCGTCCGCCGCGCCGATTCGCATTGTCATCCAGGGCATCACCACCGACGGCAAAGCGTTTCGCCCGAGTGATTGGGCGGAGCGTTTATGCGGCGTGATGTCCACCTTTGGCGGTGACCAGCAGATGCGCTATTCGCCGTATGTGCGACCAGTGATGTTGGACGGCGTGCGTTGCGTAGTCGTGGAGCCTTCGCTGGTCAATAGCGAGCCACGCGCCTATCGATTTTTGCTTGATTTCGCGAAGGATAACGAATTGGTTGTAATCGACCCAAATCAGGCCGTGCATCCAGTTGCGGATGATTTTTGCCCGATTCCGGGGAGCGCGCTGGACTTGTTGGCGTCGGGATAAATTGTCAAGCCCTAACGTATACGAGCTTCATGACGGTTTTTTGTTTGAAACACCCTGCCAG
>JANMQR010000164.1:0-6036 GCA_031370625.1 Burkholderiales bacterium | reverse complement strand
ATCAAACTGGCTTGATGAGCGAAGACGGTGCAATCGAGCTGCATCGTGGTGGCTACAGTATCGAGCCGGTGGTGTTGCTCGACGACGCAACCCGCGCCACTTGGGCCGATGTGCATCTGACACAACATTTGCGTGACGGGTATCTGCCGGTTCCGAGCGTGCATTGGCAACACGCCGCGTTCTCGCTCACCGTTGAGGCCGCTGCGGATGGTATCCGTGACCAGACGCAACTACTGGCCCGCTACCAGTTGCGTAACAACGATAATCGCCCACGAACCTTCACGCTGCTGCTCGCCGTCCGCCCGTGGCAGGTCAATCCGCCCCAGCAATTTCTCGCCACTCCTGGCGGCGCAAGCCCGATTGATCGCCTTAATCTTTCCGGCGCTACGCTTACGGTTAATAGTCGCCCACCCGTTATTTTTTCGTCAATACCCACACGTGCGAGTGCTCAGCCTTTTGAGGCAGGTTTGAATCTCGACGCACTAATGCACGCCACTCCGCTTACAACAATGCGTGATGCACAGCGCCATGCATCAGCGGCGCTGCAGTTTCGTGTGACCTTGGCACCGGGCGCGACGCACACCATCGCGTGGGCATCGCCGCTCGATTCGCCCCGCGCAGCCACTGTAGCCGCCGTCGATGCACGCATCGATATGATCGCGCAGCATTGGCGTCAACGCTTGAATCGTGTCAAGGTAAAGCTACCCACTGAATCGCAGGCGCTGGTCGACACCCTGCGGACGTCACTCGCGCACATTTTGATTTCGCGCGATGGGCCTGCGCTTCGCCCGGGCACGCGTGCCTATGCGCGTAGCTGGGTGCGCGATGGCGCAATGATGGTCGCAGGCTTGGTGCGCACGGGCGAGACGGGCGTTGCGAGAGAATTTGTCGACTGGTATGCGACGTATATTTTTGCCTCGGGCAAAGTGCCGTGCTGCGTTGACCCGCGCGGCGCAGATCCGGTGGTCGAAAATGATAGTCACGGTCAATTTATTTTTATGGTCGCGGAGTTGTGGCGGCACACGCATGACCGCGCATCGCTGGAACGTCACTGGCCAGCGATCAAGCGGGTACTCGCATGGCAGGAGGCACTGCGACAAACTGAGCGTGGCGACAATAACCGTAGCCACGACCGAAAACATTTGTTCGGACTGATGCCGCCGTCGATCAGCCATGAAGGCTATGCGGATAAACCTGCGTATTCATATTGGGATAATTTCTGGGCGCTACGCGGTTATAAGGACGCGGTGCAAATTGCCGGTGCGCTTCAGCGCGACACCGAAGTGGCACGTTGGTCGGCGTGGCGCGATGAATATTCGCGCGAATTGATCGTATCTCTCGTCGCCACCGCTGCGCATCATCGGATCGAATATCTGGCAGGCGCTGCTGATCGCGGCGATTTTGATCCGACCTCAACGACTATCGCGTTGAGCCCAGGAAATGCAGAAACGATACTCCCGAATAAATTGCTGGCGGCCACGTTCGAACGCTATTGGCAGGAAACTTTAGCGCGCGCTGCGGGCGGTCGCGAATGGAAAGATTACACACCGTACGAGTGGCGCAACGTCAGCGCATTCGTGCGGTTGGGCAGCGCGGAACGCGCTCACGCAATAGCGGCATTTTTCTTCAAACATCAGCGTCCGCCCGGCTGGAATCAGTGGGCAGAAGTGGTGCTGCCCAATCCGCGCGAGGTGCGATTTTTAGGTGATATGCCCCATGCCTGGGTGTCCTCGGACTACATTGGCGCGACCCTTGATTTGTTTGCGTATGAACGTGAGTTTGATGAAGCGCTGGTGATCGGTGCCGGCTGGAAATCAGCGTGGTTGCGCGACGGGATTGAAGTAGCGGGGCTT
Organism: Burkholderiales bacterium; assembly: GCA_031370625.1. Lineage (GTDB taxonomy): Bacteria > Pseudomonadota > Gammaproteobacteria > Burkholderiales > Usitatibacteraceae > UKL13-2. The sequence goes on along the minus strand of JANMQR010000164.1, from coordinate 4,183 downwards.
TCCACTGCCTATGGTGTGCTTGATTATCAGCTCACGCCGACAGCGGACGGATGGACGCTGCTGCTGCCGCGTTCGCTCGAGGCACGCGGCGGCGTGCGCCTGCGTTGGCCTGGTAATGCGCAAACGCCGCATGCTGTGAGCAATGGTCAGCCATTAATGTGGGAGGGCCGCGAGTTAATTATTTCCAAACTGCCCGCCAGTATTGTCCTGTCACGTCCCCAATAAATTTCATCATGAACGCTAATTCGCATCATCCCATTTCGTTGCCATGTGAGCTATCCAACGCGAGCGGGCTGCGCGTGTCGCTGAACGCGAATGGCTCGATTCGCAACTTTACGCATGGCGACGTTACGCTAAATTTATTTGTCGGCAATACGCTGGAAGGTGGGCCGACCAATTTGTGGCTGCGTCGCCATCGCGAAGGTGCAATCGAGGCTGTGCCATTACTAGGCCCGGCGTCACCGCTATCCTTTTTGTCTTACGCTGATCGTTGTGAAGCATTCGGTGAATGGCAGGGTTTGAAAATTCGGCTGCAACTGCGCCTGGCGGCAACTGCCGCCGTGTGGTTCTGGCATGTGCAAGTTGACAATTGCGAGCAGCAAGAAATCACGATCGACCTGCTTTTGATGCACGATGTCGCGCTTTCAGCCTACAGTGCGATTCGATTGAACGAATACTACGTCAGCCATTATCTGGATCTCACGCCATTGCAACATCCACGCCATGGCTGGGTGCTGGCCGCGCGACAAAATCTCGCCATTGCCGATCAACACCCTTGGGCGATCATCGGCTCGCTATGTCAGGCGAGCGCATTTGCGACCGATGGATTGCAGACTCACGGACTTGCGGTACGGTCAGGTGAGCTGCCGTTGGGCGTTGCTGGTGGTTTGTCAGGCAAACGAAAACAACATGAGCATGCCATGCTGGCACTGCAAGATGCCGCGATAACTTTACCGGCGGGCACTAGCGCCGCACTTGGCTTTTTTGGCTGTGTCTTATCTAATCACGCGGCTGCAACGAGTCTCGCTGATCTTGATCATGTCGAGTTCGCATTGGCTCTACCAGAGGCCGCTCCGATGGTTTCAATAGCTGCCTCGGTTACCGAGAATAGCGCTAGTCCGAAGCAGCATCGTAGTTTGTTCAGCCACGCGCCGATCTTGCCGACCCTGGATTTCACCGTTACGGATTTGGATGCCCGCATTGCTCGCGACCGGCGACATTGCGAATTCTTAAACGATGAACTGTTGTCGTTTTATCATGCTGCCGACGCTCATGTGGTGTTGCGCGCTAAAGAGCGGCTTATTCAACGGCCGCACGGCCACATGCTGCGAACCGGCACCCATTTGGTTGCCGACGAAACCGCCTTGATGACAACGGTATGGATGACCGGTGTGTTTAATTCGATGCTCACGCAAGGCCATGTGAGCAAAAATCGTTTTCTGTCCACCACACATAGTTGGCTCGGCTTGTTCCGATCACACGGGCAGCGTATTTTCGTCGAGCTTGATGGCGAGTGGCAGCAGCTTGGCATGCCGTCAGCCTTTGAAATGACGCCGAACGCGTGTCGCTGGTGGTATAAGTACAAGGGACATAAGACGGGCATGATCGAGGTTAGCTGTCGCGCCGATAGCACTGCGCATTCGCTGGCGCTCTTTGTACGGGTGCTTGCGGGCGCGCCGTTGCGTATGCTGGTGTCGCATCATATCGCCCTCGGCGGCGACGATGGTAGTGCGCCGACCGACTTGAAATACGACGTTGCGGGTGATCAGGTAATAGTACATGTACCTGCAGCGAGCGACTTGGGTGCGGTGTTTCCAACTGGGTGTTTTGTCATCGCAGCAACGCACGGTAGCCACTTTGATCGTGTCGGCGGTGATGAAATATTGTTCGCTGATGGAGCCTCGCGGGGCGAGCCATTTATTTGCATTATCACCGCTGCCCTGACCGCCTTTAGTTTGCAGATTGTTGGACAGCTCGTGGTGGCTGCACCCGCACCCACCGCAGCACTAACGCTGCCGGTTTGGGTAGCGCCCGAGAGTAGCGTACTTGCTCATGAAGTCGCCGAGCTTGCCGAGATTGCGCCGTGGTATTTGCACAACGCGCTTGTTCATTACCTCTCGCCGCGCGGGCTTGAACAGTACTCTGGCGGCGGTTGGGGTACGCGCGATGTATGTCAGGGCCCGCTTGAAATGTTGTTGGCGTTGGGTAATCATCATGCAGTGCGCGATCTACTGCTGAAAGTTTTTGCTGCACAAAATAGTGATGGTGATTGGCCGCAATGGTTTATGTTTTTCGCGCGCGAACGCGATACACGTGCACAAGATTCACACGGCGATATTGTGTTCTGGCCGTTGCTGGCACTCGCGCGCTACCTGCTTGCCAGCGAGGACGCAGCACTGCTCGATGAAACGCTGCCGTTTTTTCCGGACGAGCCTGCAACCCTGTGGCTGCATATTGATCGCGCGTTGGGTGTGATCCGCGCACGGCGCATCGACCATACCCATCTTGCCGCCTATGGTCATGGCGATTGGAACGATTCACTGCAACCGGCAAACCCTGCGTTGCGCGAGCGAATGTGCAGCGCATGGACGGTGACATTAAGTTATCAAACGTTGAGCACACTAGCGCGAGCGTTGCGGTGCATTGGTCATGAAGTTCGTGCGACCGCGCTCGACACCGAAGCTGGCCTGATATTGGCGGATTTTCATCGCGACCTGATCGTAGATGAGGCGCTGACCGGCTATGCGCTATTTGCAGTAGGCGAGCCGACACAATTGTTGCTGCACCCGAACGACACGCTGACCGGTGTGCGTTACAGTTTGCTGCCAATGGTGCATGCCATATTGAACGACATGCTCACACTTGAACAAGCGCACGCCCACCTTGCGCTCATAGACGCCGAACTCACCGGTGCTGATGGCGTGCGTTTGTTTGATCGCCCGCTGGCGTATGCGGGCGGGCCAGTACACTTATTTCAACGCGCCGAGAGCAGCGCTTTTTTTGGCCGTGAAATTGGCCTCATGTACACGCACGCGCATCTACGTTACGCGGAGATGCTGGCACATCTTGGTTTGGCGGATGCGTTTTTTGCCGCACTGTGCAAGTCGCACCCGATCGGATTTTCTGCCCGCGTGCCATCGGCAAATCTGCGTCAGGCGAATTGCTATTTCTCGAGCTCGGATGCGGCTTTTGCGGATCGTTATGAGGCACTTGCCCACTATCAACAAACGGCGGACGGGGGCGTGGCCTTTGATGGCGGCTGGCGAATTTACTCAAGCGGTCCTGGCATCGCCTTGGGTTTGTTGGTCACTAATTTTCTGGGTATTCGCCAAGAGAAATCGACGCTTATTATTGATCCAGTTCTGCCGCTGGCGCTGAACGGATTGCGCGCGCGCCTGATGATTGCGGGACATCCGGTGGAAGTTGTTTACGTGCTTGCCAGTCGCTCCGCGGGCCCGTCGCAAATCGAGCTGAATGGTGTGTCACTCGCATTTACCCGCGGCGGTAATCGCTACCGCCTGGGTGCGGCTGAAGTGTCGATGGCATTGGTTGCCGAGCATATATCAGCGGTTAAGAATTCGATGACTATTTATTTGATTTGAGCTGCCCTGAAACGCAAGCGCTGGTGCGCTGTTCCGGGCAAAAAAATGCTTCAAACGCCGCGCTAGTGCTAGGGTTTGTAGGGTGGGCAGGCTTCATCTGCCCACGCGCGCTGCTTCCACATTACTTCACTGATCGTTTTTGCAGCACGCGCTTTTTAATACTTGTTGATTGTAGCGATTCATCCTTCGCAAATTGGGCCAGTAAAAAATCCACCAGCACGCGCACGCGTGGTGCCAGCCCGGCGCGATGCGGATAAAAAATCGCCATGCTCGCCTCGTTCGGCACTTGCTGGCGCTGCAGCACTTCCACCAAATCGCCACGCTGCAAAGCCGCGTGAGCGTGATGACGACCCATGCGCGCGATTCCCATGTGCATCAGCGCCGCGTCCAACATAACTTCAGGATCAGAAATCAGCAGTCTGGCCGATCCTTCAAAGTTAACTAATTTCTCTTTGCCGTTTGTGTTGTCTTTGAATACCCACGGCAGAATTCGACCATTGAGAAACTTAACTTTCAATAAATCATGATTCGCCAATTCGCTGTAATGCTTCGGCGTGCCGCGTAGCGTCAAATATTTCGGC
>JANMQR010000314.1:0-69470 GCA_031370625.1 Burkholderiales bacterium | reverse complement strand
GTCCTTTTGAAACGGCAACACCTGCGTTGGTTGATCGTCTTCTGGCAACCAATTTGACGGGCGTTTTTAATGTGATTCGCGAAGTGTTGCCCGTGATGCGCATGCAGCGACAGGGGACGATTATTAACGTCGCCTCAATCGGCGGATTAACCACCATGCCGCTCAATTCCATTTATCACGCGACTAAATACGCGATTGTTGGTTTTACAGAATCGCTTATTTATGAACTCGCGCCGTTTGGCATCCGCGCAAAAATTATTGTTCCCGGTGGGGTCGAGACAGATTTTTCCGGACGATCGCTCAACTTCACTTTTCACGGCGATGGCCATGCCTATGCGGATGAGGTTGCGCGCGTAACCGCCGCGTTTCGTGCTCGCACGAGCGCGTACTCGCAGCCCGAAGATATTGCCAACGAAATTTTTAAAGCGGCGACCGACGACTTGCTGAAAGTTAAATATGTGGTCGGTGCTGACGCCGAGGCACTGCTTGCTGCACGCGCGAAATCCTCCGATGAAGACTATGTGGCGATGATGACTGAGCGGTTTGGTTTGGCGGCCACTCAGCCGAAACATTAACCAGCGCTCGCAACTTATTTTTCGTTTCTGGGTGCTGTCGCTGTCGCTGCCGCTGCCGCTGAAGCTGACGCCCTCACGCGCCAGATCACATTGCCAACATCATCTGCCACCAGTAAGCCGCCGCGTGTGTCGATAGCCACCCCGACCGGACGGCCATTGGCTTTGCCACCTTCACTCAAAAATCCCCACAGCACGTCGGTCGCATCGCCAGCCGGCTGCCCGTTTGCAAATGGCACAAATATCACTTTGTAGCCGCTGTGCGGTTTGCGATTCCATGATCCGTGCTGACCAATAAACATGCCGTTTGCAAAGCGTGCCCCGAGCTTCGCAGTTTGTGCTGAAGCGAGCCCGAGTGACGCCGTGTGCGCGCCCAGTGCGTAATCGGGCTTGATTGCTTTACTCACCAAATCTGGGCGCGGTGGTTTTACGCGATCATCCACGATCGCTCCGTAATAGCTATACGGCCAACCATAGAACCCGCCGTCTTTCACCGATGTCAAATAATCGGGCACCAAATCGCTGCCGAGCTCATCACGTTCATTGGCGACCGTCCACAATGCGCCGGTTTCCGGAGCCCAAGCCATGCCGTTGGGGTTACGGATGCCTGAAGCGAAGACGCGATGCGTCCCCGTCTTCACATCAATTTCCCAAATGGCTGCGCGATCAACTTCCACGTCCATGCCGCGCTCTGCCACGTTGCTGTTCGAGCCGACAGTTGCATAAAGCTTGCTGCCGTCCACGCTGGCAATAATATTTTTTGTCCAGTGATGATTGATCGTTCCTGCGGGAAGACTGACCACTTTTTGTGGCGCAGTGGAAATTTTGATATCGCCCGTTTTATACGGCACGCGCACCACGGCGTCGGTATTGGCAATGTAGAGCGTCTCGCCAATTAGCGCCATGCCAATCGGTGAGGCGAGGTTTTCCAAAAACGCTGAACGGACTTCGGCTATGCCGTCTCCGTTGGCGTCGCGCAGCAAGGTAATGCGGTTGGCGCTTTGCGTAACGGCACCGGCGCGTTTCATCACTTGTTTTTGTACCCAACCGCGAATGCCATTGCCATCATCAGGCTTCGGTGGCGCGTTTGATTCAGCGACTAATACATCACCGTTGGGCAGCACATAAATCCATCTCGGGTGATCCAAATCTGCGGCAAACGCGTTAACCGTAGTGCCGACCGCGGCCAACGGTTTGTTGCCTACTGCCCAGCCTTGCGCTGGGGCAATATTGAGCGTGGGTACAAGCGTTTTGACGGGTCCCGGCAGCGTGGGATTTGGCCCCATGCCTGCATTTGATGGTAAGCGCGACATTTCTCCGCAGCCCGAAATTGCAGCAGTGAACGCCACGATCATTGCACTCGGAATCAGGATAGTTTTCATGGCGCGTTCGTCATTTAAATAGTTGCCGGATCAGTGGCCGCATCAGTGCAGTTCGCGCGCAAAATTTCGATGCTTGCCCAACTGAGAGAGCAGGGCGGCAATCCCGGTATTCGCTGGTGCTTTGGCCTTGTTTACAGTTTTGGTTTTACCATCGGTTTTGGCAGTCCGTTGATTTTTGTCGAGCGCTGCTGATGGTTGCGTCCCGAAAATAATGATGCCCGGGTCAGCTTTCAATTCGTCCACGGTCGCGCGCATCCCAACCGCTTGAGTGAGCACGTCAAGTTCACCCAAGACGCCAATAAGTTTGCAATGACGATACTGCTCTTTCACAAAATCGAGCACATGATCGTTCTGCGCCAACGTCGCCGCCGCTTCCTTTCCTGCGGGTAGCACCACGGCATCCCACAGCACCGAAGCGGTCGCCTCGAACGTTACGTCTATCTTGATGGGTTTCCCGTCGCTGGTCTGTACTTCGCCCAGTGATTCACCGATGAATTTTGGCACTGCTCCTGCGGCGATGAGTGCCGCGTGCACGTTGCGTGATGCCTCTCCGCTCATGCCGTTACATGCCACCATTGCGATCTGCCGCGTCTTGACACCGCCGTCGCCGGGCCGGGCGAATAGTGATAGCTGCGGTGAATGCATTACTTCGGGTGTGGCGGGATTTTGCAGCACACGTGGCTGAGGCGAAGGTAGCGGAATACCCAATCCCTCCGCGACCGCGCTGGCCAAATCAGTGGAGACATTTGCGAGCATTGATACGGTTCTTTGGCGAATGGCGGGCACTTGAACTTTGGTCAGCTCAAAGCGAAATGCGCTAACAATATGCTTTTTCTCCACTGGCGTTTGGCTCTTCCAGAACAGCGTCGCTTGCGAAAAGTGGTCAGCAAATTTTTCCGGTTTGCCGCGTACTTTGTCTTCCATCACCGGCGCGGGGAACGTCACAAAACCCTGCATCCCCGCTTGAAACGGACAACCGCCGCCAAGCGAATTTGGCTCATACGCAACACGACCACGTGCAATGGATTGGCGATGGATGCCATCCCGCTGATTGTTGTGAACTTGTGCGAGCGATGCGTTGATTGGTAGCTCGTGGAAATTCGGCCCACCCAAACGACTCAGCTGGGTATCAAGATACGAGTGATGTCGGCCATGCAGCAGCGGATCGTTGCTGAAGTCAATTCCGGGTATCACGTTGGCGGTACCGAATGCGACTTGCTCGGTCTCTGCAAAAAAATTATCGGGATTGCGATTCAACACCATGCGGCCTACTGGCTGCACCGGCACCAGTTCTTCAGGAACCAACTTGGTGGCATCTAACACATCAAAACTGAATTTGTCGGCCTCGGCTTCGGTAAAAACTTGCAGGCCTAATTCCCATTCCGGAAACGCGCCAGATTCAATCGCATCCCACAAGTCGCGTCGATGAAAATCAGAATCCGCACCGTTTATTTTGACCGCTTCATCCCAAGTAACGGAGTGCGTGCCCGCAATTGGGTTCCAGTGGAATTTGCAGAACACCGATTCACCGGCGTCATTGACGAGTCGAAAGGTGTGCACACCAAAGCCTTGCATCATGCGCAAGCTGCGCGGGATCGCGCGATCAGACATTGCCCAGAGCAACATGTGCGTAGATTCCGGCATCAGCGAAACGAAATCCCAGAACGTGTCATGCGCTGATGCGGCTTGCGGAATTTGATTATTCGGTTCCGGTTTGACCGCGTGAATCAGATCAGGGAACTTCATCGCATCCTGAATAAAAAAGATCGGCATATTGTTGCCGACAATGTCCCAATTACCCGCTTCGGTGTAAAACTTCACCGCGAACCCGCGCACATCGCGCGCCAGATCGGCTGAACCGCGCTCACCTGCCACGGTCGAGAAGCGGACAAATACCGGCGTGCGTTTCCCGGCCTCACTAAACGGCGCAGCCTTGGTTAATTTGCCAAGCGCCGCATAAGATTCAAAATAGCCGTGCGCCGCCGAGCCGCGCGCATGCACTATGCGCTCGGGTATACGCTCATGATCAAAATGGGTGATCTTTTCACGTAGAACAAAATCCTCCAGCAAGGTGGGGCCGCGCAAACCCGCCTTCAATGAATTTTGGTTGTCGCTGATTTTCAAGCCCATGTTGGTGGTGAGCGCCTGACCGCCAGAATCAACGCGCACGCCATCCAGCGATGCATTTCCTGGGTTGAGCCCAATCTGCGGCTTGCCATCGCCGAGTTTTCCGGATGCAATGTCTTCGGTTACCGAACTGGCGCTAACCACCGGCTGCGCGGCCTTGATCGGCTTACCTCGAATCGGAGAATGCCCGGCAGCAAGCCCGAACTCAGATGCTTTCAACTCATTGGCTGGCATTGCGCTGGCCATTGCCTGCGCTCCAGCTTTCTGCGCATCGAGTTTGCTTTTCGTGTCAGCCTGTTCGACTTTCTTTAGTGCCACGGTGCCACGCGATGCAGCCACCAGCAACGTTTGCAGCATCTCGCCGCCTCGACTTTTGTGATCGCGCGAATTTTGCGAAGAGGACTGTTCTGCCGGAGGTGTAACTTTTTGCTTGGCCATCAACGTTTCCGATCAATAAGTGAATTTGAAAATGAGCGGCCAGTCGTTCATCGCCACTATACGAGCCCTTAAATTACCTGCTAGCGCCGTTGCCGGTGAGCTCCGCTTTACGGGCAGTAAGTTCCTGACCGACAGCCTTCGTGTCCATGCCCGCCGCTTTTACTTTGGGAAATAATTCATCTTGTTCTTCCTTGACGTGGTGATCGATATATTCGCCCAACACTTTCACGCGCGCATTGAAATGCATGTCGTCCGCATTCCCACTTTCGATTTGCGCGATCAGCTCTTTTGCGGTTGCATGTTCGACATCGGCTTCGTCAACCAATTCCGCTTCGTCGCCCAACAGCTCGCGTGATGCCGGGTAAAAAATTTCTTCTTCGATCTGCGCATGTACCGACAACATTTTGCAAATTTCGGCTGCGAGCGCTTGCCGCTCGGATGCGCTTGCGTCCTTCTTCACTAATTTTTCATAATCTTTAAAACATTTTTTCACTTCCGCGTGATCGGCTTTCAGTAGTGCAACCGCATCACTCGCCAGTTTGCGAGCAGGCTTTGCATTTTTTGAAAGGGTGGTGGGTCGAGATTGTGACGTTGCCATTGGAAAGTCTCCTTAATAAAATTGGAATGCGTTCGACAGTAAAAATAGTCGAACTTCAAAATTCAGCTGTTGTTTACCTGCTGAATCAGGTGAATATCGCAATCAAAATAATGATTGGAATAGGCACCCCGAGAAATAGTAGTAGCAGTGATTTCATGCTTGTCTCCGAATTTAAAAGTGGTGAAATTTATGCTCGCGCAGTAGCTGTTCAACGGTTACGAATAGACGTTGTCGCGCTGACGCCCGCCAATGGTGGCGGCAAAGGATGCGCAAAATGCGCCAATCAAAAGACCGATAAACGTCCAAAGCGAAACCTTTGCAGCGGCCTTGCGGGCGGCGTCGGCAGCTTCTCTTGCGGCAAGTTCTTTTGATTTAATTTGCGTGATCAAATCATTTACCCGCTTCTCGGCGTCGGCGGGTGTGATGCCGGTTTTTGCCGCGATCAGCTGCGACAAATAGGCTTTGTCACTTGCTGGCATTTCATCTACACCGTTTGAAATTATGCGCAGCACCTCGCCACGAGTTGCGCCGTCATCCGCGAACGCTGGCGCTGAAACAGCTGTGCCTGACGCTGCACCTGCACGGTCAGCTCTGAATAGCGCATCAACAAAGTAATTTCCGGCCGCGGCACTAACGCTACTCCCAGGGTTAGCGTTTGTTGCCATGCCACCGATACCTGCGGCCATTCCACCCGCGCTTGCGCCGACCACGGCAGTGCCTGCTTTTGCCACGCCGCCCGCCAACATAGACGCCGCCGATGCGAGCATTGAGGCGGTGATCACGAGCCCGACTGCCCAGACCAAAAATCCGTGCGCTGTGTCACGAAAAAATACTTCATCGGTGTGTACGCCGGCCCATTTGGTCCGAAGTCTTCCTGCGAGGTACCCACCCAAGGCGGCGGCAACGACCTGCATACCGATAAGCCACGCAATGCTGGCCGCGCCGAGCGTAGATGCGGATGCACCTTGCCCCGACCACGGTGACATGGCGGAGAATCCGAGCCCGGCGCCAAGTGCCAGCAGCGCCAACGACAACGCTGAGGCAACCACGGCCCCCGCAACAATCGCGGCCCAAGAGACGCCCGAGTCATTCGATTCAGATAAATTACTTTTAGTACCGATGTTGATAAATCCGGGTTTGGGTTCGCGATTTGCGCGGCCCAAGCCATCGGTCATGGGATTGGAAACGGTGGACATCTTTACAGCTCCTGTGTGGAAAGTTATTTTTCGTACAGGGATAACTGTAGAGAAAACGAAAATACGTTTCCGTACGCGCATGCCGGTGTGGGCGGTAGGACATCGCCGACATTCAGCCACGTGGTATCAGGCATCGCGCTAGCAGGCATCGCACTATCCGGCAGCGCAAACATGCCCCGCACGCGCTGCACATGCGTGCCGAATGCAACGGTTCGAGCGCATTTTTCCCAACGTCTTACAAGCGTTGGCGAGATTTTCGGACACGACTTTTTTTGCCGCGACCTTATTATTTCGTCTGGTCGCAATTGTTTTAAACGTTGCTGATCAAGAGGGCAGCAAAAGCTGGCGAGCCTGTTTGTTTGCAGGTTGCCAGCGAGGATGCAGCACCTTTAGGAGGTGTTGAGCCTAGCTTTGATATGCCTCGCCTATCGTGTAATTAGTACTTCGAACTTTGAAAGGAAATTCAATGAGCTATCTTGAAAACGACCAATACGGAATGTATGCGGGCACAAATACGAAAAGCGACGGTGATGGACCGGGACCGCGATTGATGGGGGCCGAGACGTTGCTGGGCAACGACGTATATAACAAGCAGGACGAAGATTTAGGCGACATTAAAGAGATCATGCTCGATGTGCCAAACGGAAAAGTCAGCTATGCCGTTTTGTCGTACGGCGGTGTGATGGGTTTCGGCGAGAAACTTTTTGCTGTGCCATGGGATGCGTTAAAGCTCGACACAGTAAACAAACGTTTCGTACTCGATATCGATAAAGAGCGTTTGGCGGATGCGCCAGGCTTTGATAAAGATGATTGGCCTGATATGGCAGATCAAACATGGCAGGGCCAGGTCCACAGTTACTACGGCACCACCTTGAGAAATGAAAATCGCCTGTAATCGTTGACCGATTATGTGACGTTTCCGCGAGCCGCCGACCCCGGCCGGCTCGCGCTTTAGCAGTTCAACTTCCAGGAGTTCGAAAATGAATAAGACAATGCGCAATGCAAAAGTGGTACTGATGTCAGCGATATGTGCTGGCGCCATAGGTGCTGCATCAATGGGTGTATCTGCCCAAACTCAGGCCACGCCAGCCGAAGTGGCTCGCATGACCGATGCAGAGTACGACTCGCTGTACGCCACGATGGATAGCAACAAAGACGGCATGATTTCACGTGATGAATACGTGGCCTATTACGGTTCGAATTACGACCGGATGGATTCAGGCAAAAAAGGCAACATGTCACGCCAAGACATGCGCACCAGAATGTTCGAGCGAGAAATTCGCAAGACAGACGGGAACACGCAGGGCAATTCTTCCATGCCCGGAAGCGTTCAGCGCAAGTAATTAGATGTCAAAACGATGCATCGGCCGCTAGTTGCGGCCGATGCGGCGCGGCGTTTTGGTTAAAATAGAATATGTGAACGCCATTGCTAGCGCGGTGTTTGGGGCAATTATGGCTGTAAAAGCGCGTTAATGCTTGATTTGACTAAAGTAGATTCGCCTAAATTACTGCCAGTCTCACTACAGCAGATACTGCAGTTTTCAGCGTTGAGAAACAGACAGTAACTCAGCCACTTTTACTGATGGGCTGAGGAATTGAACGGGCAAGCGCAAACCCGCACCACTTTTACGATGCGGGCAGTGGACTTTTTAGGTTCCGGAAAACCAGCACTAAGCTGCCGGCCCGCCTTCGTTTTCCCAACGTTGTACCTCGGATTTGCGCTCGCGCTTCTTCTGCACTCGGGTGCGCGCATCAGCACGCTGCAGCAAAACTTGCACACCTTTTGCAACGAGGCTGGTGGTGAGTACAACCATTAAAAGTTTTTTGATCATGATGACTTCCTTTCGGTTTCGTGGTCCTACACAGTGCAAATTCCACATTGCAAATTCAATAGAATTTGGATTCGAAGATTGAGTTTAATGATTTCCGTGTTTTCATCCATCGGTGGAAATGTCGCCAAGACGTAAGACAACACTGACGTTGCTGCAATCGAGCAGCGCTATTTTTCAACGCTTGTGCGCATTTGCGCTTCAATGCCTTCGCGCGATAAGGGCAGCAAGGCCGAACGTTTCAACAAGAGGTTCCATGAGTGTCATTTTGAAAATTACTCACACCACCCGCTATCGGTTCGCGCAGCCGGTGACGTTAGGAGAGCATCGGGTGATGTTTCGCCCGCGCGACAGCCATGATCTGCGCGTTCTGGAAACTGATTTGACCGTAACACCAGAGCCAGTCGACATCCGCCTCATTCAAGACGTGTTTTTGAATTCAGTCGCAATCGTAGAGCCACAATCGCCCGCGCAAGAGCTTGAAATTGTCGCCTCATTCAAAGTTGAGCACACCGGCACGCGCGCTCTTGATTTACCGTTGGATCCGTCCACGCAATATTATCCGTTCGCCTACGATGCGGATGACTACATTGTGCTGCTGCCCTACATTACGCCGTACTACGCCGATCCGGACGGCACGCTTGCAATGTGGGCGCGCCAGTTCGTTAATGCTGATATCACCACTGGCGGCCAGGTGGGAATACGCGATGCGCTGATCGCAATGACCCGCCATATCCGAGATACGTTCAGCTACGAGGCACGCTTCGTCGAAGGCGTGCAAACACCGTATGAAACGTTGGCCCGCAATAGCGGGACCTGCCGCGATTTCGCCACGCTCATGATCGAAGCCGTTCGCCATCTTGGCTATGCCGCAAAATTTGTGTCTGGTTATCTTTACTCCCGCGCACTGGACGCGAATGCCGACGATCTCGGCGGGGGAGTGATAGGTGGCGGCTCGACCCACGCATGGCTGCAAGTCTATTTGCCGGGCGCGGGTTGGCTGCCGTTTGATCCGACCAACAACTTGGTGGGCGGTAATGAACTGGTGCGCGTTGGATTTGCGCGACACGCGGCGCAGGCGTCACCGGTCAGTGGCACGTGGATCGGCGCGCCGGGTGATTACCTGGGCATGGATGTGGATGTGCGGGTGCAGCGCGTGAATTGAAACTGCAACCGCAACGCGTGCAGCTGGTCACCTGAAATGCACGGGACGATTCCCTACACGCCGTATGTATCGACGCTTACTTTCGCTGGCCCGCTTCAAAGGCATGATCATGTTCATCGTTTAGCGAACTCGCTGAACCCGATTGAAAGATTTGATTATGCTAACGCTAGACACACATCTTTTTTTGCGCATCAACCAGCTCGAGAATGGTCCACGGCCGCTGCCGCTCGAAAGTGGGTTTACGCTCAACACCAGCTACCGCGCGCTCGGCATGTTTAATCCATCAGAAACCTCCGACGCCTATTTTATTTTGTCGAATGACCGCGATGAAATCTGGTTTATTTGTAATCGCCATTTGCGCACCGTTGCGGCGCTACCGGAATCAAATGAATTCCGAATCCCGCTGGAATCAGCCATTCCGACGAGCATGCGCGATGAAATCGGGTCACAGACGCATTAGCAATTGGCAACAGAAATTTGATGTGACATTGATATGGAATAGAGGCTTGAAAGCAGATGGAACTGGTGGATGCAATCGGATGGACGGCCAGTGTGGTGCTGCTGACGACAATCGGCAGGCAGGTCTACACTCAATGGAAATCCGGAAAATCGGCGGGTGTCTCAAAGTGGCTATTTGTTGGGCAAATGGCAGCATCGACCGGTTTCATCATCTATAGCCTGATGCTAAAAAATTGGGTTTTTGTCGTCACCAATGTCTTTATGCTCGCCACCGCCTGCATCGGTCAATTCTTGTATTCACGAAGCAAAGCGAATCCGCCCGCGTCATCCGCTGATGCGTCTTAGACCAACCACTAAATCTATTTACACTCATGGATCATTTCATCTCAACAGCAGTCGGCACGCAATGGGTTGGCGATTTTGCCAAATGTCGATGTGATGCCGCGCTACTCAGAAGTTCGGCGATATTGGAAACAGCGTGCGAAAAAATCGTCAGCGCCTCCGGCCTTCAAATAATGGGTCGAGCTTTTCACCAATTCGCGCCCGAAGGAGCCACCGGTTTATTTCTTCTCGCCGAATCACACCTGGCCATTCATACCTGGCCAGAATTTGCGAGCGTGGCAATCGATCTTTATGTGTGCAATGTCACTGAAGACAACAGCGAAAAAGCCAAAGGCGTTTTTGAAAAGCTGGTGGCGCTGTTCGCGCCAGAACATTGCCAACACCAAGTCATCCATCGTGGCGGCGTCGCTCTTCATCAGCAAGCGTTGAGCACGAAGCGCGGTCAGTCGTTGCTTTCAAGTTGTGCGAACGATATTGGTTTTGCCTAGTCAGCTTTTTGCGCTAGCCCCGACATCAGCAGCACGCGGCGAATCCGGCCGGGCAGCTTTCCAATGTAGGCACAACTAAAAATAGTGTTTGAACGGGTGAGGCGAAATCTATCTACACGCACGTGAAAATTTAAATGTCCAGTTATGGCAGAGCCGGTCTCGTTGGTGAGGATAAATACGCCGCCGAAGCAGCGACGCCGAAAACTTCTGCCAATGACTTCACCTCGGGCAGCACATAGACTACAGCGAGATTTGTCGCGAACAGAGGCTGTATGTACGCTTCATAAAATCTGACCGGTACGTTCACGCATCCGTAGGAAATTCGATTGTCGTCGGTACTGGCTGTGGCCAATCGCTCGAGCCGTCGCTCTGTTTTATTAGTCGCACGCACGCGGTGCATCGATACCGCCGCATCGTAATCAATCCAGACAATATCTTCGCCATCTGTATTTCTGCCGCGCTCGGCGATGAACCTGCCAGCGGGTGTGGTCCGTTCGGCTTGACGTATCTGCTTCATTGGCCTTGTGCCGATACCGGGCACAGAATCGTCGCCCGCCGCAGAACCTAGTAGCACGGGGGACGAGGCGAGCAAATGCGCATCGGCATTGAACACATATACCGCTGCGTTCTTTTTATCGATGATGACAAAATCAAGTTCACGGTTGTCCCGAGAATTTGCGACCCAGTTTGCAATTTGTCGCGCCTGATTGGAAATAGCAGCGTCGCCGATGTCGGCAATCCTTTCCACTACGGTGCTGGCAGAAGACGTTAATGGGGCCGAGTTTGCCGGTGGCGTCGAGGCCACTGCGATTGCCAACCAGCCTGCAATCACACAAGCACCGCCCAGCGCGCCGCCGACGCTTATCTCCAGCAGCGATTGACGAGCGCTTGACGGCGAAATTCGCATTGCTTTGCGCGCTCGTGGTGGATTAAAACGTTTCGCTGGTCAAGGAACCGCGCGGCGCGGTCGACCGCCCGCTTTGCAGGCGGACTGCCACACCAATTGCGCGCGAATTTTCCTAGTTGCGGTCGGCTCTTGGTGCACGTTCAGCGCGCATGCCGGTTGTGTCGTTCATGTTGGTTGAGCGCTCCGTATTCCCACTCGTATCTTTGTTCATGGTGCTAGTGTTGTCGGTGGCGTTGGGTGTCGCATTCATGGTTGTGCCCATGCTGCTGTTGTCGGTGGTATTTGGTGCTGTACTTTTCACGCGGCCGGTGTTGCTTTTGTCCATGGCACTGGCAGCGCCGTCGTTCATGCCGCTGATTGGCCTGTTAACCGGTGAAGCATCAGCCGGACTCGCGGTGCCCGGTTTGTTGGTGCGCTGCTGCGCTTCGCGATTTGGGTCGGTTGCTTTCGATGTCGATGGCACAGGTGCTGCGGATGGCGTGTTGTAAGTTGATTGCGCGGAAGCGACGCCAATTGCGCCCATGGCGCCAATCGTTGCGAAGGCGGCGGCAGTGGATACGAGCAGTTTGGTTGCATTCATTTCGATACTCCTTGGTTAAATTGATTGCTGGCGAATGTTCATCACATGGCCGGTGAATCCGGTCAACAATCACGATACGACTAGCAGGTAGTCAAGGCGGTAGGCAATATGTTGGTTTGTGTGTAGGCGAAGTGTTGCTTCACATGTCCTCCGCAGAAAATAAATTCTCTGTTTTTATACTTGCTGAAGACTTCTCAAGCATCTGCGCTGCTGATTGATCAGGTCTCAATACTTCTACAAAAACCTAAAACCGCTACGCCGGATAGGTCATTTCTCCTACGTCAAGTCAATCAATTTTTTGCCACTATTGGCGCAACGATTGCTGTGTAAGCAACACCGAATAATTCCGCTGGTGCAGAATCGAAATTAAAAACCCGAGCAGCAGCAAGCCTCTCGGGCGAATAGTGGCTTGAAAGCCGCGCCAGTACTAGACCCGAGTTTTTGCATTGAATTTGAACACATGTATTGTTTTCGCTTTCAATTCGTTTTTCTATGCGTGGAATCCAATGAACGTGCGACGTTTTGCGAGCGACTCGCTTAGTCTTTTCAAACAAGCCATCACCGCATGGCTCGACGACGCTGCCCCCAGCATGGGTGCGGCGCTTTCTTACTACACGATATTTTCGTTGGCACCGCTGCTGTTGATCGTGATGTCGGTCGCCGGGTTTGTATTCGGTGCCGAGGCAGCACGCGGCGAGTTGTTTGGGCAATTGCGCGGCCTGATGGGCAGTGATGCGGCTGCTGCACTCGAAACATTATTGGCGTCATTGAATAAGCCCGCGCAGAGCATCGGTGCGAGCATGGCGGGCGTGGCGCTGTTGGTGATTGGGGCGACAAGTGTGTTCGGTGAATTGCAAAACGCGCTGGACCGAATTTGGCGCGCGCCGATTCGACAAAAAAATTCAGGCCTACTGAATCTGCTGCGTGAACGATTGCTTTCCATCGGCATGATTTTCGGGCTGGCGTTTTTGTTGATGGTATCGTTGGTCGCAGGCGCGTTTGTGAGCGCGCTAGGCAAGTGGTGGGCACCGATTTTTGGCGGCTGGGAAATCGTCGCGCAGATTGCAAACGCGGCCGTCGGATTCATGCTGTCCACGCTGGTGTTTGCGATGATCTATAAACTCATGCCGCGTGCGCAGGTGCGTTGGCAGGACGTGTGGATTGGCGCGCTTGTGACGTCCGCGCTGTTTACGATGGGTAAATTTTTGATTGGTTTATACATCGGCAAAAGCGGTGTCGCATCCGGATTTGGCGCGGCGGGCTCGATCGCGGTGATTCTGGTCTGGGTGTATTACTCAGCGCAAATTTTCCTGATCGGCGCGGAATTTACTTGGGTGTACGCGCAGCGATTTGGTTCAATGCGCGATTCGCCACAGCCAGCTCAGCGCGTCAACGCAGCAATTGAGCTGCAACGTGTTTAGTAAACAAAGTTTTCGTCGCACCCCAGGCCGCGCGCGCTGATGGAAGCCGGTGTCTGGTTCGCCCTGGGCGGTACGCTGTTGCTGGCGATGAGTCTTGGCAGCTCCTACATTTCACGCCTGCCATTTAGCAGCGCCATGCTCTACCTCGCCATCGGTGCCGCACTCAGTCCCTTGTGGCTAGCGGTCACGGCGTTAAATGCAGAAACGCATTCGTCGGCACTTGAATTGCTCGCCGAAATCGTCGTGCTCATTTCGCTTTTTACGTCGGGATTAAAATTAAGTCCCGGCCTTCGCGACCGCCGCTGGATGCCATCACTTCGACTCGCGGTGGTGTCGATGCTGATAACGGTTGCGCTGGTTGCAGTGGCGGGTGTAACGCTGTTGGGGCTTTCGCTGGGGGCTGCGATCCTTTTGGGCGGCATTCTCGCCCCGACTGATCCGGTGCTGGCGTCAGAGGTTCAGGTGACTGAGCCAACCGACCGCGATCAATTGCGTTTCGCGTTGACCGCAGAAGGCGGGCTAAACGACGGCACGGCATTCCCCATTGTTATGCTGGGCTTGGGGCTGATGGGCCTGCATGAAATCGGCGCAATCGGTTGGCGCTGGCTCGCGGTCGATGTTTTCTGGGCGGTGGCTGCGGGGATCGTGATTGGTGCTGCGCTCGGAACTGGCGTGGGCAAACTGGTGCTATACGTCCGCCGCAGGCACAAAGAAGCCGTGGGTCTCGATAACTTTTTGGCGGTGGGATTAATTGCTGCGGCCTATGGGGCGGCGTTGATGCTGAACGCGTATGGCTTTCTTGCGGTATTCGCCGCGGGTGCGGCGTTGCGACGCGTGGAACAAATCCAGACTGCGGCGAGTGCATCGGCACCACCAACAGAGTCGAAGATCGCCACGCCCGCAAAGGACGATGACCAGCTGAGCAGCCACCCCGGCATTCTCGATTCCGCGCACAAAGAAGAGTTGGCAACCGATGAAAAGCATGCATCGGCTTATATGGCGTATGCGGTGTTGAGTTTTAACGAGCAACTGGAGCGGATTGGCGAAGTTATTGTGGTGATCGTGATTGGCATGTTGCTGTGGAGTGTGGATTGGCGCGACGTGTCGTGGATCTTTGTTGGTCTGATGTTTTTCGTGTTTCGACCGATCTCGGTCGCGCTGGGGCTGGCAGGCTCAGGTATGTCGAAAAGCCAAAAGCGCTTGATCGCCTGGTTTGGCATTCGCGGTGTTGGCTCACTGTTTTATTTGATGTACGCGATCAATTACGATCTACCGCCGGACGTTGCCAGCACACTTGCCGCCA
Organism: Burkholderiales bacterium; assembly: GCA_031370625.1. Lineage (GTDB taxonomy): Bacteria > Pseudomonadota > Gammaproteobacteria > Burkholderiales > Usitatibacteraceae > UKL13-2. The sequence continues at coordinate 54,663 of JANMQR010000314.1, read as the reverse complement.
CCACACTTTCGGTAGTTGCTGCATCCATCGTGCTGCATGGTGTGTCGGTGACGAGTCTGATGGATCGCTACGCACGCGACAAGCGGGCCGGCGGCAGGGCTAGCTGAGTGCGCTCTGGCTTGATTCCGCGCGAGTCACCGCCGACGCGATTTCGTCCAACATGGCGTCGAGATCACCGATTTCGAACGGCTTGATCAGCGAGCGGACGTTGGCACCGAGTTTGCTGAGATCCGGCGGCAGTTCATAGCCCGAGCACAGCACCACCCATTGATCGGGACGCGATGCGATCATGCGACGGGTTAATTCGGTTCCAGACAAACCCGGCAAGCTGATGTCGGTAATGAGAACGTCGTAGTGACGGGTAGCCAGCAAAGTAAAAGCTTCTTCCGCGCTGGCGCAGGTGGCGATTACGCGCGCATCACTCTGAAGCAGTTCGCAAATAGTATTGCGAAGCTGTTTGTTGTCTTCAACGTAGAGAATGCTGAGCTGTGTCATCGGAGCCTCCGTTGACCATTAATTTGCAAGACAATCACGATTGCTCAACTTAAGCGAAAGTGAAAGTGAAAGTGAAAGAGATTCGCTATGAGCGGTATCGAACTTTGTATGGTACAGCACATAACGATATTGGGTATTCATATTCTCGCGCTGCAAACCAGTGTGCTTGGACACCATCGCCGACGATGCCGCGCATTTGCGGCCATAGCATCGACGCGATGCAGCGCTGCTGCATAAAACTCGCATGAAGGAGCGCTCTTTCAAGGCTGAGTGATCACTTGCCCGCGAATTTCACCATTTGGATTCGCCGCCGTGTGCAAATTCACATACCACATGCCCGCCAGCAAGTCGGCTGACTGCGCCGCGTTTAATGTCACCCCGCCGGTCATCGGACTAATCATCGCACCCTTGATCGGCGCGGCAATACCCGCATTTTTCCCCACCGGAGCAGGGCCATGAAAGTGTGCTGCCGTGACCGCGCCGCCAAGATTCGCAAACGTAATCGTGTAGCTCAACAGACTGGTCTTTTTATCAAATTTTATGATGACGCTGCCGGTGGCGGCGGAATCCACCGGCGGTACTTCACTCTTGGGTGACAAGCTCGCGGTCATGTCAATGGTCTCGCTGGAAACCGGCGTCGCACTGTGCGCGCTTAAACTTGAACCCAAGGTCAACAAACCGGCGAAAACGCCAATCCACAACCGCATACGAAAGTAATTCATCAGTTTCTCCAAAAGTCCACGCAGGAACAGACAACGAACAGGCAAGCTCACACTGCATTGTGTAGGACTCCTACACGATCTGACTGTGCGCTAGCGCACGCAACGCTGCTTTTCTTACACGTTGTAGGCGCTTTTTACCACCCAAGTCACCAAGTTGAAAAGCGCATGGCGCGCAACATCAACTTCTGAAATTAGATGTCGGGGGTGGGTGAAGCGAACTTTAGCGATACCCATCAAGCATTTCGACACCGATGATGGGTATCGCAAAAAGCCGCTCCACCCATCCTAAAACACTGAAATCGGAAATTAGTAGGTTAGATAAACAGTTTCATCGTTTGCCCAACATCGGCGTTAGTGCAACATCGCGCCATCACCGATGTTGGGCTTAATGAGGCCAGCCCGACCTACCGTGCTACCGTGCTGAGCATCACCCGGTGACCGGCAAACTCAGCGTTAGCCAACCTTCGCCTCTGGCCATTGTGACGTTAAACGAGTTCGCCATGGCCTCGACATCGGACCAATCAATCGCGCGCGATGGTCGAGTCATTTCTGTGGGTGCCGACAATTTGGACGCATCGCCTGGCAGCATACACAGCTTGAGGCGCGGCCTTTCATCGCGGCTGCCAGCTTCAAATTTGATTTCCAGCGCGGCCCCTGCCGTGCGCTGATCACAAAACGCCAACAGTGCGCCCGTCAGTACACTGTGGAGAAAGTTTTTCGGCGCAACGGCTTGGTCATCGGCAATGCCGTTGACCAGTTCCAGCGCCGTCGCTGCGAATTCCATCTCCAGCAATTTGATGGCCTCGTTGACCGCAGTTCGCAAGGCAGTCGGCGCGTCGTCGCCTGTCACCATCCATCCCATCGCATTCATACAACCGGCGGTCGCCTCCTTGGTGAGCGCGTTGACCGAGGCGACGTTTTTACTAATCGCCGCCAGATCCGGATCCGGCATTTGCATGCGCCGTTGCAGCACCATCATCAGCATGCCGAGCGGCTGCATCAATCCCGCCACGTCGTGGCGAAGCGCCGGCGCGATTCGGCGCAACACCGCGTAATTGGCCGCTTCGGCCCGCCACTGCGCCGACAATTCTGAAGGCAGTAAAGGAGGGTCTGCAGAAACCGCTGGTGCTTTATCGGCGATGGTTGACATGGTAGAAATTGGTTTCAAAAAAGTGAATTTCTTGCCGACTTTTTTCAGTTGTTGGCTCGAGAAAAAGAGTCGTCAGCGCTGGACTTATGCGAATGCAAAAGCGTAGACAGTATCGCCTCGACCGCGTCCGGATCCACCGGCTTGGTCAAGTGGGCATGAAAGCCTGCACTGGTTGATTTTCGAATATCGTTTTCGCTGCCCCAGCCGGTTAACGCAATCAATTTGCTCGCAGCTGTGGCCGGATTGGCCAGCAGTTGGCGCGCCACTTCATAACCATTCATGCCGGGCAAGCCGATATCCAGAAACACCGCCTCGGGATGAAAAGAAAACGCGACCTCGAGCGCCTCTTGGCCACTGAACGCCGAACGCGCATCGTGGCCCGACAGCTCCAGCAACAGGGCCATGGTCTCGGCAGCGTCGACGTTGTCATCGACCACCAAGATGCGGCGTGGCAAATGAGCAACACCTTGAGCAGGCGGATAAGAAAGGGCAGGCGCGAGCGCATCGGCGGCTACCACGGCGATGATCGGCAGGCTGACGATAAATTCGCTGCCCTGATCAACACCGTCGCTGGCGGCATAAACCGAGCCACCATGCATTTCAACCAGGTTTTTTACCAGTGACAAGCCGATGCCCATGCCGCCTTGTGCGCGATCCAGCGTGCGATTGATTTGCGTGAACATATCGAACACCGTGTCCAGCATATCGGCGGGAATGCCCATGCCGGTGTCCGCTACCGTGATTAAAATGTTTTCATTTTCTCGCCGCGCAGAAAATTTAATCTGACCACCTGGGCGCATGTACTTGGCCGAATTGGTCAGCAGGTTGCTGAGTATTTGCGTCAGCCGGGTCGCATCCGCGTCCAGCCATACCGCCTCGCTCGGCCAGTCGATGTTTAGCGTATGGCCTGCGGCATCAATGGCGGGCCGTGATGCCTCCAGCGCGACCGCGGCAACTTCCTGAAAGGCAATGCGCTCGCGCTTCAACACAATCTTGCCGCTGCTGATCCGCGAAACATCAAGCAGATCGTCAATCAAGCGCACCAGCTGCCCCAACTGCCGCTCCATCACCGGCAACGTACGCGCAACGACATCTGCTTTGGGCGTAAGTTTGAGCACCTGCAAGCCGGTGCGTATGGGGGCCAGTGGGTTTCGTAGCTCATGCGCCAGAGTCGCCAGAAATTCATCCTTGCGCACGTCCTGCTCCAGCAGCCGCTGCTCATAGGCGCGACGATTAGTAATGTCGTGGGTCACCGCCAGCACCGACTCCACCTGCCCGCGCTCATTATGCTCGGGCACCAGACGACACGAAAAATGACGCACGCCGATTTGTGTTTGCCACGAAAAATCCAGCGATGTGTGCTCGTTATGATCAAACACATGCGAGATGGCCTGTTCCCACTGCTCGCAAAGTTGTTCCGGCATGTCCAACTCACGATTGGTTTTGCCCAAAACTTCTGCCACTGGCCGGCCAGTGAATTTCTCAATCACCGAGTTGACAAACACATGGCGAAACTGGCGGTCAAAGCGCGTCAGCACATCCGGGGTATTTTCGGTCACGCTGCGTATTTCGCGCTCCCGCCGAGCCAGTGCTTCGTTCGCCTTCGCTTCGGCAGTGCGATCCACACCATGAATAAAAACACCCGATACCTTTTCGTTAACGTCTCGCAATGGCAAATACGAAAAATCAAAAAACATATCGATCAACTTCCCGTCTGGCCCCAACTTGAGCTTTGCCATCATCGATTTGGCCTCAAACGGTTGACCAGTACGGTAAACCTCATCAAGCAAAGCCGGAAAGGGCTGATCGGCCAGCTCCGGCAATGCCTCCACGAAGGTTTTCCCGATGATCTCCGGGCCGCGTTTAATCAGGTCGAAGTAAGCCTGGTTGACCAGCTTAAACACATGCGATGGCCCCGTCAGCACCACCGAGAAAGACGGCATGATGTCCAGCATCTGCGAGAGTTGCAGCTCGTTGGCATGAAGTTTTCTTTCAGCCCGCACATGTTCCACCGCGGCCCATGTGCGCTCGGCGATTTCCCGCGAGATGGCCATGTCGTTCGCGGTCCATTGACGTGGTGCATGATGGTGAATACCGAGTACAGCCACCAGCCGCCCATTTTTCAAAATAGGAACAGTCAGATTGGCCACAATCTTCAAGTCGGCGTAGGCTGCTTTTTCGCTCTCAGAGTAGCCGCTATCAGTGCGTATGTCCGACACAACCACGTTTTCGCCACATAGGAAAGTGTTTAACAACTTCGGGCCATAGTCTTTGAGCCTGTAGCTGCCTTCTATCTGGTGCACACCGCTGACGTAGCTCTGCCCGATCACGATGGCTTCTTCACCCACCACCTCACCGTACAGGACGCGGCTGACTTGCAGGTGAACGCCCAGCAGATGTGAAGCCACACGCCTGAGCTCATGCTCTTCCGTCAGGCCACGCGTCGCGTCGCCAAATACGCTGCGAAATGTTTCGCGGTCAGTGACCAGGCGCAGCGCCCCTTTGCTTTCGCGCAGCTCACGCGCCATGGCCCAGCTTTCACTGGCGTTTTCGACGGCACGGGTGAGGGCGCTCGGGTTGGTCCAGTCCTTGGCGATGTAGTCCTGCGCACCAGCGCGCAGAGCCAAGCGGCCCTCTTCGCGGTTGGCACCGCCAGTCACCACCACCACCGGGCAAATCGGCATACCGTCAGGCCCAATCAAGGCGGCCAGCAACTCCGGTGCACACATATCCGGCAGGTTGTAGTGCAGGACAATGCAGTCGGGCGGTTGCGCGGCACCTAGTACGGCTTTGATACCGCCGCCTCCCGACTCGGCCTCAATAAAAGTTAATCTCCGCTCCAGGCCACCCAGCAGCATGCGGCGAATATCAGCCCGGTCATCAGGGCTTTCGTCAATGATGAAGATGCACCAAGGCTGCAGCGGTAATTTTTCAGTATGCGACATCAATCGGCTCCGGCCATCGGGTGTTGAAGCGTGGCGGTCTCAAACCAGTAACGCAATATGGAGCGCAGTAACAGCAGGTACTGATCATGACGCACCGGTTTGACGTGATATGCATTGGCACCCGCTTGATAGCAGAAAGTCAGGTCTTTGGGATTGGCCGAGGTGGTCAATATCACCAGAGGAATCTCTTTGACCCGCGGTTCGGATTTGATGACTACCAAAGCTTCACGGCCATCAACACCGTGAGAGTTGAGGTCCATGAAGATCAGGGACGGCAGTAAGGGCAGAGGCGCTTGATGGGTGCCGCCTTCGCCGCGCAAAAGTGCCAGACAATCTCCGCCCGACAGCACACGGTGAATGATTGGTGTCTCGCCAAGGCCACGTGCTGCCTCGACCAAGGTGTCGAAATCCTCGTCGGAATCTTCAACGACAAGGATCGACTCAGCAAGTGATGCGGAAATTGGCGCGGGCATGTCAGGTTTCGTCCATCGCACTAAGGGTAAAGAAAAACGTGCTGCCATCACCGACTGCGGACTCTGGCCAGACCTGCCCGCGATGCCGCTCGACCAGCTTCTTTACGATTGTCAGGCCAGCACCGGCACCGCCGCCATACTCTTCGCGGCCATGCAGGCGCTTGAACATCTTGAACACCTGCTCGAAATGGCGGGGCGCTATGCCAATGCCGTTGTCGCGAACGTAGTACACGGTTTGCCCATCGCTTGATTTGGGAAAACTGCTACGCAACAACGATTCATGCGCCTCGATAAAACCCACTTCGACTTGCTTGTTCGTCTTGTCGTTGTACTTCAGCCCATTCGACAATAGATTGACCAGCACTTCACGAATCCGGACGCGGTCACCCACGATCTGCGGCAACGGGCGCGGTGCCGCGATCTGCGTGCGGCCATCGCTGGTGCGGGAGCTGACCATCTCGATCGCGTCGGCCAAGACGTCGTTCAGATCAACTTCTTCCAGCGTCAAATCTTCGCGGCCCACGCGCGAAAAATGCAGCAGCGAATCGAGCAGGCTGTCCATGCGCAAGGTCAGGCGCATCAGGCCGTTGAGCTTGCGTTTTTCTTCCTCGTCCCCCGATGCTGCTTCCATTAGCTGGTGGGCGTACTTATGGATGCCGCGCAGCGGCTCCTTCAAGTCATGGCTGGCCACATAGGCAAACGCGTCAAGCTCTTCGTTGCTGCGTGCCAGATCGGCATTCAGGCCGGCCATCCGCTCGGCACGCACGATGACCAGCTCCATGATCAACGAACGCAGCCGCGCCGCTGCGTCAATCTCGACCTGCAACCACGGAAAAGCATGATGCCGAACCGACTCGGTGAACCGCTCAAAACTGCGCCGGGGCATCCGGCGACTGCCGAACGGACTCGGTATCATCGGCTTGTCGCGCGGATCCCCGCCCCAATTCACGGTTTGAATCACTTCAGGCCGGAACCACATCATCAGGTTTTGTCCGCTGTACGACAACGGCGCGGCGAGCAAACCGCTGGCCACATGAGAAAAGGCTGCGGCTGGCGGATAGTCAGCGATGAGCGACTCGGTGGCGTAAACCGAGTCTGTCAGCGAATTGGTGTGGAGATGCGCCATCAGCCACGCAGCAAGCGCGTCCAACTGTATCTCCTCGGGTGTCTGGCCAATCCGCCACCATCTGTCGCGATGGAATAGCGCCGCGCCGCTGGCATGCATGGCGTCTAAAAGCGACGGTTTCCCGTCTGTGATCGACGCAAGCCCGCCTTCCTGCGCGGCCATCGTTAGCAGTTGCTGGTTAACTTCTTCCAGTTTAATGCGGTAGGCCGCGTTTTCACGGTCTTCAACGGCCTGCAGTTGCAGCGAGCCGACTTGTGCTAAAAACTCGCAGGCCGCACGCAACTGATACGGCACCGCGCGAGGCCCGCTGTAATGGTGGCAGGTGATAAGGCCCCACAGCTCGTTGCCACGACGCAGTGCCATCGTCAGGCCGGCCGAAACGCCCATGTTTTTCAAGTATTCGGTATACAACATGGATACACCGCGCAGCGCGCAGTGCGTCATGTCCAGAGACTTGCCGGTATCGGGATTTAGCAGAGGTGTCATTTCGGCCAGCGCGACGTTAGTGTCGGGTACCGGGCGGATCCAGGTCTTGGCAAACATATCGCGCGCCGGTTTCGGAATATCTTCGGCCGGATAATGCAGGCCTAGCCAGGGCGGCTGGTCGCCGAGCAGACTTTCGGCAACGACTTCACCGTGATGGTCGGCATGAAATTTATAGATCATCACCCGTTCCATGCCGGACACGAGGCTGACTTCGTCCGCGAGCACCTGGCAGAACTGCTGCAGGGTATTGGCCAACTGCAGCCGGGTAACCGTTTTCTTGATGATCGCGTAGTAATCGGGTTGAGCGCGTGTCGCAAACGGCATGGGGGCAACGGCGCTCCCGGTGTGGCTGACTCCCAAGGGTTCAAACTCCATCAGCACCAAGCCATCGATGGTGTGCAGCGTCACGTCCAGCGCGCTAACATGCTCGCCTTCGGGCATTGTGAAAACGTAAGTCGGGTTGCGCTCGATCGGCTCGGCGGCCAGGATGTTGCGCAATTGAGTCTCACCCTCCAGCTTGACAACCACCGCTACATTGCGACCAAGCAGCTCTGAGGCCGCCTGACCCAGAATAGCCTGGGTGTTTTCACTTGCCTGCAAGATCGACAGGTCTGACCGGCGCAGCACCAGTAGCGCACCGTGTGCCTGTATGCACCCGGGCGTGCGTACCGGCTCTGCGTCGCAGTCGGTGATGCTGGCGCCATCGCGCTTGGTGCTGTAGGGCTCGGTACCCCATGGCTGGGCACCGGTGGTTTCTGGCGCTTCAGCGGCAGTTGCGCCAAGCAGATTTTTGTTCGCGCTTTCATGCATGGCGAGTCGTCTCTGTTTGGGTGCGTTTCGGGCTCAATTGGCACCAGCGACGCAGGCTGGCGAAGGTGGTGATCGCGTTGGTCACGATCGCGTTTTCAGTGGAGGCATCAGATGCGCCGTTGACCAACAACTGGCGCATGGTTTGCCACATCTTTCCAGTGTTGTAACCGTAGCCTTCAAAAAAACTACCGCCGGTATTCGGCGTAATCCCGAGCGTGGCTCGAATGTGTTGCGTGATCAGGCGACCACCCAATGTTGCACCCTCCATTACATACAATGCGCCCAGAATGTCAGCGTGGGTGTGTTGTGGTGGAAGAGCAGGGCAGAGCGGTAAATCTCGGGTCGCGATGCCGAGATGGCGAAGATCTTTTTTCAGCAGCGCGCTTTTATTCAAGCGCGAGACCAACGCAGAACATGTGCTTGGTGGCAGTGACTGCGTGGACTTATCTTTACCGCGTAAAAGCAAAGCTTTTTCGAGCGGCGCATAAAAGCCGTAGAACTGCTCGAGGCGTTGGCGATACCCTTCTCGTGTTAATGACGCAGCCATCAAATCAAGCACCTGCTCGACGGCCTCGTGCTCATTTCGAGTTTCGAGCCGGAGCCGAGTGAGGATCGAAGGCGCCTTGACGATTGCAGCTAAGATCTCAATTTGAGCAATGGGGTCAGTAGCTGGACAAATGGTCATACCGGCTTAATGCGCTCTAAAAATTAATATGCGGAATGCAATAACGATAACACAGCGTGTGCGTGAGAAAGCGGCCCGTCTAAGTGTAGGGAAAGTCTTACAAATGAGGGCCGGAAGCAAGGTGAATTCCTACGTTGTGCTAGCGGATGTTGCCCGTCCAGTCGAGATGGATCCACCGATCTGTGATGAAATAAATTGGAGATGCAAAAAACGCGTACAAAAATTCGGCTGATCGTCCTACGTCTCCGGGCATGGCAGTTTGTGATGATTGAACCAATGCCAGCGGTGACGGCAGGGCACTTGCAAAGGTTATAGCAGCGATGAAAAGGTCACCTTATTTATGGAGAAATTAATCATGCAGCGATCTGATGAAAACTACGATAGCCTTACACCGGATAATCTTCCACAAACCCGCCGTCCCGGCCGCTCTGAAAAGCCGACTCGCAGCGCTGAACAAGGTTTTGACGATGAAAGCGACACGCCACCCGGTGCCGATGTGATTGTTTCTGATCGCGGCCCTGACAGCGATGGCGACAATGATGATGAAATTAATAATGACGTGACTTCGCCCAACGATCCGGGTGCGGGCAATGATCGTGTGTCGAACGACCGCATGCCGCCACGCCCGCGTGGCTGAAAAAAGATTGATAGGAAATTAGAACTCTATCGCTGGCGCGCGCTTGCAGGCAATTATGGCTGTAGTGGCGCGCTGGTGTTAGGGTTTTACTTTAGGGAACTTCTAAAAACCCGTCACCCCGGCGCCCCCGTTCGGGGGTCTCCGTCGAAAGGCCGGGGCCCGGTCCGCTCCAAGTATTTGAATATACGAAGGACTGGGTTCCGGCCTTCGCCGGAATGACGGTGTTTTGAGGTTATGAGAAGTTCCCTTTACTACGTGCCAGTTGCTGCTCTCTCAATTCAATTCAATTCAATTCCGCCGTCAGCGCCGAGTCGAATTCGTCTGGTGTTAATGACGCCACACTGATCACGCGATACGGCAAATTTTTCTGCAAATATTTGCGCAATATTTTGTAGATGTCGGCGTCGAATTCGACCACTGCGCGAGATACCATCAACTCCTCCAGCGCTGACTCGTCACGCGCACTGCCGCGATAGAGCCAGTGTTCGAAAACATGAATGCGTTCCCATCGGTGTTCAGGATGAATTTCCTTGATGGCGATAAAACCCGGTGCAGTCCAGTCCTGAAATTTGTGTTCCGCCAGCGCTTGGAGCAAGCGGAGATTGTGTTGAAATAAACTTTCCTGCCCCGCACAAAATCCCGCGCATTTTTTTAATTGATACGAGAAACACGGACCCGGAATTTTTTTCGTATTCATTGCGTTTAAACATAAAAAATGCTCAGCGGCCGCCGAAGCCAGCACCGCCTTTGCCTGCGCCTTGGTTGAAAAAGGACCATAAACGCGCTGCGTATTCGCGAAGTCTATGTCCCCAATTTTCACGATTTCCACTGGTCGCGCAAGATCAGCCAAACGAATAAAAGTCAGCTCCCGATTGCGCCTCAGTTTGTGGTTTCGTAATGGCATCAACGTTTTGATCAACACCGCCTCGCGCAATAACGCGCCCATTTCACCACTGGTTTCCTCGTAGTCGATCCGCATGATTTCGACCGAGAGCCGCTGGTCGTTTGCGCTGCGATGGTCGCTCGAGAAATGTGATCGCACGCGAGTGCGAATATCGTTCGCTTTACCAATATAAATCGGCGTGTTGCTCACGCCGTAGAAGGTGTACACGCCCGGACCTTCCGGCAAATTATCCAGCGCACCTGGTTGCAACTGAGGCGGCAGGCTGGGCATTTTCATCAATACTTTTGCCGCGAGTGCGAGTACCTCGGGCGCGTGCTGGCGCGCGGCGATTTTGATGAATTGCCACGCTGCACGCGCATCGCCCAATGCGCGGTGCCGTCCCGCCGAGGTCAGGTGATGACGATCACGCAACGCATCCAGCGAATGCGAGGCGGCATCGGGATATAAACGGCGCGAGAGTCTTACCGTGCACAGCACCTCGGCGGTGAACGGCTTGCCGATGCGTCGAAATTCATTCTTGATAAAGCCGTAATCAAATCGCGCGTTGTGCGCGACAAATACATGATCATGCAACCGTCGATGGACTTCATCCGCGATCTCGCGAAATTTTGGCGCGGTCCGCACCATCGCATTGGTTATGCCGGTTAACACTTGAATCTCGACTGGAATTGAGCATTCCGGATTCACCAGGCTCGACCATTCCTCCACCAGCTTGCCATCAATCACGCGAAGAATCGCGATTTCGGTAATGCGATCCGCCGTCGCGGTCATGCCAGTGGTTTCGGTATCGATAATCGCCAAAGAATAGTTGAACATTGCCTCGCGCTGAATTCAAAGATATGGGGTTTGAAGCCCGGCGCAGTGATGCGACCAGGGCCGTGAAAATGGCGCAGCTGTTGTTTTATACAGTGCGCCAAAAGCAGAAAATATTCAACATTTATTTCCGCAAGCTCAGCGCTCGCCTCGTTTTTTTATAAGTGCGGGAGCGCACAGACGCTACGTAACGCGTATTTGAGAATTCAGTTGTTGGCCGCATTTTCCGGAGCCACAGCCGCAGCCAAAGCCCACAGCCCAATTACGTTAACCAAACCTTCCGCATCAGCCGCCGCCTACACGCAATAGCGCAAGCATCGTACTTCGTTTGTCAGCCCGATCATTAACATCAAGATCGTTAGCGCGATCTTCAAAGTATCTTAAAAAGGAAAAAACATGTCTGCGAATAGTGAGTCACTTGAACCGCCTGAGTTTGGGCATATTTCTCGTCGCGGCATGTTGAAGGCGAGTGCGGCGCTGGCGACGGTGCCGGTGGCGGGGCTCGCCGGGGCGCAGTCGCCCGGTGCGGCCAAGGCGGGTAAATCTGCGGCAGCCACGGCAGCCACGACGGCACCAAGCCGAATCGACATGACCTTGCAAGTGAACGGCCGCGCCTATCCGTTGAGCGTGGATACGCGCACGACAGTGCTTGATGCATTGCGCGAAAATTTGGGGCTGAAGGGCACCAAGAAGGGGTGCGATCACGGCCAATGCGGCGCATGTACCGTACTGATCGATGGTCGGCGAATCAATTCGTGTCTGACGCTCGCGGTGATGCACGATGGTCAGCAAATTACCACTATCGAAGGCTTGGCGAAGGGCGAGGAGCTTCATCCGATGCAGGCCGCGTTTTTGAAACACGACGGCTTTCAATGTGGCTATTGCACGCCGGGACAGATCTGCTCATCGGTGGGAATGCTCGCTGAAGTTCGCGCGGGCATGCCCAGTCATGTGACGAGAGATTTGACCGCGATCAGTGCAGTCAACGAAGAAGAAATTCGCGAGCGCATGAGCGGCAATATTTGTCGCTGTAGTGCATATCCAAACATTATTGCTGCGATCAAAGACGCATCAGTATCAACAGCGGCGGTGCAAACATGAGAGCCTTTCATTACGAGCGTCCCGAATCACTTCAGGCAGCCGCGGCAGCGGGTGCCAAGCCGGGCGCAAAATTCATCGCGGGTGGAACAAATCTGCTCGACCTCATGAAGCTCGAAGTAGAAACGCCCTCGCACTTGATTGACATCACGCGGCTCGGTTTGGACAAGACCGAGGCGACCAGCGACGGCGGATTGCGGATCGGTGCGATGGTGCGTAATGCCGACTTGGCAGCAGACATGCGTGTGCGAAAAGATTATGCGGTGCTGAGCCGGGCGCTATTGAGTGGTGCGTCGGGGCAGCTGCGAAACAAGGCGACCACCGGTGGTAATTTATTGCAGCGTACGCGTTGCTATTACTTCTACGATACATCCAAGCCGTGCAACAAGCGCGCGCCGGGCTCAGGCTGTTCCGCGATTCAGGGTTATAACCGCATGCATGCCATTTTGGGCACCAGTGATGCGTGCATCGCGATTCATCCTTCCGATATGGCGGTAGCGATGCGGCTGCTTGACGCGAAAGTGGAAACAATTTCTGCGACCGGTGCCAAGCGGGTGATCCCGATTGCCGATTTCCATCGACTGCCGGGCAACACGCCCCATATCGAAACCAATCTAGCGCTGGGCGAAATGATTACCGCCGTGACCTTGCCGCCGCCATTACCGGGGCGACATGTATATCGCAAAGTCCGTGACCGTGCGTCGTATGCGTTTGCGATGGTATCAGTGGCCGCGATTATCGACTCCACTGGTGGCCGCATCAAATCGGCGCGAATGGCGTTTGGCGGCGTCGCGCATCAGCCGTGGCGCGTTGCTGCTGCTGAAACTGCGCTCACCAATGCATCAGTGAATTTGAAAAGTGCTGATGCTGCCGCAGATGCAGTGCTGTCGGGCGCGCGCGGATTTGGTCATAACGATTTCAAAATTTCACTGGCTCGCCGTACGCTGCGCGCGGTGATTACCGAAGCTTGAAGAATTTAAAGGGATCACAGCCATGGATATGAATGCACCCGCACCGCGCAATGCCATTGACGAAAATCGTCAGGGACTGATTGGCAAACCGATCGACCGAGTTGAAGGCCGATTAAAAGTTACCGGCAAGGCACCGTACGCGCATGAAATTACGGAAGGTGTTGAAGTCAAAAATGCAGCCTACGGATTTATTGTCGATGCGACCATCGCCAAAGGAACCGTGGCGTCAATAGACACTGAAGCTGCCGAACGCTCACCCGGCGTGATGCTGGTGATGACACACAAAAATGCACCCGCACAAGGTGCATGGGGCCCAATTGATGCAAAGGATCGTTACGCGCGCGCCTCACCGCAGCTGGCCAATAATCGCGTTGAACATTATGGTCAGGCGGTAGCGTTTGTGGTCGCAAAAAGTTTCGAACAAGCGCGCTCAGCGGCACGATTGGTGAAGATAAATTACGCGCAGCAAAAACCGGAATCAGAACTCAAACCGAATTTGGCGAAGGCGGAAAAACCTGAAGATCAGTTCGGCCAAAAAACCGACAGTGTTGTGGGTAATTTTGAGTCGGCATTTGCGTCCGCTGAGATCAAAGTCGATTCCACTTTCACCACACCTGCGCATATTCACGCACAGATGGAGCCGCATGCCACGCTAGCCTATTGGAAAGACGGGCAGGTGATTATTCACTGCTCATCGCAGTTACTGGTGAGTGCAAAAAATGCGGTTGCTGCCACGCTAAAAATTTCGCCCTCGAAAGTGCGCATTGTCAGCCGTTACATCGGCGGCGGATTTGGCGGCAAGCTGCCGATTTATGGCGACGTGATGTTGTCAGCCATGGCGGCAAAGCAGTTGGGCGTTCCAGTGAAAACTGCGCTGACGCGCCAGCAAATGTTTCATTTCACCACCCATCGCAGCGACACGATTCAGCGGCTGCGTTTGGGCGCCACGGCTGACGGGAAGCTTACCGCCATCGCGCACGAAACCTGGTCGCAGAGCGCGCGCTTCGATAATTTTTTTGAAAACGCGAGCATGCAAACGCGCACGCTGTATGCGGCACCACATCGTCTGACCACGCATCGCTCAGTCCCGCTTGATCTGCCGATTTCTGATTCAACGCGCGCACCAGGTGAATCGGTTGGGATGCTGGCGTTGGAACAGGCGATGGATGAGCTTGCGGAAAAACTTAAATTGGACCCGATTGAATTTCGCGTCTTGAACGAACCTGCGATGGATCCTGAACAAAACACTCCGTTCTCCACACGCCAACTCATTGCCTGCATGCGTGAAGGTGCCACAAAATTCGGCTGGTCTAAACGTAGCGCCAAGACGGGTGCGGTAAGCGACGGGCGCTGGCTGATCGGCATGGGCATGGCGGCCGCTACGCGCGGTAATTTGTTGATGCCATCAAGCTGCTCAGTGACCATCGACGGCAGCGGGATGGTGGCGGTGCGGATGGCGATGACCGACATTGGTACCGGCAGCTATACCGTGTTCACGCAAGTTGCCGCAGAAGCATTGGGCGTGCCGATGGAAAAAATTAAAATGGAATTGGGCGACAGCGATTTTCCGGCCACGCCAGGTTCGGGCGGGTCGTGGGGTGCGGCGAGCGCTGGCTCTGGATTATTCGATGCGTGTGCGAATTTGCGTGAGAAACTCGCCAAAAAAATGGGCGTGAAAGTGGAAGATGCGACCTTCGAAGGCGGACGCATATCGGCTGGTGGTAAGTCAGAAACACTTGCCGCGTTAGCCGGTAAAAACGGGATGGAAGCGACCGGAGAGATCAAACCCGGCGCCATGAATAAAAAGTTCTCGCAGCAAGCGTATGGCGCACATTTCGCTGAAGTAGCCGTGGATCGCGACACTGGCGAGATCCGCTTGCGACGGATGCTGGGCGTGTTTGCGGCGGGCAGAATTTTGAACGAGAAAACCGCTAAAAGCCAAGCGACGGGTGCCATGATTTGGGGTGTCGGTGCGGCATTGCATGAGCATGCGGTGGTTGATCCTCGTTTCGGGTATTTTGTGAATCATGATCTGGCGGAATATCACGTTCCTGCGCACGCTGATATTCCTGCGATCGAGGCGTTGTTCATCAATGAAGTAGACGACAAAACCAATCCGCTGAAAATTAAAGGTGTGGGCGAATTAGGAATTTGCGGCGCAGGCGCGGCGATTGCGAACGCGGTGTACAACGCCTGCGGCGTGCGCATTCGCGACTTCCCACTCACGTTGGATAAAGTGATTGCCGGGATGGAGAAAAACGTTAAAGCGTGATCGCAGACTCTAATACCCAAGCGCCAGAGCGGTGTTTAGAGCATTTGTGCTTCAAACACCGCGCTGGTAGGGCAGCTCAAGTATTCACACTGCCGGTATCGCTGCAATTACTTCGGTCGTGGCCGAGACAGTTTTGGTTGTACCGCTTGCAGTTTCCCGGAACGTAATTCAGCCACCGTTTTCGCCACCGCGCGTGCGACGTTGCGCGTCTCTTCCTGCATCGCTATGTCAGTGTCGAGCGTGATGTGGCTGGTGGCGTATGGTTCGTAGTAGCCGATGAATCGATCAAGCTTGGACTGTGCGCCTGAATCGATGAAGCCCATCCAATCGAGCCAATCCGATAATGACCGTCGCGATCCTTCAATACCGGCCACATCGCCGCGCACCACAAGACCATATGCGCGGCCCGACAAGTGTTTCGGATAATCCCAGCCGGCCATCTCGAGTGCTTTTGCTTTATCCGGTTTTTTTCCAGAGGTGGATGTTGGGTCAGGGTTGCCGCCGTCCGCACATACCAGGCGATCAATCATCAGCTTCAAGGGGCTTGGGCTTTGATACCAATACACCGGTGAGAGGATGATGACCCCGTGCGCTGCGGTCCACCGCTCATAAATTTCAGCCATCCAGTCGTTGACTTGGTTCAACGAATAATTTGGATAGCAGCTACAGGGAAAATGGCATAACGGCATCGCCGTGGAAGCGCAGCCTTTGCAGGCGTGAATGGTGCGGCCATACTCAGATGTGATCAGACTAAGATCCAAAAAATCGACATCGATATTGGCTTGTTCCAAAATTTCGCGCGCGTATTCGCTCAAGCGAAATGTTTTTGAAATTTCGCCGGGACAGGTTCCATCGTTGCGCGCGGATGCGCAGATCAACAAAACGCGGGAACGTGCAGCCGGATCGGCCCACGCCTTCGCCGCATCATCGATGCGTTTTTTGGTGGCCACCCATTCGCTCGATAAATCGTAGTCGGGGTCCGCATAGCCTGCGCCCGCTTTTTCGGTAACGGGTGCCTTGCGACCCTCAGTGTAGGCATCCCATGCAATCGCTTCGAGCCGCTTAATCGGCTCGTCTTCTTCGCGAAACGCCGGATCAAAAAATGCGGCACGAAAGCGCGCGCCAAATTCGTCGCGCTCCAGCTGTGGCGGCGCCTGACCTTTGCGAATCTCGATGACGGTTTGCTTCGGCGTTGCTTCAGAATCTACGAAAGAGGGCGGTGGCGTCATGGATCACTCTGGATGTGGTTATTCAACTCAGTATTGAATGACGACCCCAGTTGACGAAAGGCGACGCGGCAGCAATCTGCTGTCAGCGCTTTCCTACTCGTGATTGGCAAGTGGTGACACAGATTTACGAGATGTACCGGCGGCTGCCGCGCAATTGTCCGTATGGATTCTTTAAACGCCAAACCCGCGCCCACGTTGCCGTTTCAAGCAAAACAGGCTCAAACCGCGCACCAGTGCTGGCGTTTTGGTTCCTGAAAGGATTGGTTTGCGATTAATGAACGCTGGCTGAAAAGAGCGATTGTGAATTCTGATTCAGTACACGTAGGAATTACCCTGCAACGCGCGACGCCTGGCGCTTGCATCGAAAGTGAATCGTCATTGATAAGCTCAGGTGGGGAAATAAACGTCACTGGATTCGTAGCGGGGGAACGGTTGAAAAATAGTTACCGACTTAATTCACAAAGATGGGCGCTTCCGTGCACGCGGTGGAGCAGAGCTGCACTGAATTTATTGCTCGCATTTGCGCTCGTTTCGTGTGCTTCACTGCCTGAGCTTGCGCCGTTGCAACAAAGCGTGGCGGCGGATTCGGTGGCGGTTGGGAAGTCGATTGCGCCACCGGCTATTCAGATCGAAAGTGCATCGGGAACATTGACGCCAAAGCAGAGCCAAGCCGTGCTCGACCGACTTGACCGCAAAGCGCCCGACACCGGTATTTTTGAACGCCACCTCGCGCTGGAAAATGCGGTGTCAAGCGAGCCGCTCACGAGCGGCAACAAAGTCGCGCTGTTTCAGGATGGTGTTTCGACCTATGCGGCCATGAGCAAAGCTATTTTGGCGGCGAAGGACCATATTAATTTTGAAACATACATTATTGAAGATGACGAGATCGGTCAGGCGTTCGTCAAATCGCTGATCGACAAACAAATCGCGGGGGTGCAGGTAAATTTGATTTACGACAGCGTCGGTTCAATCGGCACGCCGCGTACTTTTTTTGATGGGCTGAAAGCGGCCGGCGCGAGCGTGCTGGAGTTCAATCCGGTGAATCCGCTCACGGCAAAAAAAGGTTGGGAAATTAATCAGCGTGATCATCGCAAGCTGCTTATCGTCGACGGCAAGTCGGTGTTTTTGGGCGGTGTGAATATCAGTTCAGTGTATTCAAGCGGATCGTTTGGCCGACAACGCGTGGTGAAACCAGATGCTAAGCAGGGTGAGAAGCGAGTTCCTTGGCGAGATACGCATGTGCAGATTGACGGCCCGGTCGTGGCAAGTTTTCAACGCATGTTTTTATCCACGTGGGCCAAGCAAAAAGGTCCGCCACTGAAAGAACGAGTTTATTTTCCAGTTCTCAAAGCGGAGGGAAAAGAAGTGATCCGCGCGATTGGCTCATCGTCCGACGACGCGCCATTGCGCAAAATCGCAAATGGTAGCGGACGTTCAGCCGGCGTTGAGGATACGAAAGGCGCGCCCGATGATGAAGCCGCTGCGCCGATCTACACGACGCTGCTATCGGCGATTGCAAGCGCAGAAACCTCAATTTTTTTGACCAATGCGTATTTTGTTCCCGATATGCAATTGATAGATGCGCTAAAGCTTGCGGTGAAGCGCGGTGTGAAGGTAAAGATCATTCTGCCAGGGCATACCGATTCGGGGCTGGTGTTTCATGCGGGTCGCTCGTATTACCAAAGCATGCTGGAGGGCGGCATTGAAATCTTTGAACGAAGCGACAAGTTGCTGCATTCAAAAACGGCTCTTATTGATGGCGTCTGGTCGAGTGTTGGCTCGAGCAATCTTGACTGGCGCAGCTTTCTGCACAACGACGAAGTGGTGGCGATCGTGCTTGGTACGGAATTCGGCAAGCAGATGTTGAAAATGTTTGAGCAGGATTTGGCGGCTTCACAGCAAGTGACGCTGGATCAATGGAAATCGCGGCCGCTGATGTTGCGCGTCAAAGAAAGCGCGGCGCGTTTATGGGCTTACTGGCTTTGAAAGTGCGAGATATGAATAAGTGCGAGATATGAATATTTCCAGAGTTAACGTTTTCGTTGGTGTGTTGGTGTTGGCAGTCGCATTGATTTCTGGCGGCGAGAGCTTGGCGGCAACGGCAAACGCCGACGAAAGTGCCGCTTCATCACCCGCCGCGTTGTTACAACTAAGAGAGTCGCTGCGCGGTCGTATGGCGAACAGCCCGTTCAAGATTCCGTTGATTATTGAATCCGTGCAGTCATCAGAAAACATTAAGGGCGATGTCTACGCGGAGATCAAGCATTCGTTTGCAACCGTCAGCGCAGCACTTGCGGTGCCGCAAGTGTGGTGCGATATTCTCATCCTGCATCTGAATACCAAATCATGCGCGCTGCAGCCGAACCCCGGTAATCCGAATGGCGCGCCAACGCTATTGATGACAGTTGGCAAAAAAGTTGAGCAGCGTTCAAAGGATGCTTATCCCATCGCGCTTTTGTGGAAAGAAAGCAATCGCAAAGCTGATTTTTTGCAAATTAATTTGTCTGCGGACTCAGGCCCGCTCAGCACCCGCAATTACCGGATTGTGCTGGAGGCAGTGCCGACAGAAAACGGTCAGACGTTCATTCATCTTTCGTATTCCTATGGCTTTGGTGCCACGGCAAAGTTTTTGATGAAGGCGTATTTAAATACGGTGGCACGCGATAAGGTAGGCTTCACCGTTATCGGCACACAGTCGACCGGCGAGCCAATTTATGTTGAAGGGTTATTGGGATTGGTGGAGCGCAACACGATGCGCTACCACTTGGCCGTGGAAGCCTACTTGGGTGCATTGCGCGTGCCGAAAGCGATGCAGTTTGAAAAGCGGATCAATGACTGGTTTAGCGCCGCGGAGCGCTACCCTAGGCAATTGCGAGAAGTGGATCGCAGTCAATATCTGTTTATGAAACGGCTCGAATTTGGCCGGCAGCCAGCGCCCATTTAAAATTCGCTTGATCAATGAGGTGCTACAAATTTTGGTGTGTCGAGGGGATCAAAATCCACCCAGTCGCCGTCCCGCCATTCGCCCGACGCGATTTCAATATCGGCTGCGCCAGCCGAACGAAGTGCATCAACAACACGAGTTTGACTATCTGCATTCGCAAGCCTCACTGCAATCATGGCACCTCCCTGGCGGACCGCATGCGATTGTGAACCGTGGTTTGCCGGGTTGTGCGTACCGTCGCGGGAAACAGTAGAACTATTATTCCCGTCGGCCCCGGTCAGCGCGCCCGCAAGTGAGCCCGTGTAGGCGGCAACGCCCGCTGCTGCCAGCGCGGCCACCGGGCCCGCGGCGACGGCCAGTGCGCCCACCGCGACCCCAGCGACCGCTGCGGTAGCCAATGATGTGTTTTCAGCTTTTTCGGCCTGCTCCGATGCATCCGCTTCGGCGATTTTCTGCGCGCGGTTCGGTGGATTCAAATGCGAGGCTTCATGCTTGGCCGCGTCCTCATTTCCGAACAAGGTTGTTCGATGTTGTCCCGGCGGATTGTTGTGAAATATGCAGATATCGCTTTCAGTCACAAAGCCGTGCATTTTATCGGCAGCTGCATCAGCTTCCGTTTTAGTACCGAACCTGCCCGCAATGATAGTGTCCATTTCAGCCCTTTCACTTTAGTTAACTCATCAAGAGTAAAGCGGCCAGATCATGGTGCATGTCGCTGGCATGCCGCAGCGCTTGTAGGAGAACGCTGATAGTTATCCCGCAACGGCGACTACGCTGGCACGGTCTTAAAAGGCGGCAAATGTGAATTTTTCGCACGCCTTGCAGCGAAAGTTTTGCGGTTGATGATCGTCCTACGCGACCATCGGTAATGTGCTTACACGTTATGGCCCCTCAAATCGTCATCCTATGGTTTTAAAGGAGACAACAATGAGTGACAACACTGAAAACCCCAAAGACACGCTGTGGGATTTGATCAAGGACATCCGCTTCGGCATGTTCACCACACGACACGGTAATGGCCATCTGCACTCGCGGCCGATGACGACGCAGAACACGGTTATCGATGATGACGAATCGCTTTGGTTCTTCATGTCGCGCAAGGGCGATCCGGTCGTTGACATCAGCACTGATAAACGCGTCAATATCGCTTATGCCGACCCTGATGATGATAGTTACGTGTCAGTTTCGGGTGAGGCCAAAGTGGTGGAAGACATGGCGAAAAAAACCGAGCTTTGGAATAAATTTGCCCAAGCCTGGTTTCCGGGCGGCGTGGATGATCCGGATCTGGCGCTGGTGCAAGTCACCATTGTGCACGCCCATTATTGGGACGTGAAGGAAAGCAAGATCGTGCAGATTTATAAAATGGCGAAGGCAGCCATTACCGGCGAACGGCCAAGCGGCATGGGTGAAAGTGGCGAAATAAGGATGCGCGCTGGCTAACATTCTTGGCTTCGTTTCATCATCCCAAAAATCGTTGACCCGCGTTGATGTGGGCAACGATTTTTGTTTTTTCAGCGTCTGCAAAAAACCGAAAGCGAGCAAATCATGGCCTATCAAAGCGTTAACCCGTACGACGGAAAAGCGGGTACGAAATATGATGAACACACAGATGCGGCGGTGGAAGCCGCAATTAACACAGCCAGCAAATGTTTCGAAGAATGGCGCAGCTGGACTTTTGCACAGCGCGCAGCGGTGGTGACCAAAGCGGCTGCGATCATGCGCACAAGGGCGGATGAATTTGCCAAACCGATGACGCTGGAAATGGGAAAACTTTTTGCAGAGTCGCAAGGCGAAGTCGCGCTCAGTGCCGACATTCTTGATTACTACGCGAACAACGCAGAAAAATTTTTGGCACCCGAGCGCTTAAGTCCGAGCATCGGTGAGGCCGAGGTACACAGCAGCCCGTTTGGTGTGCTGTTTGGCGTGCAGCCCTGGAATTTCCCGTATTACCAATTGGCGCGATTTGCAGCGCCAAATCTGATGGCGGGAAATGTGGTGATGGTGAAACACTCCGGCACCGTGCCCGCATGCGCGCTCGCGTTCGAGAAGCTGTGGGAAGAGGCCGGTGCTCCCGCGGGCGTTTACACAAATTTGTTTATTTCGTATGACCAAGTTAACAATATCATCGACGATCCGCGGATTAAAGGCGTCGCATTGACGGGCAGTGTGGAGGCGGGAAAACGCGTGGCCGAACGGGCAGGAAAAAGTTTGAAAAAATCCACAATGGAATTAGGCGGGAGCGATGCTTTTATTGTTCTTGATGACGCGGATTTGGAGAAAACAATTAAATGGGCGCTGTGGGCAAAGATGAACAATACCGGTCAGTGTTGCATTGCCGCGAAACGATTCATCGTAGTCGACGCAATGGCTGATAAGTTTTTTGAAAAATTTCAATCGGCATTTTCTGCACTGAAACCCGGCGACCCGATGGATGCGGCCACCACGCTGGGCCCCTTATCCACCGAAGCGGCGCTTGTTAAATTGCTTGAGCAGGTCAAAGAAGCGGTTGCACATGGCGCGACCTTGGTCATGGGTGGCGGCAGGATCGAGCGGCCAGGCTGGTTCATGCAGCCCACCATCCTCGCGGACATTTCGCCGGATAACCCTGCGTACAAAGATGAATTTTTCGGCCCGGTTGCATTGTTTTTCCGCGTGAACGATGAAGACGAGGCCGTCGCGCTGGCGAACGATTCACCGTTCGGACTTGGCGGTTCAATTTTTACCAACGATGTCGCGCGCGGCAAACGCCTCGCCAGCCGGATTGATACGGGCATGGTGTTTATCAATCACCCTACCTGGACCGCGCCAGATCTGCCATTTGGCGGTGTCAAGGATTCTGGCTACGGGCGAGAACTCTCGAGCTTGGGGATCCAGGAGTTCGTCAACAAAAAGCTGGTGCGGGTGGCGGCTTTGGATGCGCCAGCGTAGGCAATAGACAGCAGACAATAGACAAGTTTACGAGGGCGCGTCGCAATAAAAAAGGCCACGGAATCCGTGGCCTTTTTGATGTGCGATGTGCTCGGAAAGTAGCGCACAACGTTTGCGTTGATTACTTGATACTTTTCTTCACGTCGGCTTTCATGTCCCCGAATCCCGCTTGCGCGCGACCAACACCTTTTTCAACTTTTCCTTTTACTTCCAGTTTTTCATTGCCGACCAGTTTTCCGGTCATTTCTTTCACTTTTCCTTCAACTTGCTTGGCGCGGCCTTTAACTTGATCTTTGTTCATGGTGAACTCCTTACGTTAGGTTGCACGGTGGAAAAAACTGAACCTGATGGTTTAGGTCGGTAAAACATCTTTTGAATACAACAAATGCGCGTTGCAGCGTTACGTTACAGCGTCAAATTGCGGTGAACAATCACGCATACAACGAATTGCTCACGTTCCGTTTGACGCTCGCGGAATTTTTATTCGTGAAGTGGGTAAGTGAGTCAACTCGTTCCTCCGCTTGCCGAAGAGTGTGAAACGGATCACTGCGGTGGTTGTCAGAGAGTAGTCGATTGAATTCGAGCTTCACTACGCCGTAACACTCGCAGACCGCCGATTCCAGGCCATTGCGATCCAGAATATCGATACGCCCGCGGCTGTAGCGAATGAGCCCGGCGCGCTGTAAGTTTCCCGCTGCAGCGGTGACGCCTTCACGGCGCACGCCCAGCATATTGGCGATAAGTTCTTGCGTCATGAACAGCGAATCGGTGGGCAGGCGATCCAGGCTGAACAGAAGTCGCCGGCACAGCTGTTGTTCAAGCGAGTGGTGGCGATTGCAAACCGCCATTTGTGCGGTCTGCGTCATCAGCGCTTGGGCGTATCTCAACAGAAGCCTGAACAAGCCGCCAGTGCGCTCGAATTCTTGCTTTAGATTTTGTGTGGTGATGCGATAACCGTATCCCGCGCTTTGTACGACCGCACGGCTTGGCGTCGTGTCGCCGCCCATGAAGGTGGACACGCCAAGAATGCCTTCATTGCCCACCGCCGCGATTTCCGTCGATGCACCGTCTTCGAGCACATAGAGCAGTGACACAATTGAGGTGGTCGGAAAAAACACGTGCTGCAGGCGACCGCCGGACTCGTAGAGCACGTCGCCGAGTGACATTTTCACCAATTCCAAATGGGGGGTGAGTCGATCAAGTTCTGCTGGCGACAATGCCGCCAAGAGGCTATTTTGCATTGGGGAATTGGTCTTCAGGTTCGTCACTGAATTCGTCAACGTTTCATGGCTTCGGCCATCAGGTACGGGCATGGCGCGGAGCCCCGGGAGCGGAAAAGCCGATGTGCGGGCGAAATTCGTATGCGCTGGGCCGAGACGCGCAGACGTGTTGTGCGAATGAAGCACTGCGCGCGGTTTGAGTTGCGATACTGGCGCTAAAAAATTCATGACGCCGAATGGGGAACGGAGGACGTGGTCGGGAGCCACCTCGGGCTCATTCGCCAGAACACTGACCAACCCACGCTGCTTGAGTGCATTTGAAGTTTTCATAATGGCCTGTAATTCGATTTCGACCAATTGATTATTTCTGAAGCACTCAATTAAAAAGACCGGAATACCCCCGCTTCTGTTGTCGGCGAATCCTTACAAAAGCGCTTTAAACGATCACATTTACCCGGTGTTCCTGCTGATCGTCGCGCATGATGATGACAGCGTCCCGCTGCTCCAAACCGTCGACAATAATCCTTTGCTCGGGCCGGATGCCCGGCGGATGCTTTGTTACGTTGACCTCGATTTGATAAACCGTTTCCCGATACCGGTAATGCACCGTGAAATTGGACCAGCCCTCGTTCAGGCACGGCACCAAACGAAGTTTGTTTGCTTCAACTTGTATTCCCAGCAATGACTCCAGAATAAGTCGGTACATCCAACCCGCCGAGCCGGTATACCAGGTCCAGCCGCCGCGCCCGGTGTGGGGTGCGACGCCGTAAACGTCGGCGGCAATTACATACGGCTCCACTTTGTAGATCGCGACGTCGGTGGCGGTGGTGGCATGATTGACGGGATTGATCATGTTGAACAAATCCCATGCGCGCGCGCCATCACCGAGCTTGGCAAATGCCATCGCTGCCCACACCGCACCGTGTGTGTACTGGCCACCGTTCTCGCGCACGCCTGGCACGTAGCCCTTGATGTAACCGGGGTTAAGTGTTGATGTATCGAATGGCGGATCCAGCAGCTGAATCAGCTTATCGACGCGGCGCACGAGGTGCTTATCCAGCGCGTTCATCGCGGTGAGTGATCGCGCCGGATCGCCTGCACCAGAAAGCACTGACCAGCTTTGCGCAATCGAATCAATCCGACATTCAGCGTTGGCGCTGGAGCCCAATGGCGTGCCGTCATCAAAGTAAGCGCGCCGGAACCAGCCGCCGTCCCAGCCATGCAGGTTGAGATTACGCTGGAGTTGTTCTGATTCTGTCTTGCAGCGATCTGCAAATTTCGCATCGCCGTGTGCCCGCGCCAGCCGCTCGAATCGCACCATCGTGTCATAGAGGAAAAACCCCAACCAGACACTCTCGCCTTTGCCCTGCATGCCGACCAGATTCATGCCATCGTTCCAATCGCCGGAACCCATCAGCGGCAGGCCTCGTTCGCCGAAACTGAGCCCGCGTTCGATCGCGCGAACACAGTGTTGATAGAGCGTGCCTTTGGTATCCGAGCGCGTTGGCAGATCGTAGTAGGAATCGTCTTCCGGATTAACCTGACGACCCTCAAGGAAGTGTATCGATTCGTTGAGCACACCGACATCTCCGGTGGCCAACACATAACGACAAGCGGCCTGTGGTAACCACAGAAAGTCATCCGAGCAACGCGTGCGCACGCCACGGCCTGACGGGGGATGCCACCAGTGCTGCACATCGCCCTCCAGAAATTGTCGCGATGCGCTGCGCAGCAAATGCTCGCGCACCAAGCGCGGCTCGCTGTGAATCAACGCCATGGTGTCTTGCAGTTGATCGCGGAAACCGTACGCGCCACCTGATTGGTAGTATCCGCTGCGCGCCCAGAGCCGGCAGGCCAAGGTCTGGTAAACGAGCCAGCCGTTGGCCAGCACATTGAGCGCCGCATCGGGGGTGTCGACTTGAACCACGGTGAGCGTTTTTGCCCAATAGTCGCGCACATTCTTGAGCGACGCGCGGACTTCATCTTTGCTGCGCAGACGCTGAATGGTGGCACTTATATCGTCACTGCCATGGCGGCCCGCTGTGCCCAGTCTGAACGTAATTTCCCGCTCTTCGCCATCGGCTAGGTCAAACGGTATTTGAATCGCTGCGCATGGGTCGAGGCCTGCGCCAACTTTGTTGGATAGTCGAATGCGGCGCATGGCGGCCGGTTTTTTGAGGGTGGAATTGCGGCCGATAAATTCGACCCGGTCAGCGCTGACTGACGCGTTGGCAAGGCCGGTGGAATCGCCTGCGTCAAAAAACACAATGCGGTTGCCGAACTCCGTGCTGTACGCATTGCGCGCGCACAGAGCGCCGCTGGCCGCCTCGATTTCGGTGACGATATGCATGGCAGATTTTGCGCGAAGATCACCCAACACCCATTCGACGAATCCGGTCGCACTCATTCGGCGAGGGCGTCCAGAAATGTTGCGCACTTTCAGCGTGGAGAATTTAATGGGCGCGTCGAGATCAACGTGTACGGTCATTTCTGATCGAATGCCATCCTCTTCGTGCTCAAAAATGCTGTAGCCGAATCCATGGCGGGTCACGTATGCGCCCGGACCGCCAGCGGGTAGGGGCGTGGGCGAAAAGAACGCGCCGCTTTCGTCATCACGAACATAAAACGCTTCACCGCTTGAGTCGGTCACAGGGTCATCACCCCACGGAGTCAGACGAAACTCGTGTGCGTTTTCGCTCCATGTGTAGGCCGCACCCGCTTCAGAAATCACGGTGCCAAACTGCGCGTTCGCGATGACATTTGACCATGGTGCGGGTGTGGTTTGAGCGCGCGTTGCGACCTCATCGAGCTGCTCGGTTGAGGTTCTGATGACATATTCACGACCATCTGCACTGAACCCACCAAAGCCATTGAACAGTTGAAGCGTTTCGTCAACCGGAGTCAATCCTGTTGAAGCGCGCGGCATCGACTCGTTGCGTTTCGTCGCACCCGGTGCGATTGGCACGAGTTTTGGTGGATATTTGTCGCGGTCGCGGGGATCCTTCGCTTTGTCCCTCTGATTGTCCTTCGGCCTGTCCGCAAACTTCTCATTTAGCGAACGACGATTGACCTGCTCGGCCAGCGTGCCACGCGTGTCGGCAATGATCACGCGCGCAACGGTCTGAAACAGTGTCCGATCTTCAGCGGAAATATGCTCCGCTGCCCTGACAAAAATACCGCCTGGTCGATCAGTTTGGTTTGCCTCAATGCCAGCCGCGATCAGATCCATGATTTGTTCATGCAGAAGCTGCCGGTAACCGGCGTGATCCTCATTCCAGATAACAAGATCTACCGCCAAACCTTTCAGCCGCCAGTAGGCGTGTGCTTGTACAAGCTGACGCACCAACTCGATGTTGGCCATGTCAGTAATTTGCAACAGCACGATCGGCAGATCACCGGAAATGGCATAACCCCATAGTCCCGATTGGCCGCGCAGATTGCGCAACAACACGCCCGCATCTGCTCGCATGCCAGGATTCGCGTAAATGATGGAGCCGGCCAAACGGCCATAAAGCTGCGCGTCGGATTCAGTGGCATTAATTTGGCGAAGGTTGACCCAGCTATGGGTCCAGGCGAGATCAAAAACCCGGTCAGCCAACCGACGATCACGATACTTGTCGGCGAGCGCATAGGCGCCATCGCGGGTATCGGACATACCGGACACGACGTCAATCGTCGCGGTTTGCTCGGGCTCGATGGTGATTCGATAGCGAATCGACACTATCGGGTCAAGCACTGAGCCTTCGCTACCTGACAGCGCACCTGCCTCGCTCATGGCGACTGGCGAGTCAATGCCGCGCGTGCGCCCGATGAAGCGGATGCGGTCTGTCTCATATGAAACATGAATCACTTCGGCGTTGTGCGCGGCCATCAGATGAAACATGCAGGGCACTTGCTCGTGTTCTGCGCGCGGCCTGCGGGTGCACAGGATCGCTTGTCGATCCCGAACAATTTCTGTCTGCACAAATAAATTACTGAACGCGGGATGCAATGCATCGGCGGCGGGCACCGCAAGCACCACTTCAGCGTAGCTGGTGATCTCAATGGTTCGACGTACGCGTGATCGATTGCTGATGCTGGTTCGGCGTAACTCTATGTCGTCTTCCGGCGAAACTACAATTTCGGTGTGCGTTTCGTAGTCGCCGTCACGGCGGCGAAACTCAACTCGGCCTTCCGTGAAAATGGCTTCATAGGTGTCGGCAGCCTTGAGCGTCGGCTGATGGGCGGTGGACCAGAATTGTCCGCTTGCCACGTCGCGGATGTAGCAGAATGCGCCCCAGTTGTCGCGCGTGCCATCTTCGTGCCAGCGCGTTACGCCGAATTCTTTCCAGCGGGTGTAACCACCACCGGCATTGGTGACCATGACGTGATATCGGCCGTTGGAGAGCAGTTGCACTTCAGGTGTGGGCGTGTGCGGGCTGCGCAGCACACGCATCGGCATGACCGGGCCGATGGCGGTTGCGCTGACGTCCGATAGCTCGGGCGCGTGAATGTGGAAAGATGTTGCAGCCGGGATGCGCTCTTGCAGCAACAACGTTGTTGCCTGAAATTGCGGGTCGGATTCGAAACGCTTTTGCATCGGCTGATCGAGCAGCACATAGGCGAAAGAAAGCAAACTCATGCCTTGATGATGTGCCATGAACGAGCGCACCACGGCCGACGATTGACCACGCGGCAAGCGCGCGGGCGTAAAGTCCACTGCTTCATACATGCCATATCGCCCCATCACGCCGTCGTCATCGAGACGCTGAAGATTTTCGCACGCTGCCTCCGGCATCACCATCAGCGCGAGTGCTGACGCGTAGGGCGCTATCACCAGATCATCAGACAATCCGCGTTTAAGACCCAGACCAGGCACGCCGAATGCGCGGTATTGATAGTTGAGGCTGGTGTCGACTGCGTTGTAGCCGGATTCGGAAATACCCCACGGGACACCGCGCATATTGCCGTAGGCGATCTGCCGTTTAACAGCAGCGACACAGGTTTGATCCAGTAATGTGTTTTGATAAGCGGGCATCACCAACGTTGGCATCAAATATTCAAACATTGACCCGCTCCACGACAGCAGGATGGCCTCGCCGCCCGCAGTCGTCAGATTGCGCCCCAGAGCGAACCAGCTCTCTTGCGGAATTTTTCCCTGTGCAATAGCCACAAAACTGGCGAGCCTCGCTTCGGAAGCAAGGAGGTCATAACGCCCGGTATCAATGCGATGCTGCTCCACGTTATATCCCACGGTCATGAGCTGTTGGGTGGTGTCGTATAGAAAGCTGTAATCCACCAGCGCAAGGTCGCCCACCTGTCGTGCTAGCAGGTCGATTTTTGCAATTCTCTCTTTTGCGCGCGTACTCGCAAGAGCGACTAGCGACATGATCTCCGCGAGCAGCGCGGCGTTTGAAGCACTTTTGTCTGGAGAGGGCCGCAGATGCTGGAGAAGAGAGTCGTGAAGCCGCGAGATTTGCTGCAAGGTGGGAATGCGTTCCAGGCTGAAAGCAACGTCTGCGCTATTGAAAAGGTGATCTATTGAGTTCTCTGAGTTGTTTGAGTTCTCTGAGTTCTCCAAGGCACCGGGAAAATGGATCCACGGCATCAGCCACGCCAGTTCATTGAGCGCATCATCGCACTGCAGTCTGATCGCATTCGCCCACCACGTAAATTCGGTTTGTCTTGTGGTGGTTGTGCTCGCGCCATCTTCCCCCTTTGGCGTGCGAGCCTCCAGTGCCAAACGCGCGAGATTCGCTGGCGATTGGGCGACGAACGAACCGGTCGCATCGGCGCGTCGATCGCCGCTCTCATGCACGAGCCTAGTAGCAGTGCGAATAATTCTTTCGAGCCAAGATTTGACAGCGCTTGCGGTTATCGGATTCGCATCGCACGCGGATTCGATATCGCGCTTGAGTTGCAGCAGAAGCGGGGTGTAGATCGGCGAACGCGGCGCGGCTGGATTTCGTGAGGCCGCTTGATTTGCACCGTCGGCAGCGTCGTCGATGGAGGGTGCTGTAGTGGTTGGTGTTGGCGTTGGCGTCTGCATGGAAACGGCCTCAGTCGTCTCGGGCGCGCTCATCAAGTTTTCCAAGGCGTCGGCAAGCCCTTCAAATAGTCTTGGGCTGAGAATTTTTTGTTCCGCAAGTTGAAGCAAACCTGGTCGTAACGTGAGCAGATGTCCGCACAAGTTTCCGCTATCAACTGTCGACACATAGAGCGGGGCTAACGGGCGTAATGTAATCGTGTCATACCAGTTATAAAAGTGGCCCTGATATCGATCCAGTTTCAGCATCGACGCAAGCGTATTTTCGGTTCTCTCCACGAGCGTACCCGTAGTGATGTACGCGAAGTCGTACGCGCTTAAATTCGCCAGAAGTGCCATCCCGATATTAGTCGGTGAAGTGCGATGCGCCACCACTGCCGCAGGATGCTCCTGATAGTTGTCCGGGGGCAGCCAGTTGTCCTCGCGCGATACAAACCTCTCGAAAAAGCGCCATGTTCGCCTGGTGAGGGCGCGCAGAAATCTAGTTTGTGCGAGATCAAGCTGTGCGGGACGCCGGTCAAGCGGTCGACTGACCCACCAAGCAATTGCCGGTGCGACCAGCCACAGAAAAAGCACAGGAGCCGCAATCGCAAGTACCAGCGGTCGCTGAGAGCCGAGATAGAGCCCGACAAAGATGGCCGTTGCCGGAGAGACCCACATGCTTCGAAAGGTTGCTAACAGCTGTGTAAGGCCCATTTTCGCCGTGCGTTGCTCGGGCCCGCTCGCAGGTTTCCATTCGAGCAGACGATGCTTTGTGAACAACACGCGCAGCGAGGTACGAATGATCGCGTCGAGGCTGAAGGCCGCCTCGTAGGGTAGCGTGGCTAAGGCAAAGAGCGTTTGCAGTATCTGTCGTGCAACAGACTGCCCGACTTCGGAAACATGCTGACGAAAGAGCACGTCTTTCGGCTTTTTCGCCAAGCTCAAGCTCGACGTGGCAATCATCGGTAGAAACAA
Organism: Burkholderiales bacterium; assembly: GCA_031370625.1. Classification (GTDB taxonomy): domain Bacteria; phylum Pseudomonadota; class Gammaproteobacteria; order Burkholderiales; family Usitatibacteraceae; genus UKL13-2. The sequence continues at coordinate 23,773 of JANMQR010000314.1, read as the reverse complement.
AATGCTCAACACCGCGAGAGTCCACAACGCGACCGCTGGCACAGTGACCCAGCCCGCGACGAATAACAGCATCATTGCGGCTGGGACGAGGCTGCGGCGCAAATTGTCGAAAATTTTCCATTGAGATAATGCGGATAACAGATTTTTTGTTCGTGCACTTTTACTTTCACCCGCAAATTGCTTGCGTGGCACGCGGGAGAAAAGCCACGATGCGATTTGCCAATCGCCACGTATCCAGCGATGGCGGCGGCTTACATCGGCGCTATAGCTCGACGGATAGTCTTCGTAGAATTCAACATCGCTCAACAATCCGGCGCGCGCGTAACAACCCTCCAGCAAGTCGTGGCTCAGGATTCGATTGTCAGGGAATCGATCTTTCACCGCTTCTTCAAAAGCCGCAACATCGTAAATGCCCTTGCCAATAAATGAACCCTCTTCAAACAGATCCTGGTACACGTCGGAGACGGCACGCGTGTAGGGATCCAAGCCAGGCTCGCTGCCATAAAGCTGTGCATAGCGTGATCGGTTGGTGCTGGGCAAGCTTACGGAAACACGCGGTTGCAAAATGCCATATCCATTTCTGAGCGGCGCGATGCTGCGGGAATTTTCTGCGTTGGATTTGTCGGTTGCCTTTTCGGGAATCGGCAATTGCGCGCGATTCAACGGGTGAGACATCGTCGCTACCAGTTCACGCGCTGCGTCGCGCGGCAGCTGAGTATCGGTGTCCAGCGTAATAACGTATTTCACGTCTCGCAAGAAATTGCTGTCACCAAGTATCAGCGAGAAGGGTTCCGTTTTGCCGAACCGCAAAAGATTATTCAAGTCTGCCAACTTGCCACGTTTGCGCTCATACCCCATCCAGACTTTCTCGTGCTCATTCCAGCGGCGTGGGCGGTGAAACAGGTAAAACTTGTCCTCTCTCTCAATGCCGTATTTGTCGTTCAATGCATCTATTGCGGTGCGCACAAACGCCAATATGCTCTCGTCTCCGGATAGCGATTCGGTCGCTGCGTCGGGAAAATCGGTCAGCAAGCCGAAATGAAGATTGTGGTCACGATTGGCGAGGAACCGCACCTCCAGCGCTTCGATGAGCGCCTCTGCTCCGTGAATATTCGAGAGCATCGTGGGCACCACGACCAGCGTGCGCGATTCGGACGGTATGCCTTTCGAAAAATCCATTCGCGGCAGTAAGACAGGTGCGGCAATCAAGGTTGCAAGCCAGTTGGTGAGCGATACGGCCAATTGACTCGCGCCCAGTAGCATTGCAGCGATCATGAGAACTACAAATGCTAGGGCAAAATTGCTAGCGTTTGCAATCTGGAACAGCCCAACAGAAATGGCTATCGTCAATACAGCACTGGCACCGAAATAGAGTGGAAACGGAAAGCGCTCAGCCAACTGATCGAAACGGCGTATCGCTTCCAAGGCGGATACACGAGCCTCCACCGCGTGTTCAAGCTGTGGAAGTCCTTTATCAACAAGGTAGAAGCCGACATGCGATTCACGTTCGCTTGCGGCGTGTCGCGGTTTTGCGGCCGCTAGAAACGCGAGTTGCACGGCTTTGCGCGCGACATCTTTTTCAGAGAGCCTGCTTCGTTTTGCTACCTTTTCAATAACGTGTCGATACCTATCACGCGTCGCAAAATTCATTTTTGCGTAAATGTTGCTGGGGTCTTCGCGAAGTTTATGTTCAACGCTGCTCATTGACTCCACGAACTCGCGCCAGTCCATGGCACCAAGAAAGCGCAGGCTGCCAATACTGTTGCTAATGGAAACCTGATTCGCTGCAAGGCTTTGTGTTTCCGACTGCACCAGCTGCTCAATCGTTAATCCGGTTTCCGAAAGTCGTTGCTCGATCCAGGTTAGCGGCAGAGCGAGCGCGGAGCTGTGGCCTTGAAGTCGACGCGCGAGTTCAGCAACAAACGAGCTGACCATCGGTGGGTTCGAACGCGCCATATCGGCGATAACAAGGATAAGACTTTTCGGATCCTCTTCGGCAGTCTTGATCATCTGGTCTGCCCAGGTGTCGGCTTCATTGCGATCCAGCATCCCGGCTGCGACGCGGGCGCCGACACGCCGAAGGTTTTCGATCAACGCAAGCCGCAACATGATGGGGATGGCCCACAGTTCGCCCAACTTTAGATCAGCGCCCTTTTGATAGGCCTCAATAAATCGGTTAAGGCTTTCAGGATCAACTCGCCCGTCGCCGTGCGCGATCGCTTCAAGCGCGATGTCGTATACCCTCGGCAGACCTGCTGACGGGCCACTGGCCAGCACCGGCAATTCCTGGCTGTATGTTTTTGGGAAATGCCGTCTAGCCGTGCGAATTTGTTCCTCGATCAAATAGAAGTTGTCGAGCAACCATTCCCCCGCCGGCGTAATCCGCCGATTTGTTTTTACGGCGTTGGTGAGTAGGCCGCATGCCCACATGAGCACCGCGTAATTTTCAATCAGCCTGGCCAAAAGTTGATCGGGCCGGCGCCAGGCGGCGAGCTGATGCGAGCTGGCCAGGAATCGACCGTGTCGATCCATCTGGTCGGCACTGAACAGCTCGGCGCGGAGCGGTGCTTCGGCAGAAATATATTTTGCCGCAGCATCGTCGGCATCAATGCGGGATGCCCACTCACTCAACTTCGCGCGGCTGGTTTTGATTTTTGCTTTCAATTTACCGATGTCCTTAAGGGCCTGAATTGCCCACCGGAGGCGAGACGCCGAGATGCCCTATTGGCGTCTTGTCATCGCGTATCCGGCTATCTAAGCGGCGTGATGCGCGAAGTCAACCACGCATTTGTTTGGAACTTGGTAATGCACACGTTAAGACTAAACCTTACGCATGCCAGCGTATGTGCGGAAGCGCACAGATTTTCTGGCCGACGGCGCACTGTGAGCGGGAATACTGGTGCCGGTATTGCATCTCCGGACACGAGCGCTGCGCAAAAGTTTGCGCAATGTGCGACAGCGAACAGAGGACGTGCAATTAAAGCGGCAATATGAAATTTCACCCATGAGCGATTGAAGTTCTGATCGTTCAATCCAAATTCAAAAGAGGCAAACCATGCTTTACACCATCGCTGTCGTGTTGTTAATCCTCTGGCTACTCGGACTCGTAACTTCCTACACTCTCGGCGGCTTTATTCATATCTTGCTGGTCGTAGCGATTGTGGTCGTGCTGCTGCGCGTGATAAGCGGCCGAAAACCGCTCTAGCCGGTTGCTGCAAGCAACTTTAATCCACTCTGGCGCCGTTCGCAACCGGCGCAGATCATCTCTATCTATCTCAACTTTTCCAACAGCATTATCCTCACAAACCAATAGGGCGAATATGAAAAAAATGAACAAAATTACTTTAGTCATCGGACTAATATGCGGTGCCGCAGGATTATCGGCGCATGCACAAACCACTCTTTACAACCCATCTTGGTATATCGCGCCGAGCGTAAACATTATGGATGCGGACAAGCGCTTCGGTGTCGATAAAAATGGCGTGGGCGGCGGCCTTCGATTCGGTAAACCGATCTCCGACTCATGGGATTTGCAAATGGGCGGTACGTTTGCGCGCACAGATAATGATCGTTCTCGCTACCAGCAGCAAACGCTGGGTGTGGATGGGCTATACATGTTTTCGCGAAAAACATTCCGTCCATTTCTACTCGCTGGAATTGGCTACGAGCGCGACCGCGCCACCACGCCGACACTTGGTACCCGCACTCGTACATCGCCATATCTCAACGCTGGCGCAGGCTTTCAGGTTGCATTCAGCGAGCAGTGGTCGATGCAGGCTGATTATCGACGCGTGTTCGGATATTTGAGCGGGTTTAATTTCGGATTTGATCGCAGCAAAAATGATTACATCACGCTCGGTCTTACATACGCCTTTAACAAGCCCGCTGCGCCAATTGTGCTCACCGCGCAAGCGCCCGAGCCAGTGCGCGAAATAGCCCCACCACCGCCAGCGCCGATCGCACCAACCCCGCCGCCACCTGCGCCAAGAATGGAACGGATTACTTTATCTGCAACTGAATTGTTTGCCTTTGACAGTAGCCAATTGCGTTCACCGCAGCCAAAGTTGGATGAGATTGCGAGTGCACTGAGCGCGAATCCGTCCATCAACAATGTGATGATAACGGGGTATGCGGATCGATTGGGTTCGGATAAATACAACCAGAGTTTGTCGGAACGCCGTGCAGTCGCCGTGAAAAACTACTTGACCAACAAAGGTGTCGATGCGAATCGCACCAAGGCGCAGGGCCGTGGTGAAGCCAATCCAGTAGTGATGTGTACCGAAAAAAACCGTGCTGCGTTGATCAAGTGTCTTGAACCAAATCGCCGAGTTGAAATAGAACAAATTATTATTGAGCGTCGGGTTCAGTAGTCGACCAAAACAACTTTAGGGCCTCCCGCTAGGGAGGGGCAGAAAAGCAAAAGGCGCATTGATTGCGCCTTTTGCTTTTTCTGCGAACCCGTTAGACCTCGCAGCGAACAAAACAAAAAACCCCTTGCGGGGTTTCGTGTTTGTAGGGCCGGGTGAGATTCGCCCACATTCTGCGGGCCGCGGTTTTGCCTTTAGGCAAAACCCTTCGAATCTCACGCGTGAGCCAAGCAGTTGGCTCACTCCTCTCCGCCAAACAAAAAACCCCTTGCGGGGTTTCGTGTTTGGCGGAGAGGGTGAGATTCGAACTCACGGTACGGTAAAACCGTACGCCAGATTTCGAGTCTGGTGCATTCGACCACTCTGCCACCTCTCCGCAGGGCCGTTCGCTAATTCGCGAATAGTGATTATAGCTGCGCATTCGCAATATGTCGAAACTTGCGTGCCTGCTTTGTGAAAAGTGCAGTGCTGACGTAGATAACAAGTGCTAATCCAAATTCGTGAGCGGTAAAGCCGAGGAAAAAATCTACACGCGCCAGATAAAAAACGTATTTAATACAAGAATTAATCGCACATTCTTAAAGTTTTACAAAGGTTGACAATGAGATGCGGTTATCATTTCTATAATCTGTCTATCTGTGCGACATGTGCTGACGATGATTGAAATTGTAAAAAGCAATGTTTCGGTAGCGTTGGTGTTGACGGTGAGATGGGATTTGAAAAGTTAGGCAGGTAACTAGGGGAGCGAGATGTTGGTTCGCGCGCTAAATCGGAACATCGGTCGAAACATTGGGCAAAATTTTGCGATAGCAGCTTGTATAGCTTGCGGTGCACTGACAGTAGGCGGAGTGAGCGCGGCTGTGGCTCAAAAAGTTGTGACGAACAATGCGGCCGATAATCCACTCGACATCCGACTGGAACGCAGCAAAGTTGTCATCGTCGCCGGCAAAGAATCATTACAGAATGCGTCAACTGCCAAGCCCGGCGAAGTGCTGCAAGATTTGGCGACCTACACTAACAAATCCAGTCGCACACTGAGTGGTGTTGTGGCGACATTGCCAGTGCCGGTTAATACTGAATTGGTTATGAACACCGTCACGCCAGCGGCCGCGCGCGCGAGCGTTGACGGGACAAATTTTTTTGCCATGCCGCTAAAGCGAAAAGTGAAGCAGGCAAATGGCGTAGAAGTTGAGCAGGTGGTAGCGCTGAGTGAATATCGCTATCTGCGCTGGTATCCGGGCGAGTTAGGCCCAAAGCAATCAATTGTTTTTTCGGCGCAGTTCAGGGTGGCCGCGGGTGCTGCCAGTGTTAGTGGTGTCGACGTAACTTTAAAAAAATAGCCGGGGTTGGGTAAGACGGGAAAAAGTAAAAAACGAAGCAAAGCACAACACAAAGCAAGAATTAGATAACAAATTAGCGCAGAAAAAAGTAGTAAAAAAACAGTAAAAAAGCAACAAAAAAAACGGCAAAAAAGCCGTAAAAAGGCAACGGAGAAAAATGTAATGGATGTCCTCGTATCCTACCAGACCGGATTCGTCTGGATGCGATATGCGCTGCGCGCGCGTGAGAAGGCGCTCGCCTTTTTGCTCACTGCGACCATGGTTTTGCTCTCGTTGGCCGCGCATGCAGCACCTGCTCCTGCGAATTCGGTGATCGGCAATCAAGCCTCAGCAACTTATGTGGACAGCACTGGTACGGTGCGGCCCGTCACATCGAACACCGTACAGACGACCGTCTTGCAGGTGAAGAGCTTTACGCTCACGCAAACAGGTGCCAAGACTGTCCCCGCCAGTCAACAAGTTTGCTACCCACACACGATTACCAATACCGGTAATGGTACCGATTCATACACGCTGAACCCAGCCACCACGGGCGGCATGTTTGCGCATACCGGTCTCGTTTATTTTTCGGACGCCAATCAGGACGGCGTGGCGGATTCTGCAACACCGATTACGGCAGCCGTATCGATAAATGCGGGGGCGAGTTTTAGCTTCGTCGTATGCGGCACCACGGCTGCAACGGCCACCGTGGGGCAAGCCGGTACCATTATTGTTTCAGTCAGCGATACCAACGCGCCGACAGTAAATACGCTCACGCAGGTCGACACCACGACGATTGGTGCGGCGGCTGTAAATGTAACGAAAAAATTATCGAGCGTGCCACCACCGGGCTATATTCCGGTCGCCGGTGGTGTCAGCCCGAATTCGGGGCCGCTTTATGTGGTGTTGGAGTACGCGAACACAGGCTCAATTCAGGCGGACAATGTGCGCCTGCTCGACCAATTGCCGAGCGGTTGGTTGTATCTGCCCGGCACTGGGCGCTGGTCTGTTTCCGGCCCATCCACCGCCCTCACCGATGCACCTGCGGGCGATCCTGCTGGCATCACGTATCAAGCGCCGACCACGGCTGTCTCGGGCGCGGTCGATGCAACCTTGACAGTATTGGCACCGGCAGCCAACGGCAGCGTGTATTTTCAGGTAACGATTGCGCCGAATTTGCCGGTCACCTCGCCATCAAACGCGATCACCACCACCAATACCGCGAGCGTTCAGTACGGCTACACGATTGGGGTCACCACCATTTCGGTGCCGCCCGCACCAACCAACTCTGTGCAATACACGGTGGTGCAAACGGCGAATTTATCGGTGAATGGATCTTCCACCACCACGGGCATTACCGATAACGAGCCAGTTACCGCACCCAGCGCCGCGCCGGGGCAATCCGTCACGTTCACCGATTACGTGTGGAACCGTGGCGCCTCGCCCGATAGTTTTGATGTGATTATTCGTGATGGCACTTCCGCAGCCGCCTATCCCGGTAATGCATTGTCAGCCAACGGTGCTACTTGTAGTCCCGCGAATAGTAGCGTGGTCGATGCGTGTACTTTCCCGCCCGGTACCACCTTCCAAATCTTGTCGTTTAACGGTGCCACCGCGTTACAAGACAGCAATGGCAACGGCATCCCCGATACGGGAACGATTCCGTTGCCAAATGCAGGCGCATGTCCTGCGCCTTACATCATCAGCGCAAGCGGTGTTTCCTGCGGCTACCCGGTGGTGATTCGCGCCACGCTGCCTGCGAATGCGGTGGCGGGAAACAACAGCGGCAATGGTTATCGAATTACGCTGGAAGCTCGCTCGCGTTTCGACACCACGCGCTTCGATACCGTGGTCGATACGCTCACCACTATTATTCCAAATAGCACCGACATCACCAACAATGCGCCCCTCGCTGGCGTGGGCGTATTGGGCACAGGGCCTGACAACGCAACAGTGCAGATCACCAATACAGTGACGCCAGCGCTGGCAGCCCCGACCACGACGGTGTTCACGCTCTATGCCAACAACACCAGCGCGATTGCGTCGATTTATAACTTGAGTGCATCGTTTATTTCCGTGCCCGGCACGGTGGGCTTGGCGACACCACCAGCGGGCTGGGTTGTCACGTTTAAGGACAGCGGTAACGGCACCAACTGTAATGCGCCCTTGGGCGCGGCAGTCACGACCACTGGTGCCGCACCGATACCGGCCGGTGGCAGTCGTATCGTCTGTGCAGAAGTGACCGTGCCCGCAACCAGCCCTGGCACAGTGGCGACACCGACACCGTCGCCTGCCGGCAGTTATGTGATTCAGTTCGGGATTGCAAATCAAAGCAATCCAGCGATTGCCGACACGATACGCGATCAGGTCACGGTGGCGCCTGTGCATGCAGTAACGCTAACCCCGAACGGCGCGCAGGGTACGGTGGCAGGCGCGACAGTCACGTATACGCACACGCTGACGAACAACGGAAATCTCGCTGAAACCATTGTGTTTCCGGCTAATTTTTTAGCGAATAACCAAACACCGATGTTCGGGTGGACTTCAACCGCGTTTATTGATACCAATGGCAACGGTGTTTTTGATGCGGGCACAGATGCGCAAATTGTGCCGGGTACCACCACTATTCCTGCTCTATTGCCGAACGAGCAGCGCGCTATTTTCATCCGCGTGACTGCGCCGCTTGCCGTCGGCAGCCCGCCGAATATCACGACCGCAACGGTGACGTATAACGGAGGTGCTTCTATCTTGACGGTAACTGACACCACATCACTTTCTGATGGACTCAAGCTCGCAAAATATCAGCAGCTTCCCGGCGGAAACGGCTCCTGCACCACGACACCGACAACAACGTTAACCGCAGGCGTGCCAAATTCGCCTTGGAGTAGTGCTGGGTTGGCGGCGAGTGCAAATACGATTCCGGGAAACTGTATTTCATACCTTATCGTCGGCATCAATTCGGCGACGGCTAACGCAACGAATATTAATTTGAGCGATCTTGTACCGCCGAATACATCGCTTGAGCTGGGTTGCGGTGCACCAACTGTTACCGGGCCAATTGCGTTGAGGGGCACTTACCCCGCTGGCTTTACTGGAACGATTAATGCGCAATCCTCACCCGCAGCAACAACACCGCTCGCGCAAAACCAAACCATCACGCTGCAGTTCTGCGTGAAGATTAATACGATGTAGTTGACGATGAATAATAATCAAAAAAATTCTCGTCTATGCAGCTCATTTGCCAGGCCAATCAGCGTCGCGTTGAGTTTGGTTGCGGCATTCGCGATCAGCCAGAGCGCTCTAGCCGCACCACCACCCACCGGTACCGTGCTGAGCAACACCGCCTCGAGCAGCCAGCAAATTGGCGGCCTGCCGCAGTCCACCACCAGCAACATGGTGACGGCTACTGTTGGCGCAGCAGCGGGCTTGCCGTCATTGCGAAAGTCGTTCGCCGTCGAGTCCATTAATCCGGGTGAAACCGCGACCATCAGATTCAGCCTGTTCAATACATTCGGCTCACCTGCGCAAGCGGGCGTTGCCTTTACAGACACATTGCCAGCAGGCTTACGTTTGACCGCTGCGCCTGTGGTCACACGATCTCCCGGCTGCGCGGGCGCCGTCACGTTTACCCAGCCATCGACGATTAGCGTGTCGAATGCGAGCATGGTGCCGGGCACACAGGTTTGTGACATCTCTGTGAGCGGCGTCACCAATGCGCCAACGCAAATTAATGCAAGTTGCGCGGGTAATCCGGCTGCGTTTACGAATGGGCCAGCCTCCATTACCGGTATCGCCAATGTTTTAAATGCGGTGACGAATCAATGTCTCGTTATCGTCGCGCCGATTGTCGTGCCAACGACTTACGATTTGTTTTTCAGTAAATCCATTTCCGCGATTCAAGGAAATTCGCCTAGCGGTGCCTATCGCGTGTTGATTCGTTATGGCAATGCAGGCATTGGTGATGCTGTAAAAACCAACGTCACTATTTCGGATGTGTTGCCTGCCGGCATGACCTATGTGCCCGGCACCTTGCGCCTTGCAGCACCTCCACAAACCAATGATGCAAGTCTGAATGCGGCAAGTGGGCCGTTTATGTTCAATGGTCTTACTGGCACCTACACAACCGCGGCCGATCGCGTCAGCGTGAACTTCGCGACGATGCCACAGAATGAATCCGGCCTCGTTTCTTTTGATGTGAATATTGCGCCTGGCCTTGCGTTGAATAGCGTGCTCACCAACGTCGCAGAAAATTCTTACACCAGTGTTAACGGCACACGAGTGGGTCCGCTTACCAGCAACCCGGTGGATTTCCGCATCACCGGAACAGAAAACATCACCTTGCGCGGCGTGACGCTGGCTTCAGCTGATCCCGGTAGCGCAGTCACGTTTAATAACGTGTTGACCAACAACACCAGCAAGTCCGATAGTTTTGATGTGACCTTATCGGGGTCAAACTTCCCACCCGGTACGATTTTCCAGCTATTCAAAGCCGATGGCGTCACGCCATTGACCGATACCAACGGCAACACGATTCCCGATACCGGGCCCGTCGCCGCGGGTGCAACTTATCGCATTGTCGTGAAAGCAATTCTGCCGCCGGGCATCGCAGGTGGCCCGTTCCGCGTTTCCAAAAATGCGCAGTCAATCACCAATCCGCTCATTCGTGCCGTCGATGATGATGTGGTGACATCAATTGCTAATCTGTGTCGTGTCGTGCTGGAGCCAGACAACACCGGTCGCACCACACCGGGCGGAAATGTTGTGTACACACACGTGCTCACTAACGTTGGCACGTGTAGCGAAACAATCACCTTCCCAGCAAATTTCCTCGTCAATGGCAGTGCCAGCTGGACGGCACAAATTGTCGTTGATAACACAGTCGCGGGTGGTCAATCCATTGTGGGCGTGTTCGACGCGACTGATGTCGTTGTGACGCCAAGCAGCACATTTACACTGTCGCCCGGTGCGCGCATTGTGTTCTTGAGCCGTGTAGTAGCACCCGTAAACGCAGCAAGCGGTGCGAGCAACACAACAGATTTCCGCGTCAATACAACATCCAGCGGAACGCTCACCAATCGCGATACAACCACTATTGGTACGACCGCCACGGTAGAAAATATTATCCAAGGTTTCATCGATGGCGGCTTCCTGCGTGCCACGCCGTGGGCGTTTATTGGTCGTGATTTATTTTTGCGTGCGAATGCACCTTCGTGTAATCAATTGCCAGATGTGATTGAGCGCCGCACTATTATCATCACTGGTGCTAACGGTGAACGCGAAGAAATAATCGCGATTGAGACGGGACCTAACACCGGTATTTTTGAAGCAGGTGGATTGCCGGTTCGTAAGCCCCCAGTGGTCGCAGGCGACAACATCCTTGAGGGTAATTCATACGACACTTACAGCGTGGAAATTATCGGTTGCGGACGCAGAATTGCAACCAGCGTAACTGTGATCGACCCTAACGGCGTCGTGTTTGACAGCCGCACCAATGAGCCTGTTGCTGGTGCGACGGTGAGATTGGTCACCGCGCAGGGTGGTGTGTGTACAAGCACCTTGGCGACAGTGAGCCAGCTTGTGAATGGCTCTATTGTCACAGCGCCTGCGACGGTGGTGACGCGTGCGGACGGGCGCTTCGATTTCCCGCTGGTGTCGCCGGGCGATTATTGCGCATTAGTCACGCCACCGAACGGTTATACGTTTGTATCTGCTGTGCCAGTGAGCCAGCTGCCGTCCGGGCGCAACGTGTTGGCGACCGGGCCAACCACAGGTGGCTCCTATGGTGGCGCGTTCCGCGTGGGGCCGGAGACGGGGCCAGTCATCATCGATATTCCGGTGGACGCGGGCCGTATTGGTGGATTGTTTGTGCAGAAGACGGTGTCGCGCACTACCGTCGAGATCGGTGACTTAACGGATTACAGCGTCACAATCAATAACAACACCGGCTACGCATTGAATCAAAGCCCGGTGCTGCTAACGGACTCGCTGCCAGCAGGTTTCTCATTTGTGCTCGGCACGGCGCGCCTCGAAGGCAAGCCACTCGCCGATCCGCAATTTGTTTCCGGCTCGCGCCTAATTTTCAATATCGGCAGCATGGCGCTGGGTCAGCAGGTTCGCGTCGCTTACCGAGTGCGCGTCGGGCCGGGCGCTGCACAAGGCGATGGTATCAATCGAGTCGTCGCAACTTATCGCATCGGTAACGGTGGCACGCGTTTCAGTGAGTCGAATGTTGCAGCGGCGCAGGTGACGATTGTTGGCGGTGTACTCAGCGACAAAGCGTATGTCGTCGGCAAAGTATTTATCGATTGCGATAAAAACGGCATACAAAATCTGCCTACAGATGACGCGAACAAGAAAAAACTGGCGCGTGAAGTCGGCGTTCCGGGTGTTCGTTTGTATCTGGAGGACGGTACTAACGTTGTTTCCGACAGTGAAGGAAAATACAGTTTCTACGGCCTTTCCGCGCGCACGCATGTGCTGAAAATTGATCGAACCACGCTGCCCGCCGGCATTGACGCCAAAGATTTTGCGACGGGCTCAAATCGCAACACTGGTAAGGGCGACAGCCGGTTCCTCGATGTGAAATATGGCGAGCTGCACAAAGCTGACTTTGCGATTCAGTCATGTAGCGAGTCAGTGGCGAATCAAGTCGCGGTGCGTCGCGATGAAGCAAACAAATTAAAAACTGAAATCGATGGCCGTTTGCAGCAGCAACTGACCACTGATCCCGCTAATAGATTTGCAACTGATATCAAGGCATTGCCCGCAAGCGGCGTGGTGGGCTTGACTGCGCCGTCCAGCCAAGCGCCGGCGCCCAGTGCTGCATCGATTTTGCCGTCGGGTATTAATACACTGGCAAACGCGGCCACGCTAGGCACTGTCGGCTTTGCCACTATTGCGCCTGCGCAGCCGCCATTGAATCGCGCCATTGTGGATCGTAGCTCCGACGCGCCTGCGATCACGCTCGAAAATATTCTGCCGCAAGAAAACAATACGCTTGGCTTTATTGGCTTGAAAGATGGCGACACGCTGGCCTATAAGCAATCCACGATTCGCGTCAAAGGTGTGCAGGGCACGACGTTCAAACTGTTCGTCAATGGTAAAGAGCTGGCTGATGATCGCGTGGGTAAAAAAGCGGTCATGGAAGACAAAAAATTGCAGGCGTGGGAATTTATCGGTGCGGATTTGATACCGGGTGTGAATACGCTGACCGCAAAGCAAATTGACGCGTTTGGCAACGAGCGCGGTGAAGCCACCATCAAAGTGACAGCCCCGGGCAATATTTCTAAGTTGTTGATCGAGTTTCCGCAGGCTACAAGCGCAGGTGCCCGAGCTGACGGAAAAACGCCGGTCACGGTAATTGTGCGTGTCGTTGACAGCAAAGGTGTGGCCGTGACATCGCGCACCGCTATCACTTTGCTAACTAATCTCGGGCGCTGGCAAGCCGAAGATTTGAATACGGCTGAGCCTGGTGTACAAAACTTTGTGGCGGGCGGTGTGGGTGAATTTACCTTGCTGCCGCCGGCTGAGCCCGGTCAGGCCGTGATTAATGTGCGCAGCGGTGCTTTGAGTTCAGAGGCTCGCCTTGATTTCTTGCCGGATGTGCGCGAACTGCTGGCGGTCGGTGTGATTGAGGGCGTGCTGAATTTGCGCAAGCTCGACACTCGTGCGCTAACGCCTGCCCGCGCGCAAGACGGTTTCGAGCAAGAGATCACGCATATTTCGCGCAATTGGAATGGTGGCAAATACGATGCTGGTGCACGTGCGGCGATGTTTATCAAAGGCAAAATCAAAGGCGAGTATTTGCTGACGTTAGCTTATGATTCAGATAAAAATACGCGGGATCGTTTATTCCGCGATATTCAGCCTGATGAGTTCTATCCGGTCTATGGCGACTCCAGCGTGCGTGCGTTTGATGCGCAATCCACAGGTCGTTTCTATGTTCGCGTCGATAATAAAAAATCGTATTTGCTCTACGGTGACTACAACACCACGTCCGCATCCGAGGCACGCAAACTCGCCAATTACAATCGCTCGCTAACGGGCTTAAAGCAGCACTTTGAGAACGATAAAATCTCGGCCAATCTTTTCGCTAGCCGCGACACAACGCGTCAATTGTTGCAGGAATTTAAAGCGAATGGCACGTCTGGCCCATTCACGCTTGCAAATGCCAAGGGCTTAATCAACAGCGAAAAAGTTGAAATCATTACCCGAGATCGCAACCAGACTGGCGTGATTATTCGCACAGTGCCACTTGCACGTTTCGCTGACTACGAGCTTGAACCGTTAACGGGCCGTATTATTTTGAAAGCGCCAGTGCCAACGCTCGATGAATTGTTTAACCCAAATTCGATTCGCGTCACCTATGAAATAGATCAAGGCGGCGAACAGTTCTGGGTCGCGGGTGCGGATGCACAAATCAAATTAACGAATAATTTTGAAATCGGTGCGATGGTGGTTGATGATCGCAATCCGGTTGATAAATTCCGCATGATCGGTATTAACGCGATTGCCAAGCTCGCGGACAAAACGTTTCTGATTGCCGAGATTGCGCAAACTACTCGTGACCGAGTGGGCACCAGCATTGCGGGCGGTTTGTCTGGTGTTGGTTCGGGCACGACCGGGGATACCAAAGGCGAGAAAAAAGGCATCGCTTCGCGCGTTGAATTCCGCCATAAAGGCGACGACATAGATGCGCTGTTTTACGCAGGTCGCGCCGATGCAAAATTCGACAATATCAGCTCCAGTCTCAGCAGTGGCAGAACTGAAATTGGCGGCAATGTTTCATACCGGATTGACGAGAAAACCCGCCTGAAGGCAGAGATGTTGCGCAGCGAAGATTTGCTCAGCAACGGTAAGCGTGATGGCCTGCTCGCAGCTGTTGAGCGCACGCTCGACAATGGCATGCGCCTGGAATTAGGTGTGCGTCATGCGCGCGAAACGCTGGCACCTGCGACAACAGCATCTGGACCGTTGCCCACGGAAGTCACCAGCATTCGCACTCGCTTGACAGGCGATATTCCGGGCATAAAAGATGCCGCCGCGTACATAGAAGCGGAGGTTGACCCTAAAGATACAGATCGCAAAATTGCGGCGATTGGCGGTGAATACAAATTGCCGAACAGCGGCCGTTTGTATGGCCGCCACGAGTTCATTTCCTCGCTCACCGGCCCATACGGTTTAAATACTGTGCAGCGACAAAATAGCAGCGTGATCGGTATCAGCACGGACTACATGAAAGACGGCAACGTATTCAGCGAGTACCGCATTCGCGATGCCATTTCGGGTGGCGATGCCGAGGCTGCATTAGGGCTACGAAATCTATGGACGTTAAGTGACGGTTTGAAACTGCAAACTGGCTTTGAGCGGGTGCATTCATTCTCCGGCACCGGCACCGGTGAATCGGCTGCGCTCACGTTCGGTCTTGAGTACACCGCAAGCCCGTTGTGGAAAGGCTCGACCCGCTTGGAGCTTCGCGACGGCACCAGTAGCGACTCGCTACTATCAACCGTGGCCGTCGCCTCCAAGATTAATCGCGAGTGGACTTTCCTGGGTCGCAATACATATTCATTGATCAAAAATCAGGGTGCGCAGACGCAAACGCAAACGGGCAAAAATGAACAAGAACGTTTGCAGGTTGGTGTGGCTTACCGCGATACCGAAACCGATGTGTGGAATGGTTTGGCGCGGGTTGAGCATCGCAGTGAAAACGATACAACGCAACCTGAATTGCAACTCAAGCGCACGGTGGAATTATTCTCGTTGCACGCCAATTGGCAACCGCGTCGTCCATTCACGTTCTCAGGGCGCTACGCGGCGAAATGGGTCAACGAAGATTCGAACGGCATCAAAGCGAAGAATAGTGCGCATTTGCTGTCTGCACGCGCGATTTGGGAAATTGCACCGCGCTGGGATATCTCGGTAACCGGCTCAACCGTAATTGGTCGCGCCTTGCAATCCAAAACATATGCGGTTGGTGTCGAGCTGGGCTTTATGGTGATGGAGAATTTGTGGCTGTCCGGCGGCTATAACGTCTACGGTTATCGCGATGAAGATTTCGCAAACGGCGAATACACAAACAAGGGCACGTATTTGCGGCTCCGCTACAAGTTTGATGAAGACTTGTTTCCGAAATCGGTTAAGAATAGTTCATCGAATACAGCAGACGATGCGTCCAGGGCCGAGACAACCCCAACGGGGACGGCTCCTGGGAGTTCCGCCTATCGCGGGATTATTGAGGGCGCGAAAGGTGATGCTACCTCACCAAGTCAGCCTGCCGGGAAGCCGCGTGTAGACCAATGAAAACAACTATAAATTTTGAGGCGCCCGTGCGTGAAAATAAATGCGATGCGACTAAACGCCGCGGGCGTGATTGGTTACTGTCGCCACTCGCCGCCATCTCGCTTTCGATTTGCTCTTGGTTTATGCCTGCAGCCAATGCCGAAACTGTTTACGGTATTGATGCGACGGGTATTTATACTGTCGATTCGGCAACGGGCCAGACCGCGACGCAATTGGTGACAAAGGCGGTGACGTTCGCTGCGCCATTGGTGGCGGCGGCCACACTCGCTGTTCGGCCGAGCGATGGTATGTTGTTCTACCTTGATTCGCAGGGTGCAAATCCCCAGCTTTGGCGTTGGGATCCCGGCACGCCTACCATACTGCCCGTGCTAGTGGGCTCTACCGGCGCAGCCGTAACGGCAGTGATTCGCTTGGGGTTTGATGGTGCAGGCACCTTGTATGCAATCAATCCCACGCCCACCTTCGGCGTTGCGCCGCCAGCCACAATTTTTACGCTCGATACCAATTCAGGTGCGGTGATCACGCAAACGCCTGCTGGCGGGCCTGACGGTATCAACATTCCTCCCGGTGGAGATTTGTGTTTGCAGCCCGGTACGAACCAGCTTTACATGGTGGCCAGCACTGGCGGTGGTAACACGCCGAGTTTGTTTACTATTTCGCCCACCGGCGCGGTTACTCGTCTTGGCTCGATCACGTTGTCAGGTGGCGGCACGCCTGCTAACTTGCCAGGCTGCTCGTTTGACAGTGCGGGTCGGCTGTTCGTGATGGAACAGGCTGGCGCGGTGACTAATCTGTATACCGTCAATATTGGCTCATTGATCGCGACACAGCTTGGTACCAGCATCGCGGTCGCATGGGGCGATCTAGCCAGTGCGCCGGGCCAACGATCGGATCTTCGACTTACCAAGACCGCGACCAATCTAACGCCGGGCAATCAAGTAACTTTCAAGGTCGTCGTCGCCAACAATGGACCAAATCGCGCGACCGATGTGCGCGTTAAAGATCAGCTGCCGGCAGGTCTTACGCTTGTTTCTGCCACGGCCACCCAAGGTGTCTACAACGTGGGTGTGGTAGCACCCAACGGTATTGCCGGCGTGTGGATGGTGAGTACACTTAACAGCGGCGCAAGCGCGACCCTGACGATTACTGCGAACGTGACGGTGGCCACATCGATCACCAATACGGCAGAGGTTTATTACGCTGATCAGGCCGATCCCAATTCGACGCCGAATAACAATATTGCGGGTGAAAATGACCAAGCCAGTGTGACGATTACGCCGAGCCCTGATTTGCAGATCGTCAAAACGGCCAATGGCACTTTCGGCATCGGCATAAATGGGTCGTATTCGATTTCGGTCAATAATCTTCTCGGCAGTAGTGCAACCGTTGGCACGTACACGGTCATCGATAATATGCCAACGGGATTAACGATCGTCGGCACGCCAACCGGAACGGGCTGGAATTGCGCAGCATCGACGTCTACACAACTCAACTGCACGAACACCACGGTGATCGCTGCTGGCGGGACTAATGCCAATGCCATTACCGTCACGGTGCTGCCATCGGCAGCTGCATCGCCGAGCGTGTCCAATATTGCGACTGTATCTGGTGGTGGCGAACCCGCTTCAAATAGTAGCAATAACTCAAGCGGTGCCGTGGTCACGTCAGTTTGCGCAACGGACTGCGCTGACATTAAAGTCAACAAAACCGGCTCTGTAAGCTTTACGCCAGGGGTGCCGGGTACATACACGCTGAGCGTGACCAATGTTGGCGGCGTCTCTACTGGTGCCGCGAGTTACACCCTAATCGATACGCTGCCAGCGGGCATTACGCTCGCCGCCGTCCCTACGGTGGGCGCGGGATGGACATGCGCGGCAAATCAGGGCGGCGCTGGTAACAATACGATTGGCTCCAGCAATATTAATTGCACCAGCACAACGTCCATTGCCCCCGCGGGAACATCCACAGTTGTCACATTATCGGTCGCGGTCGCACAAGCGGCCGTACCGAGTGTCACCAATACGGCAAGCGTATCTGGCGGCGGTGAGCCGGCGAGTGCGACTGGCAACAATTCGACATCACTGGTTACGCCGGTCAATGATTTCGATCTGCAAATTACCAAAGCGGGTCCGACACAGTTTGTTATTGGTATCAATAGCACCTACACGATTACTGCAAAGAATGCAGGAGCAGGGAATTTCGCGGCCGGCAATGTCTATACCGTCACCGATACATTACCCACCGGATTAACACTTTCTGCTGTGCCTACAGGAACAGGTTGGACTTGCGCGGCAAACCAGGGTGGTGCTGGCAACAACACCGTGGGCAGCGCAAATATTAATTGCACCAGTACGGCAGCGATTGCGGCAGGGGCGACCAACACGAATGCGATAACCATCCCTGTTGCGGTTGCTGCTGGCGCTTTCCCGAGTGCATCCAACACAGCAACTATCGCCAGCACGACGGTTGCCGAAGCACCGACTTATACCGGCAATAACGTGTCAACGGTAGTCACGCCCGTAATCGCGACTGATCTGGTGATGACCAAAACCCATAACGGCAACTTCACTGTCGGCGCAACCGGAACCTACACGCTGACCGTCACCAATATCGGCGCGCAAACCAGTGCAGGAACCATCACGGTTGTCGATACGCTGCCCGCAGGTCTAACGCTTAGTGCAGCACCTTCAGGCACGGGTTGGACTTGTGCAGCGAACCAGGGCGGCGCTGGAAATAATACGGTTGGAGGTACTGCGCTCAACTGTACACGGACCACCACACTTGCCCAGAATATTGCTGCCCCACCAATAACGGTAACGGTCACTGTGCTCGCCGCGGCGGCACCTGGCGTCAGTAACACCGCCACGGTATCGGGTGGAGGCGAGCCTGCCGGTAATAGCGGTAACAATTCAGACACCGACGTCACACAAGTTTTTTACTCGCCCGTCATCGCGAAAGCATTTCTGCCGACCACTATTGTTGCCGGTGGCACATCCAAACTCACGCTCACCATTAGCAATCCGGCGGCAAATCCGTCGGCATTGCTTGGCCTTTCTGTGACGGATCCATTTCCGGTTGGCATGTCCGTCGCGGCCGTGCCCAACTTTACAAATACCTGCGGTGGAACAGTCTCTGTTGGTCAAAATCAGGGCGACACACAAATTTTCCTGAGCGGCGGCGGCCCCGTTGCGGCGGGTGCCAGTTGCGCCATCTCGGTCGATGTCACCACATCGGTGGTCGCGGCAAGTGTGAACACTACGGGGCAGGTGAGTAGCACCAACAGCGGTATCGGCAATACGGCCAGCGCAACCCTGACAGCGACAGCGCCTGGTTCGCCACAACTTTCTAAAGTAAGTTCGCCGGATCCTGTTGGCGTTAATCAGCCCGCATTATTGACATTCACTATTGCCAATAAAGCGTCTACAACCAACGACATGGGCTTTACCGACACACTGCCCGCAGGGGTTGTCGTCGCTACCCCAGCCACATTCGGTGGTACTTGTACGAGCACTGGTGGGGCGGCTCTTGTGCGCACTGCAACAGCGGGTTTGGCCGTAATTACGGTCACCGGTGTTGATCTTGCCGCTAGTGCGTCTTGTACGATCACCATTAATATTACGAGCGCTGCAGCGGGTGTCTATGTCAATAACACGGCCAATATTAGCGCGCTGGCTGGCGGGCTTGCGGCTGGCAATGTCAATGACACACTCACTGTTCGCGGCACGATCTTAACCAAGACATTTCTGCCGGCCTCAATTCCTACCAATGGCCCATCAACATTAACGTTCAATATTGCCAATGGCACCGACAACCCGGCGCAAACGGGACTTGCATTTACCGAAACACTGCCGACCAATGTGGTATTGGTTGGAACACCCGCTGCAACGCAATGTAATGGTGTGGTCAGCACGACAGCGGGGCCACCTGCAACCATTACGCTTACAGGCGGAACCTTGTCGCTTGGCAGCACTGGCTGTACGGTGATTGCTACTGTCACTTCCGCAACGGCTGGCACCTACAACAATACCGCTGCCAATGTCACCGGTATATCGGCCGGCATGACCAACAGTGTCAACGCAACCTTAACGGTCGTCCCGCCGCCCACATTAACCAAAGTGACCAGCCCTAATCCCGTGGGCGTAGGACTTCCCTCGGTTTTAACGCTGACCATTACTAATTCGGCAGGGAACCCGGCGCAGAGCGGGCTCGCCTTCACTGACACATTTCCCGCTGGCTTGGTGATTGCAAATGCGACCACATCCAACACATGTAATGGCGTACTTACCGACGCATCGAGCAACCCGCTGGCAGCAAATGCAACAGGGTTGCGACTGACGGGCGGCACGATCGCCAGCGGTATTTCCAGCTGTGTTATCACCGTCAATGTCAGCAGTGACACGCCGGCGAGTTACGCCAACACGGCGAGTAACATAAGCGGTTTAGCCGGTGGCCTGTCGGCAGTCGCGCTTGCTGACACGCTCAATGTGCGCGGCACGACGTTAACGAAAGCGTTTCTGCCCACGTCTATTTCCGCCGGTGCGACTTCCGCACTGACGTTCACCATCGCCAATGGTGCTGGAAATCCTGCTCAAGCGAATCTCAGTTTTGTTGATATATTGCCAGGCGGTTTGACGCTCGCCGCCGTGCCAACATCGCCGCAATGCGGCGGAACCGTCGCTGGAACAATTGGTGGTACGACCATCACATTTAGCGCCGGCAGTCTGGCGCTCGCCGCTGCAAATTGCGCCATTACCACCACGGTAACGGCTGCATCAGCCGCGACCTATACTAACAATGCGGGCAACATGAGTGGATTGTCAGCAGGCATGTCCAACGGTGTTAACGCCACACTGACCGTTGTCCCGCAACCGACGTTGAGTAAAGCCTTCAGCGGTGATATCGCCATTGGCGGCACAACGACCCTGACTTTCACGGTCAATCAAGTGGTGGGCAACCCGACCCAAACATTCAGCTTCATCGACACCCTGCCGGCAGGGCTTGTCATTGCCAGCCCGAATGGATTGGGCGGCACCTGCACCGCAGGCACCGCCACAGCGACTGCTGGCAGCAACAGTATTGGCATCAGCAACTACCAGATCGTCAATCCAGCAACCGCCTGTACGATCACCGTCAACGTCACCACATCGGCCACGCCGACGCCTGGGGGCTGTCCACAGGCCAACAACACTAACGGTGCTGGCAATATCTCCGGCATCAGCAATCTCACCAACAGCGTCACCAACCAGTGCGTGACCGTTTATAGCCCGCCCACGATCACTAAAACGTTCACCCCAGCGACCATTGGTGTCGGTGCCACGGCGAGCATGGTTATCACAGTAACCAACCCGGCGGCGAATCCAGTCAACCTTACGGGTGTGACGATCAACGACACCTACACGGGCACGCTCACTAACAACGCGGCCGGCAGTGTCGCCTGTAGTGGCGGCGGGAGTGCCACGCTCACGGGGGGGGCAAATGCGGGAACTAGTGTTGGCTTCAATGCGGCTACCATCGTGCCCGGTGGCACTTGCACGATTACCCAGAGTGTCACTGCCACAACCACCAACAACAACGTCACTACCACACCAACTGCGGTAGGGCCAATCGCCTTGACCGGCGCTGCGGCGAATGCGACCTTGACAGTCAATCAGGCCAGCGTCAGCAAGACCTTTGGTGCCGCGAGCATCAATGACGGTGCTATAACCACGCTCATATTTACGCTTACCAACAGCGCGGGCAACCCCGCACAAAGCGGCGTTGTGCTGGGCGATACGCTTCCTGCTGGCCTGACAATTAATAGCGCCACACCTGCGGTCACGTACAGCGCAGGCTGTAGTGGCCCGGCAGCGGCGGCCTACAATACTAGCACTCGCGTTTTGAGCGGGCTCAATTCCATTGCCATGAGCAGTGGCACCGTGAGCTGTACTGTCACTGTCGCCGGACTTACCAATGCGGCCGGTGTTACTGGCACCTGCCCACAACCCAATTTGACCAACCTGCAGGTCAACATTACCGCCACCAACGTCGCCATCACGGGCGGCGACGCGTGTTTAAGTGTCGGCAGTATTCCCGCACTCACCAAAGACTTCAGCGCGGCAACTATCGCGCTCGATGGCAGCACAACACTCACGTTCACCGTCACCAATACCGCGACAGGCAGTATTGCGCGTACCGGCTTGGGCTTTTTTGACGAACTCCCAGCCGGGCTCACGCTCGGTGCAACCACACTCGGCGGTACGTGTACCGGACAGACTCTCCAATCGCGCGCCACGAATGGTAGTGGTGCTTTTGGTGCCGCTACGGTTGGTCATCCCTCCGTTCAGCTGGCTGGAATCAGCGTGGCTGCCAACGCGACCTGTACCGTCACTATCACCACGCAAGGCACCACAGCCGGAGCTAAAACCAACGGCAACGCCAACGTGACTAATTTGGTCGGCACGCTCAGCAATGGTGTGACCAACCAGATCGTCAACGTCGTCGCACCGCCCACGATTGCCAAGGCCTTCGCGGTACCAAGCGTTACGATTGCCGGGTCGACTACGATGACGTTTACCGTCACCAATCCAAATGCTGTAACCGCCATCGCGGGTATCGCTTTTACGGATGCGTTACCCGCAGGCTTGACGGCGCTGAACGGCACGACCGCAACTTGTGGCGGCTCGCTAGTTGTTACGGGCGGCAATAGTCTTGCATTCACTGGTGGCGCATTGGCAGGCGGTGCGAACTGCGTGATCAGCGTGACGGTCACGGGTGTTGCAACGGGCGTACAAAACAATACGACCAGCATTGTCTCAATCACCGGCCCCGTTGCTGCAACGGGTCTCGCATCGAATACCGCCACCGTCACGGTGACTGCTGGCATACCAACGTTGGATAAAACCTTCAGCGCCGATCTCACCATTGGCGGCACCACCAATTTGACCTTCACCGTCGGCCAACCAGCAGGCAATCCCACACAGACATTCAGCTATACCGATACGCTGCCCGCCGGTCTTGTCTCCAGTGGCGGCGCTGTTACCGGCACATGTAGTGGCGGCTCGGTGACGGCCACAGCGGGCAGCAACGTCATTACCGTCGCTGGGCGTCAGATCATAAACCCCGCAACCACCTGTACCATCATCGTTCCGGTAACCACCAGCACCACGCCAACATTCGGTAGTTGCCCGCAGGTCAATAACACCAACAGCAACGCGAACATCACGGCCACTACCAACATTACGTCAGTTATCGCCAACAACTCAACCAGCGGCACCAGCACTACCGGCGCGTGCGTCACGGTTAATGCGGCGGTGCCGGTACTAACCAAAGCATTTGCACCGACCACCATCGTCGTGGGTGGTGTTAGCACGCTTACCTTTACCGTCACGCAGCCTGTCAATAATCCAACGCAGACTTACAGCTTCACGGACACGCTTCCCGTAGGACTCGTGGTGGCTACGCCCAGCATCATCGGCGGCACATGTACGGGCACAGGATCAGTGACGGCGGCGGCAGGCAGCAACACCATCAGCATCAATGCAAAGCAAATTGTTAATCCTGTCACCACTTGCACCATTACAGTGAACGTCACTACCGCGGCTGCCCCGACAACAGGCACCTGTCCGGTCGCAAATAACACGAATGGTGCTGCCAATATCACCGGCATAACCAACCTGACAAACGGCGTTACAGATCAGTGTTTGTCGGTGACGCCAAACCTCGCCCCCGTCATCACCAAGAACATCGTCGCCACCGACTTGGCGATTGGTGCAGGGGCGGGTAGTACCAGCATCATGACCATCACCG
>JANMQR010000084.1:0-2743 GCA_031370625.1 Burkholderiales bacterium | reverse complement strand
TGGTGTGACCCCCGCGCGGATTGTAGACACTCACCGCCCAATTCTGCCATTGCCCGTTTTGATTGGGATGCAGCTCCTGCGGGCGCGAGGGACGCTCGCGCGTGAGGCCATGAATAAACTCGCGACCGGCGTCACCCGCATGCATCCACGGCGCATGATACCAGCCGCGGGTGGTATTTTTATGCACATCAAAATCAACTTCGCGATTTCCCTCCAGCGCATAGCCCAACACCGCGCGCAGATATTCGTTCGGCTGGGTTTTGAAACTGAATTGCTTCCACGGCTGATTACCGGCACTAGGCCGCGTAGCAGGATAGTCCTGCTTCAATCGAAACACCGGGCCGGTCCACCCGTTTGGAGGCAAATTGTGGGCGTCGGGAAACTGTGCCCAAACAATGTTCAAGTTGAACGTGCAGAAGAGTCCGCATATTGCTGAAACCACCCAGGCGCGCTGTTCAGAATGCAATCGTGTGATTATTTTCACCATCAGTCACCTCGTTGTTGGCGATTACAACAACGTAAGGGTACGGCGCGAACGGCGCGCCAACAATACCCTGAATAAGGGATGTGGCACAGGTCAACAAGAATGCGGACACGATTAAACTCGCGCTGAGCCGTAAACATATAGCCCCAGAAATTTTCTGCTTTGTTACAGCTTACCGACTCTTTTTTAAACCACATGCGCCATCGCGGCAAGTTTTGCCACCGTATTCATATTTCGCGCGGTGCCACTCTTGGCTACAGGAATTCGCAATTTCGAATCCGCCATACCGTTGCCGTAATGCACATACAATTCGCGCACGCCAACCGCAATTTCTTCGCCATTGCGTCCCATGACGCCATCCATCACCTCACCGCTTGGCGCCTCGTCCAGAAAAATAGCGACGCATCGATTAGACGCTGCGCTCGGGAATGGATTATTCGCCAAAATTTCAGCCATCTCGGCAGCGGTGCGAATCAACACGCCCACTGCTTTGCCCGCATAAATTTCCAATCTCGCTTCCAGCGCAGCTTTCACTTTTTTCTCGGTGAGCTTGGATTGAAAAACAACATTACCGCTGGCGATGTACGTCTGCACGTTGGCAAATCCCAATTCAATACACATGCCCTTAAGCTCCGCCATGGATAATTTACCGGTGCCGCCGACGTTCACGGCGCGCAGGAGTGCGATGTAGTTGGTCATGATGATTTGAATTTTGCTTTTCGAAATAAAGTGACAGCAGTTTGATCGTTACGATGTGAAAAAAATTATTCAATAGAAATTCGCCCAAGTAAACTAAAATCAGTTGATTGCTATTCGCTTGGCAAATCGATCTGGCAAATCAAACTTGCAACCCCATCAACTTCCTAAGACATCACATCATGCAAATTCAAAATCACACATTCCTCGTCGCCGGCGGCGGCTCCGGCCTTGGTGCAGCCACGGCCCGTCTGCTGGTTGAAAATGGCGGCCATGTTGTTCTGGCTGATATCAACGCCGAAGGCGGCAATAAAATGGCGGCCGAGTTGGGCAGCCACGCAAAATTTATTGAAACCAATGTTTGCGACGAAGCGAGTGTGCAGGTGGCCGTTGCGCTGTGTACGTCTGCATTCGGTGGCATTCATGGCGTGCTGAATTGCGCCGGTGTGGCGCCGGGTGAGCGCGTGGTCGGCAAAAGCGGGCCGCATTCACTGGCTAATTTTTCGCGCACGATCAGCATTAATCTGATTGGCACCTTTAACGTGATTCGCCTTGCTGCTGCGGCAATGACGTTGCAAGCGCCCAATGCGAGCGGCGAGCGTGGTGTGATTATTAATACCTCATCGGTCGCGTCATTCGAAGGCCAAATCGGCCAAGCCGGTTATGCGGCATCCAAGGCCGGCGTGAATGGCATGACCTTGCCGATTGCACGCGAGCTGGCGAAATTCGGCATTCGCGTGATGACGATTGCACCCGGTATTTTTGATACGCCGATGTTGCAAGGCATGAGCGAGGAAATCCGTGCCTCGCTCGGCGCGCAAATCCCCTTCCCGGCTCGTCTCGGCCGCCCAGACGAATATGCAGCGCTGGCGAAACACATTATTGAGAACGAAGTGTTGAATGGTGAGGTAATTCGGCTGGATGGAGCGATTCGGATGGGGGCGAAGTGACGCACTCGGCCTGCTGTTCAAGGGCATAGCCCGCCGAAACGCAGCAGCCGATGCGTCATCCCCGCGCCCCGAAAGGGGTCCCCATCGAAAGGCGGGGATCCAAGTAGGGTTGTCACCCCGGCGACAACTTTTCCCGCTACAAAAAGCGGATAATTTAAAGCTAACTTTTCGAGTCTGGAGCTTTCCATGTTGTTTGACACCCATATCACCGACGACACTGACGCGCTGCGCGACTCCGTAAAACGCATGTGCGACGCCGAGCTGGCTCCGCGCGCCGCCGCCATTGACCACGACAATCATTTCCCGATGGATATGTGGAAAAAATTTGGCGATTTGGGTTTGCTGGGGATTTCGGTCGCCGAAGAATATGGCGGCACGGGCATGGGCTATCTTGCACACACGGTGGCTATGGAAGAAGTTTCGCGCGCGTCGGCATCAGTCGGCCTGGCTTACGGCGCGCACTCGAATCTTTGCGTAAACAATTTGTATTTAAACGGCAATGAAGCGCAGAAGAAAAAATATTTGCCTAAATTGTGTTCCGGCGAATTCGTCGGCGCACTCGCAATGAGCGAGCCGGGCGCGGGCTCAGATGTGGTGGGATCGATGGCCTGCA
>JANMQR010000073.1:0-9089 GCA_031370625.1 Burkholderiales bacterium | reverse complement strand
GCACGCCGCCTGTTTTTCCAAACGGTGGTTGCACGTTCACCATCACGTTCACGCCGACAGTAGTTGGGGCCGCGAACGGCACGATTGATTTTTCCAGTAACGCGCCGTCGAGCCCGACCTCCATTGCGTTATCGGGAACCGGGGCGGTAGTGGCTGTTCCCGGTGTGGTGATTACGCCAACGCCACCCACACCGCTTGCGTTCGCTGCGCAAACAGTGGCCACCACCAGCGCGTCGCAGAACATTTTACTGACCAACACAGGAGCAGCAAATTTGCTGATCAGTGCAATCACCATCACCGCCGGGGTGGCCGATTTCGCACGCGTACTCCCATCTTCGGGGCCTGCTGATTGTCTCGGCGCCTTAGCCCCTGCCGCGCAGTGCGCGATCGCGATCACATTCAACCCGCGCGCCGTGGGTACGTCAATTGGCAACGTGCAAATTGTCACCAACGCAACGCCAACAACGTATAACGTGCCGCTCAACGGCACAGGTGCGGCGGCGGCAGTCGGGCTGCTCGCGGTGAGCGACGCGATTAATTTTGGCGATCAAATCATAGGCACCATCAGCACCGAGCGGACAGTTTTTATCAGCAACGTGGGTAATGGATTTGTATTCGTCAATAGCGTCGGTATTGCCGGGCCGAACGCTGCCGACTTTCAATCATCGGGCATCTGCGGCGGCCTCGTTCCAGGGGCAAGCTGCGCGGTGAGTGTCAGTTTTAATCCCACGACCATCGGGCCGAAAACAGCGCAACTCGCCATCGGCTCAGATGCGCTGAATGCGGCGACGGTCAACGCGATTGGTTTATCCGGAAACGGCGTGCCGCTACCAAGGCCGTTGGCGGCATTGAGCGCCACGGCGGTCGGTTTTGGCAACACTATTTTTGGTGGTGCCGCCGTGCCTCAAACAATTACGCTGACCAACAACGGAACTTTACCGCTGTTGATTCAAGGCACCACCACTTCGGCGGAATACACGCAAGCGAGCAACTGCCCAGCCAGCTTGAATCCGCAGACAAGCTGCACTATTTCGTTGAGCTTTACGCCGTTCGGATTGGGGCCGCGCTCAGGCGAGCTTGTGTTGAATTCGAATACCGCTGATAGCCCCAATCGCGTGCTGTTGGGCGGCAACGGCTGTCGCTGGTTCAAGCCGCCAGGCTCGAGATTATTTGCCAATATTTGTCAGAACTAGGATCATTTGTAGGATGGGTGGAGCGCACTTCAGCGATACCCGTCAAGCATTTCGATACCGATGATGGGTATCGCGATAAAACTGCTCCACCCATCCTACGAGCTAGCGTGAAGGGGCGTGGTTCAACCCGCTAATTTAGGCCGAGTTTCTTCCTTCAACGCAAATGGATCGCGCGGGTTCGTCATGTGTTCCAAATCCTCCAGCCGCATTTTCACCGTCGCCATTATTTTCGGATGCGTGATGATGTAGAAGCGATTTTCTGCAATCGCTTTGAAGGTGATTTCCGCCACATCAGCTGCTGTCAATTTGCCTGAGCTTACGGCCTTGTGCGTCATCAACTGCGCCACTTTCATGGATTCAGTTGGCTCGCCGGTATTTTTTAAGTCGTCAGGTCGCGAGCGATGCGATTGACTGATACCGGTCGGCACGAAAGCAGGGCAGAGCACCGAGCAACCGATCTTCGCATTAACCGCGTTGAGATCGTGGAATAGCGTTTCTGACAATGCGACCACGGCGTGCTTGGAAACGTTATACGCGCCCATCAATTGCGGCGACAGCAGCCCGGCCATTGATGCGGTGTTAACGATGTAGCCTTCGTAGTCGGCTTCCCGTTTCGACTGTGCCAGCATCAGCGGCGTGAATACGCGAACGCCATGAATCACGCCCCATACGTTCACGCCCATCACCCATTCCCAGTCCTTCACGGTGTTTTCCCACACCAGTCCGCCGGAGCCGACGCCCGCGTTGTTAAACACTAAATTTACACCGCCGAAAACGTCCGTCGCCATTTTCGCGAGCGCTTCCACTTCTTCGCCTTTGCTCACGTCACAACGCATCGCTGCGACGTCGGCACCAGCCGCTTCCAACTCTTCGACGGCCGTGTCCAAGCCTTTTTGAAAGACATCGGCCAGAACAAGTTTCATGCCCAATTTCGCAGCCGAATTCGCAAATTCACGACCAAATCCGCTGGCGGCACCGGTGATCACAGCGACTTTATTTTTGAAGGTTTTCAAATGTTTTTCCTTTGGAGAAAATACAAGTTTCTCTAGATTTCAATGTTCAATAATTTCGTCACCCCGGCGTAGGCCGGGGCCTAGTCCTTCGTAATTTCAAATCTTGGAACGGACTGGGTCCCGGCGCAGTTACGTAACTAAGCCGGGATCACGAGGTGCTAGTTGGCGATGTGAAACAACCAATACCAGCAAGCCTCACCAGCCAAAAATGCCCCAAAACCCGCACCAGTCCTAGTGTTTCAATGCGGCATCCCCGAAGCAATCACATTAAACCCACAATCAACATAAGTGATCTCGCCGGTTACCGCGCTCGCCAAATCGCTCATCATAAATGCTGCCACATTACCCACTTCTTCCTGCGTGACGTTGCGTCTGAGTGGCGCTTGCTCTTCAAAAAACGATAGCATTTTCCCAAATCCACCAATGCCCGCAGCGGCCAAGGTTTTTATTGGTCCCGCCGAAATCGCATTTGCACGAATCCCTTTCGGCCCCAGGCTTGCCGCCAAATATCGGGTCACCGCTTCCAGGCTCGCCTTGGCTGCACCCATCGTGTTGTAGTTCGGCACCACACGTTCCGCGCCCAAATATGAGAGCGTCAAAATCGCAGCTTTGCGGCCTGTCATCATCGGCAGCGCAGCTTTTGCCATCGCCGCAAAGCTGTAGCTGGAAATATCATGCGCAATGCGGAAGTTTTCGCGTGTCATCCCGTCCAGAAAATCGCCCGCAATTGCGTCGCGCGGCGCAAATGCAATCGCGTGCACGAAGCCGTCCAAATGATCCCAGCGCTTGCCGAGTTCAACGAACAAATTGGTAATATCTTCGTCCTTACTCACGTCACAGGGGATGATGATATCGCTATCGAATTCCGGCGCGTATTTTTCGGTTCGTTCGCGCACGGCTTCAGATGCGTATGCGAACGCAAGCTCAGCACCCTCTCGCTTCATGGCGGTCGCGATGCCGTAAGCGATGGAGCGGTGAGAAATCATGCCCGTTAACAATATTTTTTTGCCGCTTAAAAAGCCCACAGTGTTGATTCCTTTTTTATGATTAGATTTAAGTTTAGCCGATTCGTCGGCGGCATCTATTTATAAAACGCACGAATGACCCAAGACCGAAGTAAACTCAGAAATTACAAACGCGTTACACCAAGATTACATGCGGTATAGTGGGCGCGCTTTCGGGGCGGAATGATTGTCAAAAACAAGAATTTACGCTGCGCTGCACCATTTTAAAGCCGCGCAAAACGTGAACTTTTAACAGGACCCAGCAATGCATCGAGCACATATTTTTGCCCGGATTTTTTCTTTGTTTTCGCTTGTCGCGGTCGCGATGACGGCGCATGCGCAAACGCCAGCTCAGCCCTATGCGCCTGACCCGAATAAGGTGGTTCGGTATGCGTTCGAGGTCGCCGAAACCAGCTTTGACCCACCCCGAGTAAGCGATCTTTATTCCAATATCGTCAATTCAGCTATGTTTGATACACCGCTGATTTACGACTATTTAGCGCGTCCCGTTAAGCTTAGGCCGAATACGCTGGCGTCCATGCCCGAAGTGTCAGCGGATCAAAAAACCATTACCCTGCGCGTAAAGCCGGGCATTTATTTTGCAGATGATCCCGCATTCGGTGGCAAGAAGCGAGAACTGGTTGCCGAAGATTATGTGTATAGCATGAAACGTCTGATGGACCCAACGCTGACGGCGACACAATTGGGTGAAGTAGAAGATACGATTCTAGGCGCGGATGTTTACACGGCAAACGCGCGCAAAGCAGGCAAACTCAATTACGATGAGCCGCTCGAAGGTTTGCGTGCCTTGGATCGCTACACTTGGCAGATCAAGCTGTCGAAATCGAAATATATTTTCATATTTTTGCTTACTGATTGTCGCGTCTCATGCGCAATTGCACGCGAGGTCGCTGAAAAATACAAGGGCGATTTAGGCGCGCATCCAGTGGGAACCGGGCCTTACAAACTCTCTTCTTGGAAGCCGACTTCAAAAATGACGTTTGTCGCCAATCCTAATTATCGTGAGGAATATTTCGATGCTGAGCCCAACGCCGACGATAAACCCGGGCAGGCTATTCTTGCCGCGTTAAAGGGCAAACGCATGCCGATGGTGGGTCGAGTAGAAGTATCCATTATTGAGCAGCAGCAGCCACGATGGCTCGCGTTTTTGAACGCTGAGCACGATCTTTTATGGCGCATGGGGCCTGAATTCGCCAATGTGGCCGTGCCTAATAATCAACTTGCGCCCAACTTGAAAAAGCAGGGCATTCAAATGGCGCAAATGCCTGGGCTAGATGTCACTTTTAGCTACTTCAATATGGACGACCCAATTGTTGGCGGCTACACGCCAGAAAAGATCGCATTGCGGCGCGCCATTTGTTTGGGCTATATGACGCCAGATGAAATTGCAATTATTTGGAAAGGGCAGGCAATACTGGCTAATACGCCTTACAGCCCCGGCGTGGCGGGTTACGACCCGAATTTCCGCACGACTGCGAATGAACACAGCCCGACCAAAGCAAAAGCATTGCTGGATATGTATGGTTACAAAGACATTGACGGCGATGGTTACCGTGAGATGCCGGACGGCTCACCGCTGGTATTGAGACTAAATTCAACGCCTACCACCCGCGACCAATTGTTTGATGAGCTATGGACGCGCAGCATGGATGCGATTGGCATCAAAGTCGACATTCGCAAAGCGAATTGGCCTGATTTATTGAAAGAGTCCAACGCAGGTAAATTGATGACATGGTTTTTGGGCGGCACTGCCAGTATCCCTGACGCAGATACATGGCTTCAAACTTACTACGGCCCAAATGCAGGATTTAAAGGTAATCGAGCACGGTTCAAACTTAAGGCTTTTGACCAGATTTATGAAAAAGCCGAAACGCTGCCGGATAGCCCTGAGCGTACCAAGCTGTATCAAGAAATGGCCAGACTTATTGTGGCTTATGCGCCCTCAAAATTGAATACGCATCGCATCCTTACTGACATGTGGTACCCGTATTTAACCGGTTTTTCGCGACCACCTATTCAGTCGCAGAGCTGGTGGAAATACGTCGACATCGACCTAGCCAAACAAAAAGAATTTGAGGCCAAGAAGTAATGTCGCCTAGTCGCAAATGCATTTGGTTTTGGCTAGTTGCCTTGCTGGTGATCGGCTCAAACCCTAGCATTGGCGAGGCTCTACAGGCATCGGTCTCGAACAATCAAAGCAGCGCTGACCCTGACAAAGTTCTGCGCTACGCATTCCAGATCGCCGAAACCGGGTTCGATCCGGCGCGCACATCGGATGTATATTCCAGCAATGTTTCATCGCTCATTATCGAAACACCGCTGACCTACGACTTCCTCGCGCGACCACTGAAGCTGAAACCAAATCTGCTCGAGACGATGCCGGATATCAGTGAAGACGGCACCACCTACACGCTCAAATTTCGTAAAGGAATTTTCTTTGCGAGTGATGCAGCATTCAATGGCAAGCCGCGTGAATTGATTGCCGCCGATTATGCGTATTCGCTCAAGCGCGTGTACGACAACCAAACTAAATCGCCGAATTTATATTTGGTGGATCGCAAAATCGCCGGCATGGAAGCATTGAAACAACGCCAGCGCGACACCGGCAAATTTGATTACGACATGCCCTGTGAAGGCCTACAGGTGCTGGATCGCTACACGCTACGCATCAAGCTGAATCAGCCTGATTTCATTTTTATCTACATGCTGGCTTCAAATAATGTGTCATCCGTTGTGGCGCGCGAAGTGGTGGAGAAATACGGCGACGACATCATGGCGCATCCGGTGGGCACGGGGCCATACAAGCTGGAATTGTGGAAGCGATCTTCGCGCATCCATCTCGTTGCGAATCCGGATTTTCGCGAGATGCACTGGGACGCCGAGCCCGCAGCCGACGATAAATTTGGCCAGGAGACTAAGCTGCGGCTGCAGGGCAAGCGCATGCCCATGATTGGGCGCATTGAGATCTTCATCATCGAAGAAACCCAGCCTCGCTGGTTGGCGTTTTTGAATGAAGAGCATGACTTTATGGAGCGCGTGCCAGAAGAATTCGCGAGTTCCGTGTTGCCGAATAACAAGCTTGCATTACCGTATGCGAAGCGTGGCATTCAGCTTAGTCGTGTGGCGAATATGGAAGTCGGTTACGCGTACTTTGCGATGGAACATCCATTGGTAGGAGGCTACACACCAGAGAAAATTGCATTGCGACGTGCGATCAACAATGGTTTCAATATTCATGAACATGTCGGTATTGCGTTGCGCAATCAGGCGATACGCGCGGAATCGCCCGTAGGTCCTGGCGCGTATGGATATGATGCCGCGTTCAATACTGACGTTAATGAATATGATCCGGCGCGTTCCCGCGCGCTTCTCGATCTATATGGCTATACAGATCGCGATGGCGATGGCTATCGCGAAAATCCGGACGGTTCCGCACTGCTGATTGAACAGTCTTCTGCACCAACCCAACAAGACCGGCAGTACGACGAGGTGTGGAAGAAAAGCATGGATGCAATCGGCATTCGTATGAAGTTCAACAAAGCGCAGTGGCCCGATTTGCTGAAAGAGTCGCGTGCAGGCAAGTTGATGATGTGGCGGCTGTCGTGGAGTCCCACTTATCCCGACGCAGAAGCATTTTTTGTGATGTTGTACGGGCCTAACGGAGGCCAGGCAAATCATTCGCGATTCAAGAATGCAGCCTTCGATAAGCTGTATGAGAAATCATCCACGCTACCGCCCGGCCCGGAGCGCCTCGCCACGTACCGAGAAATGAATCGCATCATGCTGGTCAATGCACCGTGGCGTTTGCTGGTGCATCGTTTTTACAACGACGTCACCCATCCCTGGGTGATCGGCTATCAGCGTCATCCATCGCTGCGCAGCGTGTGGGCGTATCTGGATATTGATCTTGAAAAGCAAAAGGCGATGGCGAAATGACGCGATATTTTGCGCATTTGCTGGCTGTGATCGTGTGCGCTGCGGTTTCGCTAACGTTTGTCAATGCGAATGCGGCGCCGGTTAAAACCATTCGTCATGCGTTCTTGATTGCTGAAACCGAATTTGATCCTGCGCGTGTTTCGGATCTTTATTCGAACACAATTAACGACGCGATTTTTGAATCGTTGTTGACTTACGATTATCTGGCGCGCCCAGTAAAGTTAAAGCCGAGCATGGCGGCGGCGATGCCCGAGATCGCAGAGGAGGGCAAGCTATATACGTTCAGAATTCGCCCGGGTGTTTACTTCGCCGATGACGCGGCATTTGGCGGCAAAAAACGCGAAGTCACTTCCGCTGATTTTGCCTATGCGATAAAACGTTTGTACGATCCCGCCAATCGCTCGCCGTGGCTGTGGTACGTCGAAGGCAAAATTGTCGGCGGTGATGAAGCGATGGACGCGGCCAAGAAGAACGGCAAATTCAACTACGATGCGCCGATTGCTGGATTGGAAACACCGGATAAATACACGCTGCGCATTCGTGTGAAAGAGACGGATTACAATTTTTTATATATCTTCGCCACCTGCCAAACGGGTGCGATGGCGCGTGAAGTCGTCGAGAAATACGGTGCTGATATTGGCGCGCATCCGGTGGGCACCGGGCCTTTCAAACTCACCGAGTGGAAGCGTTCGCACAAGATGGTATTGGAAGCGAATCCGAATTACCGCGAAGTGTTTTTCGAGGCAGAGCCACCGGCCGATGATGTGCGCGGGCAGGAAATTTTGAAGATGATGAAGGGCCGCAAACTGCCGATGGTGCAGCGTGTGGAAGTTACTGTCCTTGAAGAATCACAGCCGCGTTGGTTGGCGTTTTTGGGTGGGGAAACGGATTATGCAAACGTGCCGAATGATTTTGCTGGCTTTGCTTTTCCGGGTGGTAAAGTCGCACCATTTTTGACACGACAAGGCATCTCAGGCGAACGATTTGTAGAACCAGACTTGGTTTACACCTATTTCAATCTGGATGATCCGGTGGTCGGTGGTTTCTCGCCTGAGAAGATTGCGCTGAGGCGTGCGATAGCGCTTGCGTACAACGTGGGCGAAGAAATATCGGTAATCAGGACTGGTGGCGCAATCCGTGCCATGTCGCCCATCCCGCCCGGTGTTGCGGGCTACGACCCGGGGTTTCGGCTGGCTGAAGCCGAATTTAATCCATCGCGCGCTAAAGCACTATTAGACGAGTACGGCTACGCGGATCGGGACGGCGACGGCTACCGCGAAACCCCGAACGGTAAACCGCTGGTGGTCGAAATCGCCAATCAACCCGATCAGCTCTCGTCGCAATACGGTGCGCTGTGGAAAAAAAACATGGATGCAATTGGCATCAAAGTGGAATTTAGAATCGCGAAGTGGCCGGATCTGAACAAAGCCGCCAAAGCGGGCAAGCTCGCGATGTGGCAGCTTGCATGGGGCGCGGATTACCCGGACGCGGAGAATTTCTTCCAAAGTCTTTACGGCAAAAATGACGAGTTAAATTACGCGCGGTTTCGTAACGCGAAATTCGACGCGCTTTATGAGCAAGCGCGCAAGTTGCCGCCGAGCGACGAGCGCAATAAGCTGTACGGTGAAATGAAACGCATCATCGCCGTATATGTCCCGTGGATGCCGCAAACGCATCGTCTGCGCAATGAAGTGTGGCAGCCGTGGTTGATTGGCTATACAAAACATCCGATCCTTAGCCAAGTTTGGATGCATTTGGATATTGATGAATCGAAGAGGAAGTGATGTTGTAGCTTATGTTTAAAGATGTCATCCCGAGATGCTTTTGCGAGGGATCTGCTGTTCGGCGCGTAACGAAAAAGCGAAAAGCAGATTCCTCGTAAAAGCATCTCGGAATAACAGATTTTGTAGGTCAGGTTGCGA
>JANMQR010000066.1:0-3307 GCA_031370625.1 Burkholderiales bacterium | reverse complement strand
CTCGCCGAAGGTTGCGTCGTCGTGGTGGCCGGCTTTCAGGGTATCGACGCCAATGGCAACATCACGACGCTGGGCCGGGGTGGCTCGGACACGACCGGTGTCGCGATTGCTGCTGCGCTGGGAGCCGATGAATGCCAGATTTTCACCGATGTCGATGGTGTCTATACGACCGATCCGCGCGTAGTGCCTGAGGCGCGCAAACTAACCAGCATCACGTTCGAGGAAATGTTCGAACTTGCAAGCCAGGGTTCAAAAGTGCTGCAAATCCGATCAGTTGAATTCGCCGGAAAATATAAAGTGAAGCTGCGCGTGTTGTCTTCGTTTACTGAATTTGATTCAGAAGACCGCGGCACATTGATCACGTATGAGGAAGACGAAAAAATGGAACAAGCCATCATCTCCGGGATCGCGTTTAATCGCGATGAAGCCAAACTCACCGTTGCCGGCGTGCCGGATCGGCCCGGTATTGCATTCTCGATTTTGGGCCCGATTGCAGAAGCCAATATTGATATCGACGTGATTATTCAAAACACATCGTTCGAAGGCATTACTGATTTTTCATTCACGGTGCATCGAAATGATTACGCAAAAGCGCTGGCGATCTTGAATGACAAGGTGAAGCCCGCTATTAACGCCAGAAGCGTGGCGGGCGATACCAAAATTGCGAAAATTTCCATCGTGGGCATCGGCATGCGCTCGCATGTGGGCGTGGCCGCGAAAATGTTTGAAACCTTAGCCCGCGAGAATGTGAACATTCAAATGATTTCCACGTCCGAGATTAAAACCTCGGTCGTGGTCGATGAAAAATATATGGAGCTTGCGGTGCGCGCGCTGCATACGGCGTTTGAGCTGGACAAGGCACCAGCGTAATATTTTTTGATGATGTTTTGCTAATAAGGGCTGCGCCACAAGCGCAGCCTTCTTCTTTCGGAGAACCCACAATGTTTCGTCGCATTTTGTTAGGAACCATCGCTATGTCCGCATCTTTGTCCCTGATTTCCGCCAATGCAATCGCGCAAGAAGATCCGTATCTATGGCTCGAAGATGTGATGGGCGAAAAAGCCATCGCGTGGGTGAAAGAGCAAAACGCGAAATCGCAAAAAGTGCTTGAAGCGCTACCTCAATTTGCGCCGATTCGCGACAAGGTTTTGGAAGTCGTGAATTCGAAAGAGCGCATTCCGTTTGTGCAAAAGCGCGGTGAATTTTTATATAACTTCTGGCAGGATGAAACCAATATTCGCGGCCTCTGGCGCCGCACGTCAGTCGAAGAATATAAAAAGCCACAGCCTAAATGGGAAACGGTTTTAGACCTCGACCAACTGGCGAAAGATGAAAAAGAAAACTGGGTCTGGAAAGGCTCAACCTGCCTTTATCCGACCTATGATCGCTGCCTGTTGAATCTCTCACGTGGCGGTGCCGATGCGCAGGTAACGCGCGAGTTTGATGTGAAGAGTAAATCCTTCGTCAAAGATGGCTTTGTGATGAAGGAGGCCAAGGGCAGTGCCGCGTGGATTGATCGCGATACGTTGTTCGTACAAACGGATTTTGGCACGGGGTCAATGACCAAATCTGGTTATCCACGCATTGTGAAACAGTGGAAGCGCGGTACGCCAATTGAAAAAGCGACAACAGTTTATGAAGGTAAGGACGCCGATATCAGCGTAGCTGGTGCGACTACTGAAGCAAAGGGGTATCCGACGCGCCAACTTATCCGCCGTGGTGTGACGTTCTATACGTCTGAGGCGTTTTTAAAAGAGGGCGACAAGCTCATCAAAATTGACGTGCAGGATGATGCAACGCCCGCTATTGTTTGGGATTTGCTGGTCGTTCGCGTGAAAACGGATTGGGCGGTCGGTGGCAAAACGTACCGCCAAGGCTCCCTCATCGCGATCAATTTCGACAAATTCATGAAAGGTGAGCGTAATTTCGACATGTTGTTTACGCCCACAGAACGTAAATCGCTCGCCGGATTTACCG
Organism: Burkholderiales bacterium; assembly: GCA_031370625.1. GTDB lineage: Bacteria > Pseudomonadota > Gammaproteobacteria > Burkholderiales > Usitatibacteraceae > UKL13-2. The sequence continues at coordinate 1,330 of JANMQR010000066.1, read as the reverse complement.
CCACGAAAAACTTCATGATTATCAACGAGCTTGATAACGTAAAAAATCAGCTCGTTGAATTGAAGCGTGAGGATGGGAAATGGGTTCGTCGCCCAATCGCCATGCCGGGTCTTGGTACGGTCGGTGCGAACGCGATGGATGCGGATGAATCCGATGATTATTTTGTAACACTCACTGATTACCTGACGCCGTCGACACTTTTTTGGGCGACAGCAGGCTCGGATAAACGCGAAAAATTGAAATCACTACCCGCGTTTTTTGATGCGGCACCATTCAAGGTTGAGCAATTTGTCACCACGTCAAAAGACGGCGAAAAAATTCCGTATTTTGTTGTGATGAACAAAGACACTAAGTTCGACGGTAAGAATCCGACATTGCTGTATGGCTACGGTGGTTTTGAAGTGTCGCAATTGCCCGGCTATTCTGGTGGCGTGGGCAATGGCTGGCTCGCGCAGGGCGGCGTGTATGTGGTGGCCAACATTCGTGGCGGCGGTGAATTTGGTCCGCGCTGGCACATTGCGGGATTGAAAGCGAATCGGCAAAAGGTGTTTGATGATTTCATCGCGGTGGGTGAAGATTTAATCGCGAAGAAAATTTCCTCGCCTCGTCATCTCGCGATTTCGGGTGGATCGAACGGTGGGCTATTGGTGGGTGCGGTTGCGGTGCAGCGTCCGGAATTATTCCGTGCCGTGCTTTGCTCGGTGCCGCTGCTGGATATGAAGCGCTATAACAAGCTGCTGGCGGGAGCCTCGTGGGTAGCTGAATATGGCAATCCGGATGATCCGAAAGAGTGGGAATTTATTTCGAAATACTCCCCATATCAAAACGTAAAAGCAGGCGTGAAAATGCCGAAGATTTTATTTGTGACATCAACCCGCGATGATCGAGTCCATCCCGGCCACGCCCGCAAAATGATGGCACGGATGATGGAGCAGGGCCATGACGTGATGTATTACGAGAATATCGAAGGCGGCCACGCCGGTTCCGCGAACAATGCGCAGCTCGCTTATAGAACCGCGCTGCAATACACGTTTTTGCTCAATGAGTTGAAGTAGCCGCGGCGCAGTAAGCCGATTTTGACGCCGCCTCGCGGGACGCGTACAATGCGCGTTCTGCGGGAGAAATTGAGGTTAGCAACGCAGAGCAGTAATACAGTATCCGGAGAGGTGGCCGAGTGGTCGAAGGCACTCCCCTGCTAAGGGAGCATACGCCCTAAAAGTGTATCGAGGGTTCGAATCCCTCCTTCTCCGCCAGACATAGTTTCAAAAAGTTTGAAAAGTTATAGATGTTTAAAACCCGCCTGAAACCAAAAATTTCAGGCGGGTTTTTT
>JANMQR010000063.1:0-41179 GCA_031370625.1 Burkholderiales bacterium | reverse complement strand
GAGCCGCGCACTCGCGTCAGAAACCATCTCGTCCGATTGATGCTGGCTCGACATCAGCCTCAGCTGGCCAATATTCCACTTGATCGCGGCCACCCTGCGATCCCGTTCCGTCTTTCGGCGGCCCATCGATTTTGGCCAGTTGTTCCGATGTACGCGAAGCGTGCCATGCATAAAGCGTATCGCATGGCAACGTCACGTCCGCTCGTGCCCGCTTCTGACGGAGCATCGAATAACGCTTTTCTGGTAGCAGATGAGGAAATTGCGGATATTCTGAATCCACAGCACATGAAGCTTGCAGATCATCTTGATACAGCAGCGCTGCGACGCTTTCTGGATGCGTCAAAGCGACCCGGTTTCGCTTATGAAGAACAATGGCGTTGCTTACTAAGCGCAGAACTCGCCCTGCGTGCAGCTGCCCAAAACGCGTAAACAAAAACGATCACGGTTCAGGTAGTAAGGCTGCGATTCTTTGGCGGCGGCAGCACAAAATCCCGGTACTGATTCGGGCTGCCGCTCTTGCCCGACTCGGCGGCCTTGGCAACATTGAACATCTCGCGCGCAGTTACATAATGGAGCTGATAGTTTTTTCCATCATTGAATTGTGATTGCAATTCGCGATGCAATTCATCCATCGCACCACCGAGAAGGTGGGCAAGAAATCTGTCCACACAACCATGCGTATAAACCTTCACAAAAAGCCACTCAGGTCGTCCCTCGACATGCACGCGCGCATTGCCCCATGCCGCCACACGTTGAGCGATGGGAATGGTATCGTCCGGCATGTCGCCACTCTCAACGCGCGGCCAGACACCAAACTTGCGGCGCTTCCAGTTCAGGCCTAATGGTCCTTGAATCATCAGCAAGTCTCCCCAGGGTTTACCGCCTACATGCATAGGTCGCCCTTGGTCGTGTGACTTCGGCTGCAAAGGGTCATCTTTTGCGTAGTAGATCGAATTAACGGTGCGCGTTTGCGCCTCGCTCGGCGCAGATGGCAATGTGAAATCCGCATAGCAACCTGTTTCGCTGAGCACTATTAATTCATTATTTACACCACACCACTTACCATCGGCACATGAGTTGTCCAATGCCCAGTTGCCATGAATAAACGCATACACCGGGCGGCCATTGATTTGGCTGAGCGCGTCGTGACGCGTATGCAAAATTTTTGTGAATGACTCAAGTTTATTGCGCAGCTCATGATCCGTATCTTGATCGTGATGCAGGTGAACTTCGATCTCGCCGTATCCTTGCTTGCAAAATGCAGAAATTTCATCGAGGGCTGCCTCGTTGTACTCCTCCTGCGGATAGAAGAAACTATGCTGCGGCGGCCTGCCGTCAGCGTCGCGGAATTTGTCCGCAATCGCAGGATACTCATCAGTCCAGCGTTTAACGCGAGCCATTGCCTTTTCATGGGTCGCCTTCGCGCAGTAAGGCTCGTAATGATCCGCGAAGCAAAACAGCACGTGTATCGGGCTACCAGCAGCTACTTTTATGCTCCGCATGCGCCATTGATGTTTTAGGTACGGTATGAACCAGATATGCACATGACGTTGAACAAGTCCGGCCCAGAAAATTGCCGCAAGCAACGCCACACCAAATACCAACAGTCCGAAGAACACCATGAACTAAAACCTCTTTTATCAAGTAGAACAAACTGTGCCGAGTTTCGCATGTGGGCACGCTATCCGCAACAAGCTTGAAGCCATCAAATTTATTTTTGGTGGCGTGTTGTAAACTTTTGATTTGTACGACTCTCTTGAGATTGTAGATTCTGACTTGGCTGCCTCAAAACATAACATTACGCTGCAGCCGCGCTATTCATCGCTCGCAATGGAAGAAATTGATATTCACGTCAGCTCAACTGAGCTGCCACCGCTTGCCGACTTGGCCTCCATCTGGCAAAACCTGCAATCGCATAGCGATCATTATTTTTTCACATCTTGGTCGTGGATCGGTTGCTGGCTTGAAAGTTTACCTAAATCAGTATCTCCCTTTCTATTGATGGCACAGAGCGCCGGAAGAATTGTCGGCTTAGGGGTTTTTGTTGCGAAAAGTCGTCGTCAAATTAAAATTTTCGAAACGCCTGCACTCTATCTAAATTCAACCGGAGATCCACATCTTGATGAAGTAACGATTGAATACAATGGCCTTTTAGCTGATCGCTTCCGCGCAACGGCAGTAATTGAAAAAATGCTCAGCTTTCTGTTTCATAGTCAGGCATATCGATGCAATGAATTGTTTATCCATGGAAGCATTGACGGGCAAAAAATCCAGTCCGCCATTCCTGCCAACACGCGTTTTCTCGAAAATCGAGAAGGTGTTTGCTATTCGGTCGATTTAGACTCACTCAAAACATCAAAACAAGATTATCTTGCGACACTGAGTCCATCACGTCGTTATCACATTCGCCGAAGTATCAAAGAGTACGCAAAACTAGGGTCTCTCGCTTTGGTGGCTGCGCAAAGCGAGGGCGAAGCCATTTTTTTTCTGGAAGAGTTGCGTAAATTTCATCAAGCATATTGGGAGAAAAAAGGGTCGGCAGGTGCGTTCGCTAATTTGTTTTTTTACGAATTTATTCATCGCATGGTGAAGACTCGATTCGCTGACGGCGTTGTGCAGCTCCTGCGCATCAATGCAGGTAATCGTCCCATCGGATATTTACTCAACTTTGTCTATCAGGGGCATGTTTATCAATACCAGTCAGGGTTCGATTATGCTGTCTGCAAAAAATACAACAGCCCTGGTTACGTCTCTCACCTATATGGCGTCGAATACAATCTAAAAGTTGGCCATAGAATCTATGACTATATGGCTGGCGAGAGCAACTACAAGAAGTCAATGGGAAAGCCGATGAGTGTGCTTTCATGGCAGGTAGTTCAACGAAACTTGGTCACGTTCAGAGTTGAAGACTTCATTCGGTCTACTGTTCACGTGCTGCGAAAAATTTTGAGAAAAACCTAATGTTTCAACCTATGAAAGACTGACTAAGGTCATAGAACATGTGCGGGATTGCCGGAATTCTGGAGCTTAACAACGCGAGGCCACCTGCACAGGCAGAGCTCGCCGCCATGATCGCCCGTGTCCATCATCGCGGTCCGGATGGCACGGGGTTATTCGTAGATGGGCCGGTTGGTCTTGCCCATGCGCGACTCAGCATTATTGACCTCGCAGGCGGCGACCAGCCGATTCATAACGAAGATAAAACAATTTGGGTGGTGTTCAACGGCGAGATTTTTAATTATCTCGAACTTCGCGCAGAGCTGGTCACGCTGGGCCATCATTTTTATACGCAATCTGACACCGAAGTTATCGTGCATTTGTATGAGCAATATGGCGAAAAATTTGTTGATTATTTGAATGGTCAATTCGCGATTGCATTGTGGGATAAAAGGGATAACCGGCAGCAGAAATTGGTTTTAGCCAGAGATCGCACCGGCATTCGCCCGCTCTTCTACACCGAAGCTGCCGGGCGTTTTATTTTTGCATCAGAAGTGAAAGCCTTATTCGCATTACCAGAAGTACATCGCGCATTGGATGCAAGCGCACTCAATCAGATTTGCACCTATTGGTCGCCATTAGCACCACACACCGTGTTCGAGGGCGTGAAATCATTGCCGCCCGGTCACATCATGGTGATCGCTGATGGCAAGAAGGAAATTAATTGTTATTGGGATTGGGATTTTTCTGACGTTGCATTATCGCGATCTCGTAGCGAAGCGGACTATGCGGATGAATTGCGTGAGCTGATGATCGACGCCGTGCGTTTGCAGTTGCGCGCGGATGTACCGGTCGGCGCGTATCTGAGCGGCGGCCTGGATTCATCGATCATCACCTCACTCATTCACAATTTTACCGATACGCCGCTGCGTACTTTTTCGCTCACGTTTGAAGATGCCGAGTTTGATGAAAGCATCCATCAGCAGGAGCTTGTCAAATTTTTGGGTACTGAACATACATCGCTGCAATGCAAAAAATCCGATATTGCAAAAGCCTTTCCGCGCACGATTTTTCATACTGAAACACCGATTGTGCGCACTGCTCCCACGCCATTGATGTTGCTCTCACAGCATGTGCGCGAATCGGGCTACAAAGTGGTGTTGACCGGCGAAGGCGCGGATGAAGTTTTCGGCGGATATGATTTATTTAAAGAAGCGAAGATTCGCCGATTTATTTCGCGGCAGCCGGAATCAAAAATGCGGCCGCGTATTCTGGAGCGACTTTATCCGTATCTAAAAAACTCTCCTGCTTCGGGTCGCGCGTTCACGCAAACATTTTTTAGTGAAGGCATGGAGCATCGCGATCAGCCATTTTTCGCGCACATTCCGCGCTGGACTACGACGCGTCGCATTGGACAATTTTTTTCCGCTGACACGCAAGCTAAAATCGGCCAAGTCGATCCCTATGCCGCGCTCCTAGCGACCTTACCGAGCGACATCAACCATTGGCCACCCATGGGCCGCGATCAATATGTTGAGGCGCACACCTTGATGACCGGTTATTTGCTGTGCTCGCAAGGAGATCGGGTGGCGATGGCAAATTCTATTGAAGGCCGCTTTCCATTTCTTGATCATCGCGTGATTGAATTCGCAAATCGCCTGCCACCGCAGCTCAAAATGCGCGGGCTCACGGAAAAATACTTGCTGAAAAAATCAATGAAAGGCTTGCTGCCGGAATCGGTTCGCACGCGCACCAAGCAGCCGTATCGCGCGCCAGATTGCGCGAGTTTTTTTGATGCGGGTAAACCAGTCGATTATGTTGCCGACCTTTTCAGCGCATCAAAAATTTCCAGCGCCGGATATTTCGATGCGACTGCCACGAATAAGCTTTTCGAAAAATGCCGCGCCGGTCGCGCCATCGGTTTTGCTGACAACATGGCCTTTGTTGCGATACTCTCCACCATGCTGCTGCATGAGCAATTTATTGTGAGTGGCGGCGAACTCAAACCCTAGCACTGGAGCGCTTTTACGAGCAAAAAAGCCCTGAACGGCACGCCAGTAAAGGCATTTTACATTTAGACCATATACAAACATCACATGCTTCTTCACGATTTCTTTACCGACACCGTTGCGCGTCTACCCCATAAAACCGCACTGATTTGCGACGGCGAGCGCTATACATACTCTGATCTCGCCGCGCGCATCAACACACTGGCGCGCACCTTGCGCACGAGTGGCATCAAACGCGGTGATCGCGTCGCGCTGTTCTTGGATAACAGTGTGGAGATGGCAGCGGGCGTATACGCCACTCTCGCGATTGGCGCAGTCTTCATGCCGATAAATGCACTGACGAAACAGGACAAGCTCGCTTATTTGTTAAACGATTCACGGGCGACAGCGCTCGTCACTGACATTGCGCTCGAAAATATTTGGGTTGAAGCATTAGCCGAAAATAAAAGCGTGATTGCCGCGATTGTGGTTAACGGCGTTGCTGAAAATTTTGCAGCATCCGTCGCCTCGCGTTGCGTCCCTTATCCAACCGATTTAGTAACCGAGTGCGTGACTGAACCCGCCACCATCGATTGCGACCTCGCCAGCATCATCTACACTTCCGGCTCCACGGGCGAGCCCAAGGGCGTGATGCTGACGCATTTGAATATGGTTTCGGCAACGCGCTCGGTCAGCGGCTACCTCAAGCTATCGGACGACGACATCATCATTTGCGTGTTGCCGCTCGCATTTGATTACGGCCTTTATCAATTGCTGATGTCGATCAAAGTCGGCGCGACGTTGGTGCTGGAGCGCTCATTCGTGTTCCCGATCAAAGTGCTTGAAATCATGGCCCAGGAAAAGGTCACTGTGTTCCCCGGCGTGCCGACAATTTTTTCATTGCTGATGAATTTAAAAGGACTGGAAAAATTTGATCTCGCCGCGCTGCGAAAAATCACCAACACCGCCGCCGCATTATCAGAAGAACATATTCGCCGCCTGCGCGCACTCTTTCCACAGGCGATTTTGTATTCGATGTACGGCCTCACCGAATGTAAACGCGTCACGTATCTGCCGCCCGATCAGCTCGATATTCGTCCCACCAGCGTCGGGCGCGGTATGCCGAATGAAGAGGTGTGGTTAGTCGATGATGCGGGCAATCGACTGCCCAACGGCAGCGCCGGCGAGCTGGTGATTCGCGGCTCCAACGTGATGCGCGGCTACTGGGAAAAACCAGCGGAAACGGCAAAACGATTGAAGCCCGGACCGAACGTGGGCGAGATGGTTTTATATTCGGGCGATCTGTTCCGCACCGATGATGAAGGCTGGCTATATTTCGTCGCACGTCGGGACGACATCATCAAAAGTCGCGGCGAAAAAGTGAGTCCACGTGAAGTTGAAAACGCGATCTATAGTTTGGAAGGCGTGCAGGATGTCGCCGTGATCGGTGTGCCTGATGAGGTACTCGGCCAGGCAATCAAGGCCTTCATTGTGCAACGTGAAGGATTCAATTTGACTGAGCGCGAAGTGATTCGGCATTGCCTCGCGAGACTGGAAAATTTCATGGCACCGAAGGTTGTAGAATTCGTTGCAGAGTTACCCAAAACCGACACCGGTAAAATTAAAAAGACTGGCTTGTCGTAAGCTTTCAAAATCATTCAGGGACGAATATGGAAGACATCAAAAACAGCGTGCGACAATTTCTACTCGATAATTTTGTCATGGGCGCGAATGCAAAAATTGCCGATGATGTGTCGTTTATGAAAGCGCACATTCTGGATTCGACCGGCTTTATCGAGCTCATCATGTTTATTGAAGACACCTATCACGTGAAGGTGGAAGACGATGAAATGCTGCCGGAGAATTTCGATAGTTTGCTGAATATCGAGGCATATGTGGGTCGCAAAAAAGCGGCAGCGTAGCATTATAAGTTGAGCCCGTTCATTTCAAACCCTAGCACTGGCAACCTATTTGAAGCATTTTTGCCCCAAAACGCGCGCCCACTCTAGCGTTTTAATTTCATTTTTTAATAGCCGCCCCAGAGGATCAACGTCGTGAATTCACCCAAACTCCACGCTGATATTCTCGATATCGATTGCGAAGCTGAAGCAAATCGCATCGCGGCGCGAATGGTGGAAATCGTTGGCAGCGAGTTAAGGCGGCGCGGCGTGATTATCGCCATCTCTGGTGGTGTGGACAGTGGTGTGTGCGCCGCATTGGCGGTGCGCGCATTGGGCACATCGAAAGTTTACGGGCTCATGTTGCCGGAGCGCGATTCATCGTCGAACAGCCTCACACGCGGCACGCTGGTGGCGAACCAATTTGGCATTAAATTCAGTGTGGAAGACATTGCGCCGACGCTTGATGCACTTGGCTGTTATCGATGGCGCGACGATGCCATGCGCGCCGTGTTTCCTGATTATGGCAACGACTGGAAAAGTAAAATCGCGATTGCGGGCGGACGTGATGGCAGCTTTAATTATTTCAAGCTGATCGTGCAATCGCCGAGCGGCGAGATGTTCGAAGCGCGTCTGCCACCACGAGAATATCTGCAGATTGTGGCGGCGACTAATTTCAAACAACGCATTCGCAAAACGCAGGAATATTTTCATGCCGACCGGCTCAATTACGCAGTGATCGGTACGCCCAATCGACTGGAATACGATCAGGGTTTCTTCGTCAAAAATGGCGATGGCGCAGCCGATTTAAAACCAATTGCGCATCTTTATAAAACGCAGGTTTACGCCATGGCGCGCCACCTCGGCATCCCCGCAGAAATTTGCAACGCCGCCCCCACAACCGACACCTACAGCCTGCAACAAGGCCAGGACGAATTTTATTTCGCACTCGATTACGCGAAGATGGATGTCGCTTTGTGGGCGCACAATCACGGCGTACCGCCAAGTGAATTGGCAACGCACTTAAAAATTCCAATTGCACAAGCAGAATTTATTTATAACGATATCGCCGCAAAACGCCACGCCACACGCTATCTGCATGCAGGGCCGGTGCTGGTGGAGCCCGTCGCCGAGATCCAAGCTTGAGCCTGGATGCAACATCGCAGACGCTGTACCAAGAGTGCGAAGCGCTACTTGCCACATCATTACAAACGCTTCGCGACAAACCAGAAGAAACGATTGCATCAACACTCAGCGCCTTGTGGCATGCCGCCGCAGGCAAGCCGCTTTCAGTTCAACGTGCGTTAGAATTTCCGTTGCCAACACTCGATGCGCGCACCACAACGCAATTGCGAACAATGCTGCAACAACGCATCGCAGGCACTCCACTGGCACACCTAACGGGGCGGCAACAATTCATGGGGCTTGAGTTGCAGGTCTCTGGCGATGCGTTGATCCCACGCGAAGAAACCGAGCTGCTCGGTCACGCGGCGCTAGCGCACTTACAAAATATCATTCGCGAAAAAAATAACGCGACCGTGATTGATGCGTGCACAGGGTCAGGCAATCTGGCGTTAGCACTCGCCCATCACGCACCGCACGCTCGCGTATGGGCGGCCGACCTTTCAGAATCTGCTGTCGCACTTGCACAACGCAATGCCAAAAATTTATCGCTTGACGATCGCGTGACTATTCGCACAGGCGATTTATTGGCACCGTTTGATACGTCAGAATTTCATGGTGAAGTTGATTTGCTCGTCTGCAATCCACCCTATATTTCCAGCGGCAAAGTCGATGTGATGGCGGGCGAAATTATTGGTCACGAGCCGCGACTAGCGTTTGATGGTGGGCCGCTCGGCATTCGCATTTTGCAGCGCTTGATTGCCGAGGCACCGCGATTTTTGAAACCGGGCGGCGTACTCGCATTTGAGATCGGGTTGGGGCAGGCACGCGGGATTCGCAAGCGACTGGAACAACAGGGTGGCTATGCTGATATTGTCGAGATTACTGACGCAGAGGGAAATAGCAGAGCACTCACCGCCAGATGCAATGCGCACGTTAAGTAGCGCAAATTCGCTGTGTCCCATGACTCTTTAATCGAGGTGGAAAACGATTTACCTTGATCAGGGATTTTCCGCCGCCAGACCTGCGCTGACGAGGAAGAATAATGACCTATAATTTGATGACATTCTTAGATCAGAATCAGGAGATCGATCATGAATCTTGACGCCATTAATTATGCTGATCATGACGCAATAGAATCTAGTCTTAATCGCGCGCCCGCTGATGCGACCAATCCGGCTGAGTTTCGTATTGATGTAGACGATCCGGCCACTTTTTCAACACGAAAACTGTGTCGTATCCGCCATAACTATCATCAACATCCGTTGATGCAGCTTTCACGTTTGGAAGAGTTGGCGAAATCGTTGGTGGCAACCAAGCAATGTCGCTTTATCAAGCCCGGTATTACTGCGTCGTCCTCTTTTGATCACGGTGATTCAAGCCATGATGGCCGCACGATTGGTGAAGTGTTTCAGCGCATCGAAGAAAAAGATTCGTGGGTTGCGTTGTACAACATCCAAACGGATCCGGTCTATCGCCAATTCTTGAAGGATGTAATGAAAAGCGCAGGACATCTCGTTGATCATCAGGAAAAAGTATTTGACGTACGTGGGTTTGTATTCATTTCAGCACCACCGTCCGTGACCCCTTTTCATATTGACCGCGAAAACAATTTCTGGATGAATATTCGTGGGCGGAAAACGATCAGCTTGTGGGATCGGGAAGATCGCAAAACAGTGGCAGCCCCGCTCGTTGAAGACTTCATTGTTTATCGTTCACTGGATGAAGTAAAACTGCGCGATGATATGCAGGCACGACGTCAGGATTTTGATTCCGGGCCGGGTGACGGTGTGTATTTTCCGAGCACAACGCCACACATGACACGTTCTGATACAAGCTGGGCACGGCCTGGTGATGGCGTGGCGGTGTCCATTGGTATCGATTTTTACACCGACGTCACGCGCCGCGATGCGCACGTGCATTTGGTGAATCGGGTATTGCGCCGGCTAGGACTCAACCCGCGTGCGCCGCATGAATCCGAGTGGATTGACCGCGTCAAATTTGCGATTGGAAAACCCATCCTCGCCCTGCAAAAATGGCGCGGTTACAATCCACCTCCCGGCTTTTCATTTGATGACGTTTGAGACAATGATGTTGCTAATTATCGGGCAGCAGCGACATCTCCAAGTAGGACGCACCCATCAAATCATGATGCACACGATTGGTCGCGACAACACCAGCGACTTCATCAAAATTACGCCCCCCGGTATTCAGATTTCTCTCAAGTCTTGGAAAACTTGAGCTGGTTATATCGAGTCGTAGCCGATGACCTGCGGGGACACGGTAAGCAATAGAGCGCATATCGATAACAAGCTCAACTCGCTTGTCTGGCTCCAATAGAATGGGGCGATCTACGCCATTCCTGTAGCGAGCGCGCAAAGCGCCTTCTTGAATATTGGTGGCGCGACCATCCGGCCAAACATGCACCAGACGCGCAATAAAATCCGTATCTCGCGCGGATGAGGACACGTTCAATACGGCACTGAGTTTTCCTGCAATTCGCAGCGGTACGGCGAGCGCTGGCGATGTGTAGACGAGCACATCATTTCGCGCTTCAATATCTCGCTGATCGACCGGCCCGGCGCGATCATCAAGATTACCTGTGCAACACATTGGCCCGCCGCGTGTGGGAACAGGATTCATTGGGTCGTAACGAAATTCGTCGTGGCCACTAGATGATATTGGCACAGCCTGGGTCAACCGGCCGTTACCCAAATGACTATTTGCTCGACCATCGCTATCAAGATACCAACGATTCACGAGCGCGGCTTGTGGGGGCCACTCAGACGCAGTCAGCCAACGATTTTCGCCAATCATATAAAAAGTGTAGGGAGCCATGCCAGCCAGACCATCGCCACGACCCCGCAACCAAAAATCAAACCATCGCAGATACCAATCCTGATAGGGCTGCATCGCATCAGCCACTGTCAACTCACCAAAGCGTCCCTGCTCTGCACTGTCAATGTGATCACAATGATTACCGGGCGCGATCACAACATGCTGGCGTGGCGCAGTTTGGCGGGTGAATTCAGCCACTGCAAGTGTGTCACCCAGCGTCTGATCACCCCACGTGTTGATAATGAGTGCAGGTGTTGTCAGAACATCACCTTTCGCCACGTAATCGAGACTCTGCCACCACGAGTCAAACAGCGGCTTGGTCACGAATTCGGTGTAACCATTGGGTTCATCGCGCACACGCTTGACCATTTCCGAAACGGGCAATGTTGCCAGCGTTTTTGCCGTATCAAATTTTTTTGGCATGAGCGCACCTGATTTTTTTGCGCCATTTTCAGCGAACCATCCAAATCCGCTCGCCAGCTGAAAGATGCCACCCTCAAAAGCACCAAAATACGAGTAACGCCCCATCGCAGAACCCATTGCACCGCCGGCACCAAGCGGAATCATGGCTGCATGAGCAGGATGTCTTGCGCGCGCCAAAACATATTGCGTTTCGCCCAGCCCCGAGCAACCAAAGGTGCCAACTTTGCCATTTGACCAAGGCTGCTGCGTAATCCAATCAAGAGTCGCCGCGCCATCACGCGTACCGAATTGATAGGGAATAAACTCGCCTTCAGAACCGTATTTACCGCGAAAATCCTGAATCATCACCGCATAGCCATGAGCCGCAAAAAACTCAACCGCACTCAGTGCGCTCTTATTGTTTAATCGGTTGTACGGCATTCTGATCAATACAGTTGCCCGCTTTTCTTCACGCGGCTGCGGCAGATAAAGGCTGGTCGCAAGTTTGATACCGTCCGGCATCGCTAGCTTGAGGTCATAGTCCGCGCGATAGCCGAGACGAAATCCATTGATATGCGTGATCCACAGAGCAGGCAACACCTCTCGTACGCCCTCACGAACAGACGGTATCAGCAGTGTCATCACTAGCGAAAGGCATAGTGCCAGCGCTATCGCTACAACACGGAAAAAAGGGGTGCGTAACAACTTCATCATCTCACCATGTTGGGATTACAGAATCCTGCAATGACAGTTAGTGACAGACACAAACGCCCGTCCACACCAGCAAGAGGGTTTCTATTTGGTTAAGCTTTGTTTTGCTCACGCTCGTGACGAGAAGGCAAAACACCTGACCCAGTGCTCAACACAGGCAATCAGCTCCACCTGCGAGGCCAACCGGGTAGCCGTGTGATCGGCATCTCGCAAAAACGCAATCTCAACCCGATGAGCAATGTTAAAGCCCTTGAATGCATCACTAAACTGCTTTGCATAGTTGTAATGCAAAAGACCACTGCCCGCATAAATCAATAAAATTTTTACATCTCGATTGAGCAATATATTTAAGCAATTCGCGAACTCTGACTTCGATGGACGCTGAGCAAAAAATCCAATGTCGCGTACAGGCTGTGCTGCCTTCGCGTCGGTTGAGGGCCGCAGGTAATCGAACATATGTCGAAAAGTGCGTCCTGACACTGCCACCGTGCGCTTGATAAAACTCACGATTGAACGATCTCCTGTTAAACGAATGATGAACTGCTTAACACGGGATTTCGCCGTCGGATACATGTAGGAATCAAACATCGCGATACCGACTATGCGCTCGTCAGACAGTGCTGCTGCGTAGCTGTGAACCGTTCCTGAGCATGCGCCAAACAACACAAATCGCTGAATGCCCGTAACTGCGCCAAGTGCATCCATCGCTGCACGCACATCCAAGGTAGCTTGCTCTGCAAACGGGTGCTGCCCATCAGCCCTGGCACTATCGCCTACACCCGCGAGATCAAATCTGATGGAGGGAATACCCAGCGACGCAATCTGCCTGGCTAACTTGACATTAGTTCGATGAACGCCAATGCGATGAACTACGCCAGCGTTAAAAAAAATAAAGCCCGTCTTTGCATGCAATGATTTATTCATGGTGGGCATGACTATCGTGCCAATCAAACCGCCATTTTCTCCAAACGAAATTGAGCTTTCGATCATATGGGTGTGGCTGATACTTGTTGCGCCGAATTGTCTGTGAAGCAGCCTGCAATTCGCTGCAGCACCTCGCCAGGCACAGTTGATGCGTTCATCATTTCGTCAGCAGTCCAAGTTATTTGTTTGGCAATCAGCTTGCTGCGCGCCTCAATGCCGCGCAACTGAAACTGACGCTCTAAATTTATTTGGGGCTCGCTACCGGCTGCTATGGGCACGGCTCCATTCACGAAGATGTCAACCGTCAGCGCGGTCGACGCCGCAAAAGAATCAAGCGACAATGAGCGCAGCTCCTCACGAAATATCGCGGTGAGCGGAAATCCCAAAACTTCATTGCCTGATTCGCGCGCGAATTGGCTCTTGAGTGTGGCATCCGTTGTGCAGCGCGAACCATAAGCATCTTCCAGTGCAACATCATGCGCATATTCAAGTTCTGCCAGATAATTGGTGCCGTCAATGACGGGCTCCCACAACACCATTCGCTGCGGTGCGACACCAGCTTTTGCTGACGCCGCTGCCGCTACACTGGCACCCAACCTTAAACCAATCCACGAACGCTTGGCGCGACCGCTACGACGCAATAACTCATCATCAGCCAACAATAGATCGGCTATAAAGCCCGCGATACTCACCTCATCATCATTGCCAGCAGAATCACCGGTTCCGAAATAATCAAAGCGCAAAACATGAAAGCCATCACGACACAGCCGATCAGCCAACACCTTGAACAAACGATGACTGCGTATCGCCTCCTGGCCAAACGGATTACACAACAGAATACTTTCGCCGCGAGCAGCATGTGCAAGTGGCTCTTGGTACAAACCAAATAGTTGTCTTGATGCTGCACCAAAACGAATGGGATTCAACTTTTCACTTTCGTTATCGTGGAAATACTTTTTTTGTTTTTACCGTGCTATCACCGCAAAATTTTATTTACCCTTCGCGGCAAAAATAAAATCCATGGTAGCCGTCGAGTGAATGCTCAGGATAAAACGGAATCGGGCAGCTTTTATCCGGGTTATTCCAATGGTCAACCATTTTGTATCCCAGCGCTTCAAAACTCTTGGTGAAATCAAGAATTGCGGTGATCCGATAAGGACAAAAGGCAGCACCAATACTTTGCAACGTGAAATAGGAAAGCCGGTCATGCAAGGGCGTCAAATTCAAAATGATATGGCGCGGCGGTGCGGCAAGTTTTTTCAATCGATCTGGCAAGGTGTCCGGCAAATATTGGAGTGAGCCTTGCGCCATTAATAAATCAATCCCGTCGGCATCCTGAAAATGATCGCTGAACGAAAGGTATCCATCGCGATCCTTTTCCGCTGCAACGCGCCGCCCCTGCTCCATCACCGCCGGCACATCATGTACCGCCCATTTGAGCGTTGCGGGGTAGTTCAAATAACGCCGGTAAGCGTAATAACTGACGCCGATATGGCCGCCAAATCATAGAACTGCGAACAGCCTTCAGCAAACAGTTTTTGCAACCAAAACATGACTGGATAATCGGTTGGATACGTTTTCCGCGTGCGATCCATGTACATGCTCGCAGCCGCCGAATTGTCGTAGCCCAGCGGACGAGTCGCTGGGGCGCTGGCTTCGGCAGCTTCGAATGTGTCGAAAACACCGCGAAACAAATTCGCATCTTTGTTAGCCGCAAAAACGTCGTCATATTCGCGACGAACACGATTGCGAATGAGCGGCCACTCGGCGATGTTATCAACACCCTGATGTGCTCTTGTGAGTAATGTCATGCTGTCAACTTTCTGCGTTGGCTTATTAGAATTTTGTTCCTAATATTTTAGGGCGTCGTATCAGCGGATGCAATCATAGTCAAACGTTTTGACGCTTTCCCATCCCCCGATAACAGCAAGCGATACCACGACGTCATTGTTTTGCTGTAGCGAAGCAACGTCAATGGACTGGCCATCAGTCAGCTTCAAACGTTGTCGTATCGGCTGCAACCCCACCGTAATTGATCGCGGTTCGCTCATCAGTCCTGTGCCAATGGCCTTTAGATAGGCTTCCTTGCGAGTCCAGCAGGTGAAGAAAGGCAGGCTCAAGGCATCGTCTGCAAGCGCGCCAAACTCTTTAAGCTCGACCGCGGAAAAAACCGACGCAGCAAGTTGTCGTATATCGGCGGGTTGCCTAATCGCTTCAATGTCGATGCCGATAGCGTTATTCATGCAATCCTCAATATCTGCATTGCCTGCAACACGTCCTATTGCAAACACGCCAGCATCGCCAGAGTGGCTCAGGTTAAACGCCATCCGGCACGACGGAGGCAAAAACGGTTTTCCATGCACGCCGACCGCAATAGGCACATCTTGCGGATTCATCTGCAGGTACGCACCCAATAAACTTCTGACGCAATATCGGCTACGCAAAAAACGGTTGCGATCGCGCTCAAACACAAATTTTTTTCCGCGCGCAATATCAGGTTCCGTCAGGACATTTGCATCATCATCAAAAACATCACCCGCCAAAGCAAGATGCCAAACATGGATTTCGCGCTCACCCAAATTTGTTTGCGCAATCCGCTCCTGCAAACGCAATGTTTTCAACCCTTCTTGCCGCCTTTCAAACCTCCAAAAAGACGACCCAACATACCTGAACCTGCTGCCCGCTCAGGCTTTTGTGCCTCGCCTGCATTAGCACTCACACCTGCTTCAGCCTCATCGTAAGCACGCGCAATTTGGCCCAGCGTTTCGAAAATAAATTTCTGCGGGTCAACCCGTTTGCCGGTCTTCTCCTCCATCGTTGCCATCGTTTGCATCGCGAGCAGGGAATGTCCACCTAAATCGAAAAAATTGTCTGCGGTGCTGACGTCCGATAGTTTCAATTCACTACACCAAATTGCAGCCAGCAGCTTTTCAGTTTCTGTAGCGGGCGCTGATGTCGGCCTTGGTTTTACAGCGGCCTGGCTGGCGGTTGGCTTTGTCTCAACCGGCGTGACGTTTTGGCGAGGCATGGCAACATGAGATGTCACCAACACATCAATGGCTTTCGCAGGATCGGCAATGATGGCATCCAGCAGCTGCAGATAACGTTCACGAAGCGTTTTAGCCGTTGCTTCTGTGATGATGTCCGTGTTGTAAGTCACCCCACCTTGCACGCCATCTGCGGTCTCCATAAACCACACGCCCAAGTCTTCAGTCGCACCATGCTGGAATAAGGGAATGCTACTGTGCTTGAGATCGCCCCATTCCGTGACGCGTTGCCGTGCATCCTGAAACGAAAATAACGCCTGATATAGCAGCGAGGCTGCACGCCCGCTTGATGCGCTGATCTCTTTTGATAATTGCTCAAGCGGCACATCGGGGCATGCAAAGCTTTCCACTACGCGTGATTTAACGCGAGTGAGCAGATCGGCAAATTTTTCGTTGGGCTGAATATCGATTTGAAACGGCAAAAGATTATTGAAATAGCCCATGATCGGTTCAAGCTCAGGCATGTTGCGACCGCGTACCGGCATGCCGATCACCAAACTCATCTGCCGTGCATAGCCATACAAAAGCACGCTGTAGACCGTAAGCATCGTCATCGAAAGCGTTGCACCAGCTCGTTGCGCGACCTCATGCAGCGCATCAATTTTAGATTTTGCTATCGTCATCCATTCTGTACTGCCGCCGCCAGACATGCCGGGACGACGCGGCAGATCGGTCGGCAGCTCCTGAAACTTGCTTAGCTGATCAAGTCGGCCACGCCAAAAGGCAAGCTGCTGCGCATATTCCGGGCCGTTCACCCATTTACGATGCCACGCGGCGAAATCGCCATAGCTTAATGGTAATGATGGCAATGCATTAAGCGGACTCGCGCGACCATGGGCAAACGCGCCATACAGTGCGGAAATTTCGTCGTACAACAAATCAAACGACCAGCCATCCCAAATAATATGATGCGCCATGAAAAACAGCACATGCTCCTCTCCACCAAGCTTGAACATGTGCGCTTTAAACAATGGTGCCGCGGTCAAATTAAATGTCTCGGCGGTTAACTCATCGAGACGATCACGCAGATGAGATTCACGCTCGTCTGTGGCCAGGTGCGACAAATCTTCAGCAGGGAAAAGTGCGCATGTCACATCATCACGAATACGCTGCACCACCGTGTTTCCATTGCGTTCAAAACAGGTGCGCAACGCAGGCTGACGGCGAATCATTTCATTGAATGCCTGATCAAACGCGTTTTCATTTATACGACCCATCAAGCGATGCGCGGATGGCGCGTTGTAGGTCACACGATTCGGATAAAGTTCTTCAAGGAACCATAATCGTTCCTGCATCAGCGACATGGGTGCTACGCTTTGATCGGCCAGTCGCTCAATCGCCACTGATGGTAACAGCGGTACCGCCTTACCGGCCTGGATCGCATTCGCCAAACGCTCTACGGTGGGCGATTCGAACAGGGTACGCATCGATAGCCTGCTATCAAAGATGCGATTGAGGCGAGAGGTCAACTGGGCTGCCAGCAGAGAATGTCCGCCCAGTGCAAAAAAGTCGTCGTAAACGCTCACACCACGCAGGCTTAGTGTTGCTTCCATTTCAGCAGCCACTACTTTTTCAAGCTCAGTGCGCGGCGCCACATATTCACTCGCGGCGCGGGTCGATGCATCAGGCTTTGGTAACGACTTTCGATCCACCTTGCCATTGCTCAACAATGGAATTTGCGGGAGCGTTACAAAATGCTGCGGGATCATGTATTCCGGCAACGATAATTTCAGATGTGCGCGTAACGCATCGTCATTGGTTTTTACGTTCGGCGCACTAACGATATAAGCAACAAGGCGAACATCGCCCAGTTTGTCTTCACGCGCAATCACCACCGCGCGGGCAACACTGGGGGCTAGAGCAAGGCATGCCTCGATCTCACCCAACTCAATTCGATAACCGCGTACCTTGACCTGAAAATCGAGGCGACCCATGTGCTCAATATTGCCGCCCTCGCGCCAACGCCCGCGATCACCTGTGCGATAAAGCTTGGCACTTTTAGCACTTGTGGCACTTGTAGCGCTTGAAAATGGATCAGCAATAAACCGTTCTGCGGACAGGCTTGCGTTATTCAAATAGCCTAACGTAACGCCATCGCCACCAATCCAGATTTCACCGGGCACGCCAATCGGGCATGGCTGGCGCTGTTCGTCTAACACCCATATTGATGTGTTTGCGATGGGATGACCAATCGTAATGGCGGCTTTGGCATCGGTCACTTGGGCGCATGTTGACCACACTGTGGTTTCGGTCGGCCCGTACATATTCCAAAGCTCGACATTGGCATCGAGTAACTTTTTTGCCAATTCATTGGTCAGCGCTTCGCCGCCACACAGTGCCTTAAATCCATTTGCGCTCGCAGGAGCACGCCAGCCTGAATCAAGCAATACGCGCCAGGTCGCAGGCGTGGCCTGCATGGTTGTCGCGCCACTTGCCTTGATCAGATTCGAAAGCAGTGCGCCATCGCCAGCCTGTTCGCGACTGGCGAGAATAATTTCGGCACCAACTGATAAGGGCAAAAATAATTCATTCACCGCAATATCAAATGACAACGTGGTGACCGCCACAATGCGATCGTTGGCGTTCATGCCCGGTTCACGTGCCATCGTTTCCAGAAAATTCACTACCGCACGATGAGGCACCAGCACACCTTTCGGCTTGCCGGTGGAGCCTGATGTGTAAATGACATAGGCAGAATCTTCAGGCTTCGCGGATTTGGCATCGGACGGAATATCGGCTGAAGATTGCGCCATCAACAACGACGCATCTTCATCCAATGACAACGTTTTCGCACGCGGAAACGCGAGTGAATTTGCGATCGATGCATGCGTAACCAGCGCGGCCAATTGCGCATTCTCGACCATGTATTTAAGACGATCATGCGGGTACGCTGGATCAAGTGGCACATAAGCCGCACCCGCCTTCAAGATGCCCAACATCGATGCAACCGTATCCGGGCCGCGATCCACATGCAGCCCCACCAACGAACCCGAACCCACATCCAGACTGCGCAGACAGCGCGCGATGCGATTGGCACGCTCGTTTAGTTCGCCGTATGTCAGCCGCTGATCCGCCCAGCGCAACGCAGCGCGTGCGGGTGTGAGTTGCGCGTGTTTTTGAAACAGTTCATGAACACAAGCGTCGCGAGAAAAGGATTGCGCGGTATTGTTCCACTGATTGATAAGTGCCAAGTCGTGCGCGCTGACGATAGGCAATCGACCAACCTCGGTATCTGCCGATTGCGCCAATGCGCGCAGCAGACTCTCGTAGGCCGTCAGCCAGCGCTGGATGGTCTTCTCGGTAAACAAATCCGAGTTGTACTGACACTCAAGCTTCAAGCCGCCATTGACTTGCACCGCATTGATGAACAATTCAAAATTTTCAAAACTGCGCGGCACACTCGAAAAATCAACGTTCAGATTTGTAAATCCCACCGTGTTTGCATCCAGCGCCTGATCGAGATTAAACATCACACTCACGAGCGGCAGTCGGCTGGGGTCGCGCGGCAGCGCCAGTTTTTTTAGCAGGGTGCCGAAGGTATAGCCTTGATGTTCTGACGCATCCAGCATAGCGGTTTGCGCACTGGCAACCAGGGCGCTGATGGGTGTCGCGGCATCAACCGCGATACGCACCGGCATTAAATTTACGCAGTGTCCCACCAGCGTATCAAGACCATCGCTGGATTGACCTGCGGAAGGCACACCGATCACCACATCATTTGCGCCAGAAACACGATGCAGCAGCGCAGCAAAGCTGGCCAGCAGTGTTGCAAACAGACTGGCACCCTGACGCGAACCTGCTTTTCTTGCCGCGGCGAGCAGGTCAGCATCAATCACCAAATCTCCGCGCTTTGATGCAAATGTTCGCCACGCCGCGCGCGATTGATCGGTGGGCAAATCAAGCACCGGTGTTTCACCCGCAGCGCCAAAGAAGCGCGACAGCCAATACGCTTCGTCAGCAAGCTCTTGCTCGCCACCACTTGCGATCCGTTGCGCCAGCGCGTAATCGCCAAATGAAGCTGCTGTAATTTGCACAGCACCAGCCTTACCCAAGCGAGCCTGATAAAGCGCAGCCAGATCGCGCACCAATATGCCAAATGACCAGCCATCACAAACGATGTGATGCGCCGTCATGATGAGCGCATGCTCAGCGGCGCTAAAACGAAGAATTTGCGCGTTGAACAACGGCCCGCGCTCGAGATCGAATGGCGTCTCGACGGCGACACGTTGCGCATCGAGAATCGCCGCAGATTGGTTCTCCTGAGGCAAATGATCTAGCGCAACAAGCGGCACGTTAACGGCAACCGCATCGGGAATGCTAAGCTCTGCGCCATCGGCCGATACGGTCGCGCGTAAAGCTTCATGCCGGTTGACCAAATCACTCAGCGCATTTTTTAGCGCGCCTGTATCGAGTGCGCCGGAAAAACGCAGCAACACCGATTCGTTATAGGCAAGTGATGCTTCACGACTCAATCGGTGTGCAAGCCACACTTCGCGCTGTGGCTCAGTGGTGGGCACCACACGTGCGACCTCACTCGCCGTATCGGCAAACGGGTCATAGTCTACTGCTTCGAATGTGGCGGCTTTGGCTTTGGCGTCGGTGGTGGTGCTCATGCGTCGAGTCTCAAGTATTTTCCGGGGCTATCCGGATTTGGTACAAACCACGCCGCGTTACCTTCCGGATCTTTGCCAATGCGCGCACCGGGGGCGGGTGGCTTGGTCGCGTCAAAAATGGCCGCCGTGGCATCCTTGCGCTTGGGAATAAATCCTGATTCCTGCAGCTCAATCACGGACTCCTTAAACACAGCTTTAATTTTCGCAATGTCGTCAACGCTGTGCGCCGTGGTAAAAAAGCAGGGAAAATTATCGAGAATATGAATGCCGCGACTGCGCATCATGCCGAATAACAAATCTTGCAGCGGATGATCTTCGGTAAAGAACGTTTTCCAGACCGAGGCAAATGATTTGAGCACAATCGGCGCACCCATTTCACGGCAAAACGCATTCAGTTCATCGACCATCGCGGTCGTACTAAGCGTCAAATTTGCCTGCAAGGCCGGGCCTTCGCGTTTCAAATGTTCCAGCACCACCTTGGCAGCAGCAAGTGCCAAGGGATGACGCACAAACGTGCCTGCAAAATAAGTCACCCCCACAGTCGGAATCGAATCATCGCCATACTGCCAGCCACCGCCATCGAGCGCGTCCATGAATTCCCGCTTGCCGGCGATCACGCCAATCGGGAAACCGCCACCGACGACTTTTCCATAGGTGCAAATATCTGCATCAATACCGAACAACGCCTTGATACCGCCGGGATGGCAGCGGAATCCGGTCACGACTTCATCAAAAATCAACAGCGTGCCGGATTGCCTGGTGACTTCGCGCAGCTCCTGTAAAAATTCGCGCGGCTGAAAATCGGGGCGACGGCTTTGCACGGGCTCCACCAAAACCGCCGCGAGATCGTCGGCATGTTCACGTAAAATTTTCATTGATTCCGGCGTGCCGTAATCCAGCACCAACACGTTTTGCGCGGTGCTCGCCATGATGCCAGGCGCAGCCGGCACCGCACGAAGTTTCTTGGCCGCACGCACAATGACTTCATCAAAAATACCGTGATACGAACCGGTAAATAGCGCAATCGTATTTCGTCCTGTCACCGTTCGCGCAATGCGCACCGCGCCCATCACGGCCTCAGAACCAGTGTTGCAAAGACCCGCACGATCATGCCCTGTGACTTCACAAATCAGTTTCGCCACTTCGCCGGCGAGGGGATGTTGCGGGCCGATGTCATAGCCTTCATCCATCTGGTGCTTGACCGCATCGTTTATAAACTGAGGCTGCCAGCCAAACATGTTCATACCAAAACCATTCAACACATCGATGTATTCGTTGCCATCGAGATCCCACATGCGCGAACCTTTCGAGCGCGAAATCACGATCTGATAAATGATTTCTTTGAGCATCGGTCGGAAGCCATTCACAACGCGCGGATCAGCCAGATGAGGGCGATGCGCAACGGTGTATTCCTTGGACAGCTTGGTGCGCGCGATGTAGCGACGCATAAACTGATCGAGACGCGCACGCTGGCGCTCAGTCAAGTCAGATGCCGCATCGGTGTAGATGCGCGCAATCGCACCGAACGCTTTTTTCACGTCGTATTTCATCGGTGCGTTGGGATTTTCTTCAGAGGGTGATGCCTCGGAAGCCAATACTGGCGCGGGGTTTGGGGCGGCAGCACTCTCAACTTTTTGAGCTGTACTACCTTGTGTCTCGACTTTTACGGGCGCAGGAATCGTTACAGGTCCGGGGTTTGGTGACACGCCCTGCAATAACAAAAGTTGCTGCGCCATCAACTGCATTTGCTGCTGAATGACTTGCTGTATGAGTGGATTGTTTGTTGACGGTGCAAACGACACTGGATTGGCAATCATGGCAGGAACCTCCATCATGGGCTGAGGAAGAGCGGGAGCAGCGGGGGCGGCGGCTGCAGCCACCGAAGCAGGCATTGCGCCATCGATAAACGCGGCGAGTGCATCAAGCGTGCGGTACTTTTCCATCAACTGACGAAACGTAATGCTGATCTTGAAAGTCTGTTTTAACTGGATCGCAATTTGTGTCAGCGAAAGCGAATCAAGACCCAATTCAATAAAGGGCGCTGATCCATCTGCCTCGGCGAGATCGACCCCGGATGTATCTTCGAGCATCGTTCGCAATTGCGCGAGAAGTGCCGGAACGCGGCTTTGGGCGGGTGTGGTAATCATTGATTGCTCCATGGGCTTTGCAGGTTCTGCGAAGACTGGTGGTAGTGGTATTGAAAGAGAAGAGGAAATGGGTGCGGCTGGTTGCTGTTGCACAGGCAGCGCGATTGGTGCGGGTGGTGCATCCAGCCAAAAACGTTGCCGCTCAAACGGATAGGTGGGTAGTAAAACGCGATGCTTGCGTGCACGCCGATCAAGCGCATCAAGCTGCATGGGAACACCCATTGTCCAGAGACGTCCCACCGCCAGCAATAAACTTTCGCGTTCGCGATCAACGGCATCGGCGAGACTCGCTGTCGCCGTATGCGTGCGCTGCATGGAAGCGGAATGCTGACGAGCGAGCGTGGTGAGTGACGCACGCGGGCCGACTTCGAGCAGTAGCAGCGGATTTTTTTCACCGGCAATTTCGAGCGTTTCAATCAACGCTGGCGAGAAGCGTACAGGTTCACGTAAATGCATCGCCCAGTAATGCGGATCGCAGGCATTCTCGGCTGATAAAAGTTTGCCAGTCACCGTTGAGAAAATCGGCACAAAAGCAGGCGATAAATGCAGCTTGCGAACTTCTGCTTCGAACGGTGCCACCGCCGCATCCATCATGGCGGAGTGAAACGCATGCGATGTTTGCAATTGACGCGAAATGATGCCATCTTTTTCCAGCGTAACTTTCAACGCTTCAACCGCATCAAGCGACCCAGCGACCACGCACAGGCTTGGGCTATTTTCTGCGGCAATGCATAGCGAAGAAAAATTAGGGGGTGATAAACGCTGTTGAACCACGTTCACACCCGCGCGTACCGCCAGCATTGCTCCTGCAGGCTGCGCTTGCATAAGCTGCCCACGAAGCGCTACCAAGCGCATTGCATCATGCAGTGAAAACACACCCGCTATTGTTGCTGCCACAAACTCGCCCACGCTATGCCCAATCAGCGCAGTTGGCCGCACGCCAAGGCTTAACCAATATTGCGCCAGCGCATATTCAATGCAAAAAAGTGCAGGCTGGGTGACTGACGTTGCGGTCAATGCGTCAGCAGCTGTCGAAAATATGTTTGCTTTACGTTGACTGCGCGCGGGTTCGTCAAACGCTTTTAGACAATCATCAAACGCCACGCGAAACGCAGGTTCGTGCTCATACAAAGACGCGCCCATCGAAATATATTGCGCGCTTTGGCCTGGAAACATAAACACGACATCGGGTGTTTTCGCACCGACCACGCCTGCCACTTTTCGCGGCGACTCGGTTTCGCGAAGCGCTGTGATCGTGTCCGCTGCCGTACTCGCCACCACACACGCCCGGTTTGTAAATGCTTTTCGCCCGACACGAAGCGTGTAGACAACATCCGCCAAATTGCCATCAGCATGTGCATCAACATGCATAGCCATTCGCTCAACGCTGCTCGCGAGTGCGGTGGGCGTGCGAGCTGACAACATAAATAATTGCGGCCCTATCGCAACATCTGATGTCTCACGCAATGGCGCTTCTTCGAGAACCGCATGGGCATTGGTACCGCCGACACCGAACGAACTCACACCCGCGCGTCGTGGTACTTCACTTCTCATCCACGCGGTGCTCTGATGGTTAACAACAAAGGGACTGTTAGGCAAATCCAGTTCAGGATTAGGCGCATCGAAATGCAAGCTGGCAGGCAATGACTGTTTGGAAAGTGCCAGCGCTGTCTTGATCACGCCGGTCGCACCAGCGGCGATAACCAGATGACCCAGATTACTTTTGATAGAACCGATTTTGCAAAAACCATTGTCGTTGGTATGGCGTTTGAATGCTTTAGTCAGTGCGGCCAATTCAACAGGATCGCCCAGCGGCGTGGCCGTGCCGTGCGCTTCGACGTAACTGATACTTCTGGCATCGACCCCTGCGTCGTCATGTGCGGCGGCAATCACGGCAGCTTGTCCATCGACGCTGGGCGCGGTAAAACTTGCCTTGGCACCACCGTCATTATTAATCGCGGCACCTTTGATCACCGCATAAATTGGATCACCGTCGGCAATCGCACCGGACAAACGTTTGAGCAGAACGACCGCTGCGCCGTCGCTGAAAACGGTTCCGCGTGCATTCGCGTCGAATGTGCGTGTGTGGCCATCCGGCGAAAGCATCGCGCCATCTTGATATAAATAGCCGCTGCGGGGCGGGCAGGTAATTGACGCGCCACCGGCGAGCGCCATATCGCACTGACCACTGCGCAAATTAATCATCGCCTGCGCAATCGCGACCAACGAAGTTGAGCACGCGGTATGCACACTCACCGCCGGGCCGGTGAGGTTGAGCCGATTCGCGACGCGGGTGGTGATGTAATCCTTTTCGTTCGCCAGCATGACCTGAAATTCACCGAGTGCATTAATGCGCTCCGGGTAACGCGAAACGTGTTTCTGAAAATAGGTCGCGTTATACATGCCGCCAAAAACACCAACCGGCCCAGGACAAGTATCGGGCGAATAGCCGCCACGCTCGAGGCATTCCCAACACAGCTCCATGAAGATGCGTTGTTGCGGATCCATCAACTCTGCTTCTTTGGGCGAGATGCCGAAGAATGCAGCGTCAAACATTTCAACATCATCAATAACACCGCGCGCTTTGACGTAATCCGCATCGTTACGCAACGCGGACGGGATGGATGAATCTATTTCATCGTCGCGAAAAAATGTAATCGATTCCTTGCTCGCGCAAAGGTTTTCCCACAGCGCTTCAACCGATGCGGCACCGGGAAAACGACCGGTCATCGCGATGATTGCAATCGGCTCATTTTGTGCATGATGATCAGACTGCTGATGCGCTGGCCGCGCGCGTACCAAACGATTATCAGCAATCGCACTCTCATTGGATTGATCAAGAACTACAGCGATGGCGGCCGGGGTCGGATCGCTGAAAAACACGGTTGAGCTTAATCGATTTGCTTTGCTATCTTGCGTCTTTTTAAGGCGGGAGAGCGCTTGCATCACCAGCAACGAGCTTCCACCTAACTCGAAAAAATTATCGAGTCGACCCACGCGGTCAATGCCAAGCAAGTCCGCAAAAAGTTGGCAGATGCGTTCTTCAGTTGCCGTGACTGCCGCTGCGAAAGGTTGCGCAAGTTCTGGGCGTTTATTTTCTGGCGCGGGCAATGCGCGACGATCCAGCTTACCATTTGTGGTCACCGGGAATGCAGTTAGCGAGACGTACGCGCTCGGCACCATAAAATCCGGCAGTTCGGCATGCAAATGCGCGCGCAGTGCAGCGGCAGAAATGGTTTTTGAGCGCGGCACAACATAGGCAACGAGCCTTGCGTCGCCCGGCCGATCACGACGGGCAACAACCGCACACGCCTGCACCTGGGAATGTTTCGCCAGCGCGGCTTCAATCTCGCCCACTTCAATACGAAAGCCACGAATCTTGATTTGCCCATCGCGTCTGCCAATAAACTCAATATTGCCATCGGGCAGATAGCGCACGAGATCGCCGGTGCGATACAGCAATTCTGAAGTGGCAGAAAATGGATTCGGCACAAAGCGTTCTTGATTAAGCTCGCGGCGTCGCAGGTATCCGCGCGCCACACCGGGTCCGCCTACGCACAGCTCACCAACAACACCCATTGGTACTTGTTCAAGACGCTGGTTGACGATGTAAACAGGGGTTTGCGAAATCGGCTTGCCAATCGGAATGGAGCGAATATCGGCGGGCAGATCGCGTGGAATGCGATACGTCGCAGTGAACGTAGTGCATTCGGTGGGGCCGTAGCCATTGACAATGGTTGTGTCGGGCAATGCTTTTAAGGCCCGCATCACATGCGGCACTGACAAGGCCTCGCCACCAATCAATAGCTGATTTAAACCACGCAAACATGTTGCATCGTCATCGACGATCGCATTGAATAGCGCCGCAGTAAGCCACGCGCTGGACACACCGTGCTCAGCGATTGATTGCGCGAGCCCCGCACCGGTCGGCACCGTTTCCGTGTAGATCGCGCAGGTGCCGCCATTGAGCAACGGCCCCCAAATTTCCAGTGTCGAGGCATCAAAGCCCAACGGGGCGGCATGCAAAAAAACATCATCTGCACCAAGCCGCACATAATCCACATTGCGCACCAAGCGAATGATCGAACGATGGCAAATTTCGATGCCTTTGGGCTCGCCCGTCGAACCCGATGTGTACATGACATAGGCGAGTGCTTTGCCATCAATCGCAATCTGGGAAGTATCGATTTTAAATCTACTTGCGGACTGATGCGCCGTAAGCTCGGCGACATCGATCATGGCGATGGATTTTGGAAAAATTGCTCGCACGTTTGCACTCGTCACCACGTGCGAGATCGCTGCATCGTCCAGCATAAATGCGATGCGGTCTTTAGGATATTTGAGATCAATCGGCAAATAGGCTGCACCGATCTTCAATATCCCCAGAAGTACCACAATGGCATGTTGAGAGCGATCCAAGGCTATCGCAACAACCGAATCCCGCTTGCAACAGTTGGCGATGAGTTTCTGCGCGACAGCATCCGAGCCATGATCAAGTTCGCGATACGATAATTTGTGAACCGCGCCGTCGCTCGTCCATGTCAACGCAGTTTTTTCACCATGTTTTTTCACTTGCTCGGCAAACACCGAGACAATCGACAGCGAAGAATCGACTTGCTGAGTTGGCGCAACTGAAGTCGCTTGAAAGCCTATTTTTTTCCGCCCCACACTACCCAGAACATCAATATCGCCAATCAATATTTGCGGTGATTGCGCGAACGCTTGCAATACTTCAATCATGCAATCCAATAGTGAGTCCACTATCGCGCTGGAAAATACCGCCTCAGAAAACGCGATGACGATATCGGTTCGGAATACATTCTCCGATTGTGCGGTCACATCAACGCTGATTTTGAGCGGCGCAGAGGTAGCTGTATTTTTGCCAGAGGATCCACGCGAAAACCAGAGATGATCCAGTGCAACAACCCCGGTTACTGACTCTGCCGGAGATGCAAACGAACGCCCGCATTCGCGATCAACAGTTTCTACTAATGCGCGAAAAGCTGATTTGGCGTTTATCGTATGAAGAGAATAATGGTTGGCGGTCTCAAGAAATTGATTCAACCGCACCTGTGATTGGCCCAATACGCGATCCTGCACAAGCAACCAAGCAGCCATGTAAACCGAGTCGTCTGCCCAGCCAGCATCGGCAGTCAAGCTCTGTATTTTTGTAGTGAGAGCAGGGTCCAGCGTGGAAGAGCAGGTAGTGAATTTACTTGTGCTCTGATGTGCACCATTCGCTCGATAGGATGATGCAATCGCAACATCAAGCAGACTGAGCTCAATACTAGGCGCGTTGCTCAGCATTTCGGAACTACCACTACTCATTTCTTCCGAAGCAGTCATGGATTGTCATTCACAGATTGTTTACAAAGAAACGGTATCCCAATCAACAATGTCGAAGCCCCGCAACTTTAATCACGGGGCTCGTAGATATTACTTAACAAACTATAGAATATTCTGAATCTGCAGGAACGTCTATCCCGTAATCGCGCCACCAGCAGGGCTATTTGCGCTTAACGCGACCCCTGCGCGGTCAGCACAACCTTAACGGAATAAAACAGAATCAGAATATCAAAGAACAGCGTGTGGTTCTTGACGTAGAAAAGGTCATATTCCAGCTTGTCTGAAGCATCCTCCACCGAGGCACCGTAGTGATGTCGCACCTGCGCCCAGCCGGTAACACCCGGTTTCACGCTGTGGCGCGCTGCGTAAAACGGCACTTTCTCAGCGATCTGCTCAACAAAGTATGGGCGCTCTGGACGCGGGCCGACCAAACTCATCTGGCCTGCGAGCACGCTGAATAGTTGCGGTAGCTCATCGATTCGTGTCAGTCGCATAAAGTGGCCAACCCGCGTTACCCGTGAGTCGCCGCGCTGTGCCCACTGCGGCGTCCCATCGCGCTCGGCATCAGCACGCATGCTTCTGAATTTCAGCACATCAAATGGTTTACCACCCAGACCAACACGCGATTGGCGATAAATAATGGGACCATGGCTTTCCAGTTTGACTGCGACCGCGGCGATGATCATCACCGGCAAACTAATTATAAACAAAGCGGCGCTCGCAACAATGTCAAATGTCCGTTTCACAAGCATACGTGTCCATCCCTGGCGGAAACCATCGCCAAAAATAAACCAGCTCTCACGCAACAAATCAATTCTTACGCGGCTTTTATAGTTTTCGAAAAATGATGAGAAATCAGTCACCTTAATACCACTCAGCTTGCAGTTCAGCAGCTCGGCCAAAGGCAAGCCGCCGCCGCGGCGTTCGCGCATCGCGATCACGATTTCGTTTACGTTCAGCTGGCGTGCCGTGTCGGTAATCGAGGTGGTTGGCAGCAAAATTTTGTTTGGCGGCAACATCGACGTCATGGTGCCATCTGCGTACGGCGAATAAAAACCGACAATGAACAAGCCAGGAATACGCGATTTTTCCAACGTCTCTTTTACGAGATTTGCGTCGTCGCCGACGCCAAGCACCATTACGCGACGAGTCGTGAACGACGCCGAGGCTCTGCTAAAAGAAAATATGGCGAGTCTGCCTGCAAAACCAAATAACAGCGCACCGGCAAGCGCGGTGACCGAAACACCGCCATCCGGCAACCGATACATGATCCAGTGCAGAACAGGCAGACCTACCAACAGCGGAAACATCAATCGGCCTGCGAATAGCCAGAAATCATCGGCAGGGTGATCAGAATAAAGACCAAGGGCACCGCTAAACATCAGCATTAGGCCGACGAACGCGATCGCGCCTGGGATCACATCTGCAGCCTCGTAACCCACGCCGTTGTTGAGCATCATTAGCCCAAATAAGTCTGCCAACAACAGACAGATAGCATCCATTGTCACCAGCAACAGTGTTCCCAATGGAAAATAGTGACTAAAAAGGCGAACCATTTATTACCCCCCAACAATCAGTCTTCTTAAGCTTGTAAGCTCAGAAACAAGTTTCGCTTCGCACGTTTTGCATAAAAAGCGACTTGCCATTTGTTTGTCTACCGCGACATCCGAAGGTCAACGTGGATACCGTCTCCGTCTTTCGAAAAACGCGTCTCTGTTTTTGTTACTTCATTGAAACAACCTTTGAACCATTGGTTGTGACAAAGACACTCCGGTCACTAAAAGTACGCCGTGCATTGGGCTGTTTAGCGTCGGCTCAATGATTAAAGCTCGATACTTACAGCCTGTTCTACTATCAATATACTAATTTTGAGACTGTAATTTCCAGTTACATAAGAAATATATTCGTTGCCACCGCGCGATTCTATGAACCAGTTCACACTTGTTGTCATTTTGTCCAATTAAGTGCCGCGACAGTACGACCTAGCTTCATGATTCATGACGTCCTGCACCTGTTCAATTTATCGCAAGCATCGAATTGCGTTAATACCGCAATCGGGGGATGGCTGTGGAAAGCCAAAAAACCGCCAATCCACTTCCTTATCTATGTAGACGTGAAAAGCCCCCTGAACCCGTCACTCAACGACAAAAAATGTTTGTCTGAGGCGAGGCATGCGCCCGCGACGCATGCAGTCGTCGACCAAACGAACGCGCAAGCGCCACTCCAATCGTTTGCAGCTACCAGACAAGTAAATATTCATTCATACTTATATGGGCTTGGATTTAGACACTCTAACTTTTTAAGACAAATAAATGCATGTACTCGTCACTGGCGTGGCTGGCTTTATTGGCCATCACCTCGCGCTACGCCTACTCGCTCGCGGCGATTCAGTTGTCGGCATTGATAACCTGAATGATTACTACGACGTCAAGCTGAAGGAAAATCGGCTCAAGCGCTTTCCAGCTGATGCAAAATTTAGCTTTCGAAAGCTTGACATCACCCATAGGTCGGATGTTCAGGCATTGTTTGAAGAACAGAAATTCGATGCAGTCGTTAATTTGGCGGCTCAGGCGGGAGTTCGTTATTCAATAACCAATCCACACGCTTACATCGACGCGAATATCGTCGGATTTATCAATTTAATTGAAGGTGCTCGGCACACCAGCGTGAAGCATTTTGTGTTCGCGTCCTCAAGCTCCGTGTACGGTGCCAATACGCGCCTGCCACTGTCTGAAGATGACAATGTGGATCACCCGTTATCGCTATATGCAGCGACCAAAAAAGCGAACGAGTTGATGGCGCACAGCTACGCCAATTTATTCCAGCTACCCTGCACCGGACTGCGCTTTTTTACGGTGTATGGACCGTGGGGCAGGCCCGACATGGCGTTGTTCAAATTCACCAAAGCGATCCTCGCAGACGAACCGATCCAAGTCTTTAACCACGGCAACATGGTCCGCGATTTTACCTATATTGACGACATCGTTGAGGGCGTTGTTCGCGTCGTTGACGCAACCGCAGTCCCCGATCCCACTTGGTCGGGCGACAGCCCAAACCCGGCGATCAGCTATGCGCCCTACCGCATTTTTAACATTGGCAACAATAACCCCGTTCAGCTCATGCGCTATATCAACGCGCTCGAAGATTGCCTCGGCAAGAAGGCCAAAATGGACATGCTGCCCATGCAGCCGGGTGATGTACCCGCCACGGCAGCGGATGTATCGCGACTGCAGAACGCCGTGGACTTTCGACCTAAAACCGAGGTCGAAACCGGTATCGCAAAATTCGTCGACTGGTATCGAAGCTACTATCATTAAGCGGGATACCCCGCACATGCAATTCGGAGAGCGCGCTTGAAAAATACTGTTGGGGTGGTAGGGATCGTGGGACTCGGTTATGTGGGTCTGCCGCTGGCTGTTGAATTTGGCAAAGCGGGCCCTACTGTCGGCTTCGACTTATCTGAAGAAAAAGTCGCGCATTATCGAAATTTTCATGATCCGACCGACGAAGTTTCCGAGGCAAATCTGCGAGCGTCAACGCACCTTAAAGTCACCACCGATGTGTCTGACTTAAAAGCCGCTGACATTATCGTCATCGCCGTGCCGACACCGGTGAACGATGCCCGGCTACCTGACTTTGGCCCGTTGATCAGCGCCAGTAGAGCAATCGGCCCGCATCTAAAACGCGGCGCAATTATCGTTTACGAATCCACTGTTTACCCTGGCGCGACTGAAGAAGTCTGCATTCCCGAATTGGAAAAAGCGTCGGGCATGAAGTGGAAAGATGGCTTTTTTGTCGGCTATTCGCCAGAGCGGATTAACCCGGGCGATAAAGAACATACCATCACCAAAATCATCAAAGTAGTATCCGGCGACACGCCGGAGACCTTGGAAGCCGTGGCTAATCTTTACGCCTCCGTTGTGACCGCAGGCGTATATCGCGCGTCCAGCATTCGCGTGGCCGAGGCCGCGAAAGTAATTGAGAATACGCAGCGCGATTTGAATATCGCGCTCATGAACGAGCTCGCCGTAATTTTCAACAAAATGGGGCTGGATACTAAAGAAGTGCTTGATGCCGCGGGCACCAAATGGAATTTTCTTAAATTCAAACCAGGCCTCGTCGGTGGACATTGCATCGGTGTTGATCCGTATTACCTCACCTATCAAGCCGAAAAATTTGGTCATCATCCGGAAGTGATCCTCTCTGGTCGTCGCATTAACGACAGCATGGGCGCATATGTTGCCGAGCAGACGATTAAAACCATGGTGCGTACTTTCGGCAAGCTGACGGCAAGCAACGTCAACGTGCTCGGCATGACGTTTAAAGAAGATTGTCCTGATTTGCGCAACACCAAAGTGATCGACATCATTAACGAATTAAAAGCTTACGGGCAATCGGTATTGATCCACGATCCGCATGCCAACTCGCACGAGTGTGTTGAGCATTATCAAACGCCACTTACCGAATGGGACAATTTGCCTGTCGCCGAAGTGCTGGTGCTCGCGGTGGCGCATAAAAGTTATCTCTCATTGCCACTGGAAAAACTATTCGCAAAAGTGAAGCCGGGCGGCGTGGTGATCGACGTTAAATCAGCGCTTGATCGTGATGCTGTTGCCGCGCGCGGGTTAACGCTGTGGCGTCTCTGATTCAACAAACGCGGCTCGTAGGGTGGGCAGGCTTCATCTGCCCACGTGTATGTCGTGATGCATCCGTGGGCACGTGTTGCTTTGCCTACCCTACAATTATGACGCCGCAAGCGGCGGGGAATTAAACCCAAAGAGATTAAAGTAGCTCATGACCCCTTTTAACAGCCCCAGGCTCATCGCCGATATCGGCGGCACTTATGCGCGATTTGCGCTTGAGATATCGCAATCTGAGTTTACGCATATCGAATCTTTGCTGTGCGCCGAGCACGCCGATTTTCATGCGGCGGTGAGCGCCTATCTAGCTGGTCTGCCTGCCGTATTTACCGCCACCCGAATCGAGCACGCTGCGATTGCGATTGCGAATCCGGTCGATGGCGATCAGGTGCGCATGACCAATTATCATTGGCAATTTTCAATTGAGCAGATGCGCCAGAAACTCGGTCTGGACACGCTGGTGGTGGTGAATGATTTCACCGCACTTGCGATGGCACTGCCGCGCCTGAGCGGAAACGAAGTGCGCCAAATCGGTGGCGGCGAAGCAAAAAAACAAAGTGTAATCGGCTTGCTCGGCTCCGGCAGTGGCTTAGGCGTATCGGGGTTAATCCCCGCAGGTGACGGCTGGACGTCGCTCGGCTCTGAAGGTGGTCACACCAGTTTTTCGCCGCGCGATGAGCGCGAGATCGCGGTGCTGCGCTATGGCTGGAAACAATTCGACCATATCTCGTTTGAGCGTTTGCTGTCAGGCCCAGGGCTCGAATTGATGTATCGCGCATTAGCTGAACATGCGGGTGCGCCATCAAAAAATTTGTCCGCGCCAGAGATTACTCAACTTGCATTGGATGCGCACGATCCCATTTGCGAAAGCACGCTCGAAGTATTTTGCGCATTGCTCGGCACCGCGGCGGCCAACCTCGCGGTGACACTTGGCGCGCTTGGTGGAATCTACATTGGCGGCGGCATCGTGCCGCGTTTGGGCGCGTATTTTGATCGCTCACCGTTTCGCAAACGGTTCGAAGACAAGGGACGATTCAGCAATTATGTCGCGGCGATTCCGACCTACGTCATTACCGCCGAACACGCTACATTTACGGGCGCCTCTGCAATTCTCGAAGCGCAATTGCGCACGTTCGAAACTTCGCCCGGCTCCGCGATCCTGGGACAAATCAGGCGCGCGCGCAATGAGCTTTCGCGTGCTGAACTGCGCGTGGCTGAACATGTTCTCGCGCACCCACGAGCCGCATTGAATGACCCGATTACCGAGATTGCGCGCGCCGCTGGCGTGAGCCAACCCACCGTAATTCGCTTCTGCCGATCTATGGGCTGTGAAGGTTTATCTGATTTCAAATTGCGTCTGGCTTCCGGCCTCACCGGCACCGTGCCGGTCACGCATAGCCAAGTGACCAAAGATGATTCAATGGTCGAGCTCGGCGTGAAAGTGCTCGGCAATACTGCGTCCGCAATTCTGCAAGTTCGCAGCCAGCTAAATCGCGACATGATTGATCGCGCGATTGAGTTACTAAACAACGCCAATCGCGTTGAGTTCTACGCCATCGGGCATTACGGCGCAGTCGCGCAAGATGCACAATTCAAATTTTTGCGATTCGGTATTTCTAGTGCAGCGTATACCGATCCTCGCTTACAGTTACTC
This sequence comes from Burkholderiales bacterium, assembly GCA_031370625.1. GTDB lineage: Bacteria > Pseudomonadota > Gammaproteobacteria > Burkholderiales > Usitatibacteraceae > UKL13-2. The sequence continues at coordinate 6,912 of JANMQR010000063.1, read as the reverse complement.
GCCGCTGCTGTGCTAAAACCGCGCGACGTAGCCGTGATCATCAGCAGCAGCGGTCGCCTGCCGGAACTTTTGGAAGTCGTCGAAAAAGCCCGCGAACGCGGCGCATCCATCATCGCCATCACCGCCAGCCAATCACCGCTGGCACGCAAAGCCGATGTCGCGTTAATCGTCGATCACGTCGAAGATGTATCAACACATTTACCGATGATCAGCCGCATTCTGCATTTGCTGGTTATCGACATTCTCGCGGTTGGTGTGGCCATGCGCCGCAACCCCGAAGGCATCGCCATGCTGGGCGGTCAGGCCGATGAGCGACTCGATGAATCCGGCGAAGCCAAAGCTGCGCTCGCGTTACCGCAAGGTGCGCATAGTGATGAGCCGGGGGTGAGTACTGCGTCGCCGTTGGCGAGGATGACTTCACATAGTCGCTAGCGGTGCCTGTAGCGCGTACCCATTGATGCGTTTTGCTTTTTTCTTCTGGATTTCTTATGCGCCATCGTTCGATTTAAAATTTAAACTCGTTAATTGGCGGGTGTTTTGGGGCATAAATGGCTAAAGACGGCCGTGGGTACTAGCGTTCAAATAAATATTGATGGGCCCTGATCCCAGCTTTTCTTTAAAAACGGAATAGCATAAATGCCAAATATGACAATGAAAGACCCCATTAACTGTTATCAGCAAGGTAGCCCAGGCTCTACCTTCAAACCATCAACGACAGCAAAGTCGCAGCTATATTTTTTCAGTCGCTGGATGCATACGACATTACCAATTTGTTTATATGTGGTGCCCTTCTCCGCGCAGGCTCCAGAATTCTTAGCTGACTTGCTGCTGTTATAGATTTTTTCCGCAGCGGTACCTTCTATAACCACCACTATTCGGTCAAACTCCGGGTTTGCCAAATTCTCTTCCCCAAGCGGTCCTTTCGCGAGCTTTAGACTGCCAACCATAGGAATCCAACCATACTGCTGGGTCGTCGCAAACAAACAGGAACACCCTGAAAGTAGCGCGATAGATGTAATTGCTCTAAATGTAGTCCTCACTTAAACCTCACATGTAAGTTTTTATCACGTCTTATCTAAGCTTAATGCCTTGAATCTTTGGATCATTTAAAAAAATAAATTCAACCTTATTCGCAGCGCAAAGTTGATTCACACTCAGTACCAGTATGGGCCTTGCCTCTTGCCTAACCCACATTTCCATATGCTGGCTAACAAGCCGGGACCAGGTTTTATAGCCAGCAGACTTAATACCTCGCGTCTTCGAGCCCACAAAAAGCGTCTACCGGGCTGTGCCCTTCAAACGATTTCTCGCCGACTAGCTTCGCGACCAACGCTTCTTGCACGCATGGTAGTGCGGTATAGGCATTGATGTAGGCGGGCACGCGGGGCGCATCATAGAGATAATACATTTGGCCAAATGAAACCATTACGGTTGGTACATCGTGCCAAAACCGCATCAGCGCCTGGAATAATCCGCCATGCAGTTTGGCCCAATCAATATAAATATGCGCCAACGAAAACATCGATTCTTGTGCGATCAAATACAGCACGAGATCCGTATCGGCATGGGTTGGCGGTGGCTGTGTAGCATCGTAATGCCGCACCTCAAAACCACGCGCGCGTAAGCCGTCGCTGACGGCATCTAGCGTGCGCGCATCACCCCCCGGGAGCAGCGGGCGAATGCCTTCAGTAATAACGACAACGCGTTTGTGTTTCGCGAGCGTGAGCGGCAGCGTTGCGTTCACGTCTTTGATGAGTGTGATGGTTTTCTGCGCCGCCTTTTTAGTCATCGCCAAATTGCCTGTAGACCTAAGCGTGGCGCGGACCTTCTCCAGTGGCGGCAATAATTCATCGAGCGTTTTTTTATGTAATCCCAGCGCCGCTTTCAAGCCTAATACACGCGTGACCGCCTCTTCCAAACGCTGCTCGGTAAGCCTGCCTTCGCGCAACCCTCTCATCAATAGGCCAATGTCACGCTGGTCGGGTAACCCAAAAAGGAACATATCGCAACCGTTTTCGATCACTTCAGGCACCATCGTTTCGCGATCCGCCCAGCTCGAAAAACCTGCCATCGGCGTGGCGTCCGAGACGATCAAACCATTGAATCCAAGCTCGCCGCGCAATAAATCCTGATTCAATAATTTGGAAGCGGAGGCAGGGCGGAACGCTTCCAAACCTGCATCGGGAAACTTTTTTCGCACCCACGATGGCAGTGCAATATGCGCGGACATGACCGACATGACGCCGGTATTTATCATGCTGCGATAAATTCGACCAAAGCTTTTTTCCCATTCGTCAAAGCTGAGCGGATTGATCGTGGTCACCAAATGCTGATCGCGATCATCATAGCCCTCGCCCGGCCAATGTTTAGCGGTGGCCGCAACGCCATTTTTTTGCAGCGATTGGATATGTGCGGTTGCCTCGCGAATGATCGTCTCCACGTTCGAGCCGTAGGATCGCGTGCCGACAATGGCCGAGCGGAACTTGGCGTTAATGTCCACGACCGGCGTGAAGGACCAGTTGTAGCCCATTGCGGCTCCTTCACGCGCAAGCACGTCGGCGATGCCTTCGCTTAGCGCAGGATCGTTACACGCGGCCACACCAATCTGATTTAACACCGGCGAAAAATACGGCTGACCGTATGCGCCGCCTTCGAGGTCGCCCGCGATCAGCAACGGAATCTCACTCGCTTCGATTGCGCTACGGGTTGCCTGCCAGGCCGCGTCCAGATTAGGCCCCATATAGCGCAATACGCCACCGGGCTGACGGCTTACGATATCACCGATGGCAGCTGGGTCATCGCGCAGCGACATTGAGCAAAAAATTTGCGCGATTTTTCTCTCTGTGGTGAGCGCATCACGCGTTTTTTTCACCCATGCAATGTCATCGGCAGCGAGATTGAACGGGGCAAAAGCAAGTTTTTCCAGCATGGCAAGGGCCTAATTTGTGACTTGGTAAATTATTTATATCGCAGATTTTTTGACACGACGTCGAGCGATGATATTAACCAAGCGCGCGTGATAAGCGTGGTTAATAGGATATTTGGCAATAACAACCACACTTAAGATGCCCAGTATCACGGGCGGGAAAGCCATTACAAACAAAAGCCCGTGGAGCGTTTCGGCAGACTGTTTAACTTCGGCAACATAGCCAATCCAATCGAGGCTAAGCCCGACAAATCCCACCCCGACACCCAGAGCGACTTTTTGCGTAAGCGCAATCATGCCGAACCAAAACCCTTCCGCGCGAATTCGGGTGGTGACTTCACTATATTCAACCGTATCAGGAATCATCGCCCAAAATGTCACCGGAATCGCGGCAGCGCCGATGCCTGCGAGCGCCAGCAAGGCGATTAAACCACCGGTTGTCGTCGGTGCTATCAGCCAAATTGCTGCCCAGGAAATAATGTTGACGCTAGCACCATAAATCCAGGCTTGTTGCTTTGAAAATCTTTTTCCTACCCACATCCAGGCCAGCGTAAACACCGACACCATCAATATATAGACGCCCAATCCGGCACTGACTTTCTCGGGCGCGTCATAGTTATATTTGAATACATACACCAGTGTTTTGGTCGCGACCGTTGAGCCGATCGAGAACAGCGTGATGGCCAGCGCCAAACGTTGAAACGCCGTATTGCGCTTGAGCAAATACCAAATATCGCGCCACCGAAATAACACCTCATGGGGGTCGGCAACGCGCTCTCGTGTGAACGCGGCCGTCAGCATAAACATCGCCGAGCCCACCACGGCGTAGCCAGTGGCGACGAGCAAAAATCCGAGCTGGCGATCGCTACCGCCAAATTTTGCCACCAGCGGTAGTGTCAACGCAGCCACAAATAGCGCACCAAGGGTGGCAAACACCATGCGCGCTGCGGCGAGCTCGGAGCGCTCGCGCGAATCTGCTGTTAATGTCGCCATCAACGAGCCGTAGGGAATACCCAGCACGGTAAAGGTGGTGCGAAAAAGCGTATGAAAGATCAAGGCAAACCACACCGCCGAAGTCGTGCCGGGCGTGAGCGGGTAGAACAGCAGCATATAACTTAAGCCCGTCGGAATCGCCGCCCAAATAAGGTAGGGGCGATAACGTCCCCAGCGAGTACGGGTACGGCTCGCGATAACCCCCATGATCGGATCGGCAATACCGTCCCAAAACATACTCGCTAAATAGATGAGACCCGCAATCGCCGGGTTGATCTTGAGCACATCGGTGTAGTAGTACAACAAATAAAGATTGGTCGTCGTCCAAAAAAGATTGCCGCCAAAATCACCTACGCCGAAAGCGATTTTTTGCCACAGCGTCATTGGTTTGGTGGACGTGGCGGGTGTGGTGAGAGGCGATTTTTCGGTATGCGAATTCATAGGCAACAATGGTTGTTGCAGTGCCTTTACTTTGTATTCAAAGCAAAGGCACTGACGTAATACTCAATATCTAAAACGAACCCACTAAAACTTATAACCGACACGAATACCATATGTGCGCGGCGGGGCTAAAAATGCATTTGGCGCAGTCAATCCGCCCAAGCCCGCAATCACGTTTTTATTCTCAAGGTTCTTCACATAGGTTTGCACATACCAGACCTCTTTATCGGCGGTATACGTGGCACTTAGATCCGTGCGGGTGTACGACGGTTGTGAGGTCGAATCTATATTAGCCGGCTGCAAATAATATTTATCGGTATAGAACACCGACGCACGCGCCGTAATATCGCCGTTCAATACATACCAGCTATATTGGTAGGCCAGATTGCCACTCACACGCGGCGATTTGACCAGTGTGTTGCCGGTGAAGTTTACGCGAGGGTTGGCGTTGGCCGGATCGAAACTATCGTATTTCGCATCAAGAAATGCGAGCGACAAATCAAGCCTGCCGATGGGTGACAACCAGCGCGTCTCAATTTCCGCACCCGTAATAGCGGCCTTGGCCGCGTTTTGAGTCAGCGTAATGAAAGAACCTACCGTACCGCTGGGCGATGGGCCACGATAGGAAACCTGCAAGTCTTTGAAGTCGCTTTTGAACAGCGCCACATTGGTTTGCAGGGTGCCGTCTGCGTTACGCGTCTTCGCGCCAATTTCATAGGTGGTAACGTTTTCCGGTTTGAACGTATTTTCAAACGCCGCGGTACGCACACCGTCAAAGAAACCACCTGCTTTGTACCCGGTTGCCGCTGATGCGTACACCAACGTGGATTTCCCCATGCTGTAGTCCGCACCCAAACGCCAATTTATTTTTGAAGACGAAACGCTAGCATCGTTGGGGGCTCTTGAAGTTGGCGCCACCGGCGTGCCGGATGGAAGCGTAATGGTCGTGGTATTGACGCCAGTACGCGATAATTGGTCACGGGTTGAACGCAGCCCACCGGTCAGCTTAAGTGCATCGGTTACCGCAAAGCTGGCCTGACCGAAAAGTGCTGTTGCCTTGGTTCTAACATCAGGCTGAATAAACCGAAGGCTCGCGCGTAGCGCAGCCGGCAAACCCGGAATACCGTTGACATTATCTGCCGCCCCCAAAACGTTATTGGTTTCTTCGTATGAATAAGCGCCGAATACCCATGAAAGCGGGCCGCTGCCCGCCGAGGCCAAACGAAGTTCATGTGTGACTTGTGCCGGACTCGTAATTAACAACGTACGCGCCGAATTTGGTGCCGAGTAGCTTGATTCAAAACGGTTTGATTCACGCCTTGAGCCAATGTAGGTGGCTGTCGCAACGCCGAATGTCCAATTAACTTCCGCGCCATAGCCGTCGTAATCGTTCGCGATACTGGCTTGCTGCGAAGGCACGGTGCTGCGCCCAGCCGCGCCGGAGGTTGCCGCCAATGGTAGCGCAACCGTGGCGTAGCCTGCGCCGCGCACACGCATTTGATCGGCGCTAAGCAAAATCGAGAAATCTTTATTGGGCTGGTAGAGCGCATGTAGACGGGCCGCAACGCTATCAGCATCGTCCGTGTTGGTCGTTGCACCGACAGCGGGGTTTTGCGACTTCACATAGCCGTTATGTTTTTCAGTGGCCAATGCGGCGCGAATGGCAAATGATTCCGTGACGGGCGCATTAATCATCGCTTCAGTGCGCCTTGAATCATAATTGCCAACATCCACCATCAACGCGCCTTCGAGCTTATTTTTTGGCTTGTTGGTGATTACGTTGATCGCACCAGCGGTAGAGTTTCGACCCCACAAAGTACCCTGCGGCCCGCGTAACACTTCGATGCGATCAATATCGAAGAACGCCAATCCTGCTGCGTCGGGGCGGCCAAGATAAACGCCATCAAGATGGAAGCCGACCGCTGGATTGCCGATTTCAGTATTGTTGGCACTGGTGATACCGCGAACCGTGAATTCGGTCGATGTGCCGTTGGTATTGATCACCACATTGGGAATTAAGCCGTTCAAATCGCGTGCGTTTTTAATGCCCGCTTCAGCAATATCCTCGCCACTTATGCTCGTAATAGCGAGCGGCGTTTTTTGTGCATCTTCCGGACGTTTTTGTGCGGTAACTACAATAGTCTCAATTTGCGTTTTCTTATCTGTGGCGGCTGCAGGCGAAGTCTGCGCGATTGCACCCACAAGTGAGCTACTGGTAACAAATGTTGCGGCGACGGCGAGTGCAAGCCGCTTCACGCGGACAGGAAATTCCCTCAAGCGCATGGTATTTTGCGATGACATTTTGTTCTCCTAGGTGATTTTTGGATCAAAACTATTTTGTATTGAGCTAATTTTTATTAGCTATCGGTAAAACGTTAACTAATGAAATGTAATTCATTTACAAAAATTCTTCAAGCATTACTAGCGAAACGTTGTTTTTACACAAATTACTGGAATATAGTTGCTGCATTGCAACAATTTCCCACCGCAATTTGTCATCGCAGCCGCCGAATGGTCGAAACAGACTTGAAGAAGCATCAAATTATTTTATA
>JANMQR010000015.1:0-2887 GCA_031370625.1 Burkholderiales bacterium | reverse complement strand
ACGCTTCATCGCGCCGGATTGTGCCGAAAGTCACGCCGCGAAACAAATGCGAACGCTCTTTCACCCAATCAAAAAACGAGGAGATGCCGCGTGCATAAAGGCGATCTTCATCCATGTTTTGCATTTCGAGCCAAGTGCCGTTCAGCACTTCCCACATCTCACTGGTGATGGTGCCGCGCACTGCACGCGCATTCTCACGGGCTTGTTTGGCGCACGTGTAAATCGACGAAGGGTTTTCCGAATCGAGGGCCATGAAGTGCAGCACTTCTTTCGAATTCACAATCGAATGGCGTCCACTGAATGGGAATAGCGTACCGGTAATGTTAAGCGGCGCAAACCATTCCTGGTCCTGCAAATGCGGGTCTTTGGTTAGCAACGACATGCGATAGGCGACATCGAGAATACGTGCGGTATTCTCGGCGCGCTCAACATTGCGCGACATCCAATAAAGCGTAGAAGCGGTTCTTGAAAGCATGGCTAATCCACAATCCAGGTGTCTTTAACGCCGCCGCCTTGCGATGAATTCACCACCAGTGAGCCCTCGCGCAACGCAACGCGCGTGAGACCACCGGGCACAAAATTCACGCCACGACCCGACAGCACATAAGGCCGTAGATCAATATGGCGCGGCGCCAAACCCTTGTCAGTAAAGGTTGGGCACACTGAAAGCGCCAAAGTGGGCTGCGCGATAAAACGTTCAGGGGCATCGAGGAGACGTTGTTTATAACGGGCACGTTCGTCCTTGGTGGAATGCGGGCCGACTAGCATGCCGTAGCCGCCCGAGCCTTGCGCCTCCTTGATGACTAATTCTTCCATGTGATCCAGCACATAATCCAGATCAACTTTGTTGCCACACATATAAGTGTGAACATTTTTTAGGATGGGCTCTTCGTCGAGATAAAACCGAATCATTGCGGGCACATAAGGGTAGAGCGATTTGTCGTCTGCCACGCCCGTGCCGACCGCATTGGCGAGGGTCACTCGACCGGCTTTGTATGCGCGCATGAGCCCTGGCACACCAAGCATCGAATCAGGACGGAACGCTTCGGGGTCAATGAAATCATCATCAATGCGCCGATAAATGACATCCACCTTTTTCGGCCCCTGCGTGGTGCGCATAAAAACTGTGTTGTCCGACACGAACAGATCAATGCCTTCGACCAGCTCAATGCCCATTTGCTGGGCCAAAAACGCGTGTTCAAAATAAGCGGAATTAAAATGACCCGGCGTCATCAGCACAATGGTGGGATTATCAATGCCCACAGGTGCCGCATTTCGTAGTGTCTCAAGGAGTAGATCAGGGTAATGATCGACGGGTCTGATGCGCTGCCCCGCGAATAGTTCCGGAAACAATCGCATCATCATTTTGCGGTTTTCCAGCAAATATGAAACGCCAGATGGCGTGCGCAAATTGTCTTCCAAAACGTAATACTCGCCGTCCGCATCTTTCACCAGATCAATGCCCGCAACATGGGCATAAATGCCGCCGGGCACGTCCACACCGATCATTTCAGGGCGAAATTGCGAATTTTCAATCACCATATTGGCGGGCACTTTGCCAGCTTTCAGAATTTTTTGCTCGTGATAGACGTCGTGCAGAAACGCATTTAACGCTGTCACCCGCTGCTTGAGTCCGGCGGAAACGCGATCCCACTGCGCAGCGGGAATAACGTGAGGCACGATGTCAAAAGGGATCAGTCGTTCGGTACCCGTCGCCTCACCATAGACGGCAAAGGTGATGCCGACGCGGTGAAACAGCAGATCGGCCGCTTGCCGGTTCTGGGTGATTTTTTCGGGTGGCGTCGTGTTGAGCCAATCTGCAAACGCGCCGTAATGGGCGCGTACCGATCCGTCGGCCTCAAACATTTCATTGAAAAACTCTTTTGGTTTCATCGTGCGCGCGGGCCTGCGTATGAGATTAAGTTTGGAGAATGTTTTGAAAGCAAACGCTATGCCGTTTCAACAGCCCAAATATACCGCTGTTTTCGGGCGTGCGGTAAGAGTTTAACTGGCGGGGGATAGGGTCAGTCCGGAACCGAACGTAGGCAACTAAGTTGATCCCCGCAACCAGCGTGATGATTCTGCGCTTGATCCTTGCCATGACCTAAAATAGAGTTTCGCCCACACAACAACACCGAACCAGCAATATGCCCGCCGATTCAAAAACAAGCCCAAGCCTGCACGTCGCAATCGGCCTCCTGCGCACCAAGCTCGCGCGCGGCGCGCAGGACGATGCGCTGGTTTCACCGCGCACACTGGATTTTGTCACTCGCGCCACCGCGCCCGGCGAAACAGACGACGAGCGCTTAACCCAACTTCGCAATGGGATGCAGATCGGCGAGGTCTTGCTCAACATTGATGCTGATGATGAAACCATTGCCGCTGCGCTAATTGTTGGCGGCATGACAAAAAAAGAAATCGATCTCGCCATCATCAGGGAATTGTTTGGCGAAGAGGTGGCTGCACTCGTTTCCGGCTTCGCACGTGCGGGCAAGATTGAGGCTGTTGCGACCGACAGTTCGGGCGCAACGAATTTGGCGAACGCGGATGCACTCGGCATCGAAGCTCTGCGAAAAATGCTGCTTGCGATGGCGGACGACGTTCGCGTCGTGTTGATCAAGCTCGCAGAGCGCGTGGTGTATATGCGCTCGATAACACAGGCCGCCGAGGGACTGCGCGCTGCCGCCGCCCGCCACACTCGCAGCTTGTTTGTGCCACTTGCAAATCGTTTGGGAATTTTCGCGATCAAATGGGAACTCGAAGATTTATCATTTCGATTTTTAGAGCCTGATGTTTATAAAAACATCGCGACCATGCTCGACGGCAAGCGGATCGAGCGCGAGGCGTTTATAGAGCGCGTGTTGAACACGCTGCGAGAAAACTTGGC
>JANMQR010000417.1:0-4624 GCA_031370625.1 Burkholderiales bacterium | reverse complement strand
CGCGGCGATCAGCTTCAAGCGCGGAAAGTTCCAAATTCACCACATTACCGTTGCCCAAATTGAGGAACGTCATCGCCAATGTACCGAATGCACCTGGTACGGGCAGGTTGACGTTGATATCGTTCTGCGAAGGTTGTGCACCGCCAGCGATTGCATTGGTGTTACCGATGCTTGCGCCGATACCAACGTTACGCCCGTTGCTTGTCAGACCTGCGCTTGCACCGAATCGTGCACCGAGCTGGCGGCCAAACTTGTCATCTGCGATAACTACCCGCGCTTCAATCATAACTTGGCGCACAGGTACGTCCAGCTGCGAAATAAGGCGTCTGACTTCCTCCAAGCGGGTCGGCGCGTCTTGCACGAACAAGGTATTGGTTCGAGCATCAACCGTGGCAGAGCCGCGCTTGGACAACAGCTTTTGATCCTTACCCGAAATCAGCGTCTGTACTTCCGCTGCCTTCGCGTAAGAAAGCACGAAACTTTCGGTGCGGGTTGGCTCAAGTTCGCCGATTTGCTGTAGAGCTTCCAACGCCAATTTGTCCTTGGTCGCCAATTCATCTGCTGGTGCGATTAAGACCACATTGCCATTTTTACGCTTGGCGAGATTTTTGGCCTGCAAAATAATATCGAGCGCCTGATCCCAAGGCACGTCCTTCAAGCGCAGGGTCAAATTGCCGCCCACGGTATCGCTGGCAACAATGTTGAGTCCGGTAAAGTCGGCGATTACTTGCAGCAACGCACGTACTTCAACCGCCTGGAAATTCAACGTAAGTTTTTCACCGTTGTAGCCGGTTCCTTGTACGAGCTTGTTGGGATCTTCTTTGACGGGCTTAATTTCGACGATGAACTGTGTATCTGTTTGATAAGCCGAGTATTCCCAGTTGCCTTTAGGTTCAATCAGCATACGCGCGCTGCCTCCTTGGTCTACCACGTCCACGGTCTTAACAGGCGTTGCGAAATCAAGCACATCGAGTCGGCGAATCAAATTACGCGGCACCGAGGTGTTCAGGAAGTCAACAACCACGCTCTTGCCTTGTTGGCGGATATCGATGCCGGTATTCGCAGAGGATAAGTCCACCACAACACGACCTTCACCGTTGGTGCCGCGACGGAAGTCGACATCACGAATACTTTGCCTCTGTAAACCTGCCAGCGGAGTTGGCTCGGCAAATTTGGCCGTCTGTGGAGAGTCTTTCAACACACCCTGCAACGCCGAATCAACGGTCAGAACAAGTGCGCTGCCGTCGAGCGCAGCGGTGTAATTCAGCGTCTGCGAAAGATTCACCACCATGCGGGTGCGATTGGCGACTTCGACCACGCTGATGGAGCGTACCGCGCCCTCGCCAACTTCGACGGTGCTCTTGCCCAGTCCGTTGCTGGTGTTGGGCAAATCAAGCGCGATTCTGGCCGGGTTGGTTACGGTAAACGCGGCTGGCAGAGCCGTGAGTGGCTGTTTAAAATTTGCGCGAATGACAATCTTTCCACCTTGTTGCGCGGTGGTGTTGATTGATTCCAGCAGATTTCGGCTTGCCTCCTGTGAATACGCGACGGCACTCGCCAGCACGCCCAGTAGCACAGTTGCATAGCGCAACGTTCTCACAAATAAGGTTCGGTTTAGCATGTTGTCTCGATGGGTTCGCATTACGGTTTCCCTCCCGTTCCGGCTAGCAGCGGCAGAACGCTTTCACGTTCCGCCCAATCGCCTGCTGTGTCCTGAACGATTTCTTTTAATTTAATTTCAGTGTCAGTGATGCCGGTAATGAGGCCGAAATTCTGACCCATATAATTTCCCTTTTTTACGCGGTAGAGAGTTTTTTCTGCGCGAACCAGACCAAATGTAGTTCCTGATTGAACAATCGTTCCCACCATCGCAAGTTGCTCGACAGGGAATGCTTCCAGCGGCTCTTTGCGTCTATTCAAGTCTGGCGCAATACCGCCTGCATCTTGTTTGACGGACAGCTTTCTTGGCTTGAATGGATCTGGTAAATCAAAGCCTTCGTAGGCAAACGGCTCGAATGGTTTCACCTGTGGCAAAGGATCGATTTTGCGAACGACCTGCTTGTCTGAATCTTTGACGAATTGCTTCAAGTCTGAATAGCCTTCTCCGCACGCGCTAAGCAGTAGGGGAGCAGCAACGGAAAAGATGGTGAAAAAGCGAGGTGACTTAATCATTTTTTAGCCCCGGCTTTATCTTTTGCGTCTTTTGCAGCCTTCTTTTGCGCAGAAACTTCGTCTGGATCCAGATAACGATATGTTTTCGCCACGGCCTCCATCGAAAGCGTGCCGTCTTTGACGTTATCAACCTTCAAATCATTGAGCAGCACGATGCGTGGCAGCTTCGACACGTCGCTCGCGAACGCACCCAAGTCGTGGTAATTACCTACCACCTTCAGATTAATCGGACGTTCCGCGTAAAATTCCGTCAGATTTTCGGTTTGGTTTGGCTTGAAGAGTTCAAATTGAAGTCCGCGCCCCAAGCCCGCCTGATTGATGTCGATAATCAAAGCGTCTACCTGTGATTTGGTTGGCAATTGCTTCAACAATGCGCCGAACGATTGCTCGATCTCCGCACGTTGCTGCTGGTACGCTTCCAGATTGACCGCAAGTTTCTTTTTCTCGACGAACGTTGCGCGAAGGTCAGTTTCTTTCTTCTGCTCTTTTTCCAAATCTTCGAGCTGGGTTTGATAGAAAACAAAATACGCGCCAACGAGGATCGCCGCAACGATAAGCGCCAGTGCCGCAAATTTTATCGACCACGGCCATCCGCCTGGATTGCGGATGTCCAGAGATCTCATCTCATCTAGCCACTTGTTCATTTCTTATCTCCCCCTTGAGCGACCGAAGGAGCTTTTTTCGCACCAGGTTTGCCGTCATCTGCTTTTGCGCGCTTCACGGAAAAATCCAAATTGAATTCATTCGCCCGCACCGTGTTCACGGTAACGGCCTTGATCTCGACCAAATTAGGATTTTCGATATACGGTGAGGCTTCGATGTTGCGCATCAGCGCCGCCACCCTCGCGTTTGATTGCGCATAGCCGGTGACGTTAACTTTCGTGCCAGTCTGTTTTATCGACTTCAAATACAAACCTTCTGGAAGTTGGCGCAGTAGCTGGTCTAACAAATAGACAGGCTCAGAACGATTGCTTTGCAGGCTTTCGACCACTTGCTTTTTAGCCAGCAGAGAGGCAGTTTCTTCCCGAATCTTGCGAATCTCCTCAATTTGCTTGTCGAGCACCGCGATTTCATCGGTCAAATACTTGTTGCGACCTTTTTGGTTGTCAATTTGACGATCAAACGCAAACCAAAGAAGCCCGGCAATTGAGAGGGCAACGGCAGTGGTCAGACCGGCAAGAATCGCGAACTGCTTTTGCCGTGCCTTGCGTTTTTCTTCGCGGTGGGGGAGTAGGTTTATGCGAATCATGATGGATCAAACCTTCTCATCGCAAGGCCACATGCCACCATCAAGCTTGGCGCATCGATGGTTAACTGGCGCGGCTTGATTTTGGACGAGAGTGCCATGTTGGCAAACGGGTTTGCCACAATCGTGTGAACCTGGGTGCGCTGCGACACCATTTCTTCCAACCCTTCCAGCATCGCGCAACCGCCGCAAAGCAGAATATGGTCGACTTTATTGAACTGAGTCGAGGTAAAGAAGAACTGCAGTGCGCGCGATATTTCCAGGACAACTTTTTCGTTAAACGGCTGCAGCACGTCTGGTCCGAAATTGTCTGGCAGCCCGCCGGATCGCTTCGCCACTTCGGCTTCTTCGATTGGCATGCCAAATTGACGCGAAATATCCTGCGTCAGCTGATAACCGCCAAGCTGCTGCTCACGTGAATACACTTGTTGGTCTTCATGCATGACGGTGACGCGAGTCGTCTGGGCGCCGATATCGACAATTGCCGTGACGTCTTTGGTTTCGATCCCACTGGCAGCGTTTTTGATCATATCGAACGCGGCGAGTGCAGCATACGATTCAACGTCCATTACCGATGTCTTCAAGCCAGCCGCCTCGGCAACCGCGACGCGGTCTTCGATTTTTTCTTTGCGAGACGCGGCAATCAACACCTCAACTTCGCTCTCACTATTCGGTGCGGGGCCGATTACCTGGAAATCAAGGTTTACCTCATCCAGGCTGAAGGGAATGTACTGATTCGCCTCCGATTGAACTTGATATTCCATTTCCTCTTCGCGTTGGCCGCCCGCGAGGATCACTTTCTTGGTAATGACGGCGGCCGACGGCAAAGCGAGTGCGACGTTTTTGACGCGCGTCCCCATTTGCTTATGAGCGCGTCGCATTACTTCGCCAGCGGCTTCAATGTTGGAAATGTTACCGTCAGTGACCGTATCTTTGGGAAGCGGTTCAATGACGTAACGCTCGACTCGATAGAGACCTCTGCCGGCCTCCACGATCTCTACCATCTTGATATAGGACGAGCTGATATCGACCCCGATTAACGGGGGCGTAGTCGCCCTTAAAAAATCAAACTGGGAAGCCAGTTTTTCTTTAAGCATGGTGTATGGACTGCCCTTTTGTGAATTTGTACTTACGGCCCATAATGCATAATTTACATTAAATGCTAGCAACAAGCGACCGGCCTGTAAAGCAATTTCTTTAAAACCT
>JANMQR010000301.1:0-5764 GCA_031370625.1 Burkholderiales bacterium | reverse complement strand
CTTTAATAAATCAGTGAATCACTGACCCAATGCGTCAGTGCCTGATCGATTTTTGTTGATGTGACCGAAAGCGCGGCAGCTGCGAAACGCACGCTACGACATCAGCGTGCTCACGTCTTTTAATCTGGCCACGCGATCAGTTACAGCTTTTACCGCGGCCAAAACTGGTGCAGCAACAATGAGCCCCCAGCCGCCCCACAGCCAGCCGAACAACAGAAAACCGACGAACAACACCGCACTATTAATTCGGGATGAGCGGCTCTGAATATAAGTGCCTAGACCAAACCCAATCAAGAATTGGAGCACCATCCATGCTATCGACAAATAGACGGCAGGCCATAAGCTGTTAAGCGACACCAGCCCGATCAGAAAACATACGCCAAGAAAAAGTCCGGTGCCAAGGTAGGGAATGAAGTGTAAAAGCGCTGCGAATATTCCCCACAAGTACGCGCGCTCAATGCCGAAATAGGCAAACAGCGCCCAGGTGGCAAGGCCAAGTACGATGTTGGTGGCAGCAGTGGCGGCAAGGTAGTACTGAACTTGCGCATGTATTTCATTCAGGATGGTTAATGTAATTTTCTTGCGCGCGAGCGATTGCCCGACAATTTGCAGCAATTTTTTACGATGCTCCGAGCCTGCGCACAGGAGCAGAAACGCAAGAATGCCGGCAATGCCAAGCGTGGTCACCACGCCAACCAATGACCCCACGCGTTCGATTAAAACTGACTGTAGCCTCTCTGTTAAACCGGGTTGCCGGTACTCCGATCCGCTCGCCACGCTTGCATTGGAGGCTGCGGTTTTGCGCGGCTGTGATTGGTCCATGCTCAGTGCCGCTGACGCCTGATCGATTTCCGCCGCCGCCCGCCTGATATCGCCAATCAGGCTGGGGGAGCCGGCTTTTGAAGTGCCAACGAATTCGCGCAACATGCGCGCCGCTTTGGGCAACTCGGTTGCAACTGCGGTTACATCAGCGCGAAGATTCCAAAGCCCTGCGCCCACGCCACCAAATAACGCAACGAGCAACACAGCAGCGGCGATTGGCCTGGGCACGCGAACGACCCGCTGGAGCCAATCCACGAATGGTCGCAGGCTATAGCTGAGAATGAGCCCCAGCAAAATAGGAACAATAACGTCCTCAGTGAATTTGAGTAGCCAGATCATGGCTGCTGCGGCGATTACCGCTAGCGCAATATTGCGAAAGTTTTGTCCTGGCCCAAGGGGCGGGTTTAGTTCGATTACAGCAGGCTCTTGGATCGTGTTTGTGGGTGTCGGTGTGGGTGTCGGCGTGGCCGATGATTCTTGACTACCCTGGCTCGCGTCCACTGTCACTTTGGTTCCAGCAAGCTCGTCACTTTGTCGACTGACTTTAAGGGTTTCCATATATTTATTCTTTTCAGCCCCCTACATTAGGCTATGCGCGTACCAAAATTTACTCGCGTATGTCTCTGCAAATCGGACTCACCCGATTCGCTCAAATTTCGTTTCTGCAGTGCTATTCCGCTCCACTCATACGTCGCGTAACTTACTGCGCCGACAGCGCGTCAGCAGCAGATTTCAACAGCGACGGCAGCTTGTAAAATTCAAGCGACTTATCTAAAAACACATCAGCGCCCAGAGAAATCGCAGCGCGCTCTACGGAGGGTGAGGGGAAATTGGTCAATACAATAATTGTAGGTTTGGATGCGGCCGTAGAATAGTGCATCGCTTTCATTACGCCGAGTCCATTGCCAACTTCCAGCTGCATGTCGAGAATAATCGCGTCGGGTGCCGTATTTTTACAAACGCTGATAGCGTCATTTTCTGTAGCGGCCTCGCCCACCACTTCCATGTCGCCAATCTCTTCGACCAGCTGGACAAGGCGTTTACGAATACTCTTTGAGTCTTCGATGATCGCAATCCTGAGCCTACTCATATCTTCAACCTCGACATCGCGTGCCTGTAATGCTGCTGAATATTTCATCTCTTTTCTAACCTATGAAGACACTGCCACTAACTCTCCACACTAACTCGCCACTAACTCTCCACTAAATTGAATAACCAGATTTACTGAATCGCCGACTTTTTAGTTTACTGAATAAGTCCATTTTTGAGCGCGTAATAAGTAAGCTCTGAGTTGGTTTTTAACCCCATTTTTTCGAGCAAACGCGCGCGGTAAGTGCTCACCGTCTTAACGCTAATAAATAAGCTCTCCGCGATTTCAGAAACTGTTTTGCCCTCAGACAACCGGCAAAAAATTTGAAATTCGCGCTCTGAAAGTTGTTCATGCACCGGTTTGTCCGTTGGCGCACTCAAGCCTTCAGCAAGGATTTCGGCCAGCTTCGGACTCACGTAGCGGCGTCCAATTGCTATCGTTTCTATCGCGCTTGTCAATTGTTCGGAAGTGCACGTCTTGCTTAAAAAGCCCGAAGCGCCTGCACGCAACATGTTTACGCCGTACTGTTCCTCGGCGAAACCAGACAGCATTAGCACTTTAGTATCAGGATAACGCTCGCGAATTTTACGAAGAATATCGACGCCGGAGCCATCTGGGAGCGACAGATCGAGCAGCACAATGTCGTAGCTATCTTTGCGCAACAGCTCAAAGGCCTGCTTCGCGCAATTTGCTTCGCCGGTCACACGAAACCGCGAATGCTCTGCCAAAATCTGGCGAAAACCGACGCGCACGACGTCGTGATCATCCACGATAAGGATTCGCAGATCGTTGTTTTTTAAAACTACTTGGGCATCAGATGACATTTGCCGGGGTGCCTTTACAACACTGGGTTGAGACGCTGAAGTGGAGTGAAAAAAGGTGCGCAACCGGTAACAAAATGAATCACTCGTTCGGTTACCGATTGCGCAACAACTTCACTCACCTAACTCAGATACTAGCCCTTATTGAATTTTGCCTTTGCGCTGGTCACACAGGCAGTTTTTGCATCGCCTGAGAGCGCATCACATTTTTCAATAGCTACTTTGTAATCGGCGGTCATACGCGTGTCAATGGTGTCGCTGGTCGCGTTGCCAACAGTCTTGGTCAATTTTGCATCAGCTTTCGCTTTTGTTTGCGACGCCTTTGCCTCTTTTACGCATACGTCCTTGTCATTGCCGGCCCTGTCGTCACACTTTTCTTTTGCGACTGAATAGGCGGCCTCTGCTTTTGCAACTCGCAAATCATACTGATGTTTTTCCTTGCCCGTGTAACGTGCTTCCAGATCCGCCTTGGCAACTTTCTCCGCGCCTTTGGCCTCAACAGTGCAGATATCCTTCGCATTACCTGACATGCTGCCACACGCTGCCTTGGCAGATTTGTAGTCAGCAGAAATTTGTGATTTGGCGCTGCTGTATTCCGCTTTAGTCATGGCAGACGCAGTCATGCTGGCAGCTGCGAACAACGAGATAATGACTGAGGATACGATTTTTTTATTCATGATAAAACTCCTAGTTTGTTGACTTTAAACTTCAGCTCAAAATGCTGCTTCCTAAACTCGGTTTGCACGTCCACATGTTTTTGTGAGCGGCATTTTTCTACACAGATTTTTCGTCCTGGCGCTTTTCGAAATCAGCAATTTGTTTTTCGGCCTCGTCTTTACTGACGCCGTAAGCTTGCTGAATTTTGCCTGCCAAATGCTCTCGCTTACCTGCGATCACATCAATATGGTCGTCAGTTAGCTTGCCCCACTGCTGTTTCACGTTACCTTTAAACTGCTTCCAATTACCTTCAATCGTGTCCCAATTCATCGCAATTTCCTCAAATTTTATTAGTTGCTGCAAACTCACATGTGCGATCAAATCAAGTTGCTAACGATCGGCAGCCAAAACTCAATTTCAAACTCACATGTAAGTGAATCAGCGAGCCCCCATATTAAATTTCTGATCGCATGTTGAATGTCGGGATCAAGAGGAGATGGTTGTCAGCACACACCTACACCGAGATATAGATTGGTATTGGTACTGGAATTGGATGCTTATTAAAAACAGTGTTGAACTACTCAGCTGCATATCTTGGATACTAAATCCAGGAGCTGATGTTCAATGTAAGCATGGCGGAGTCACAGATGTAGGCCTTGACCTACACGAGCAAACTATCTTTTTGACGGACGCCACCAATTAAGCATTTTGCAATTACGCGCCCGCTGCTTCGACCCGCTGATAAATATGCCTCGCGTTATCAAACGCGGGTTTAGACATTGCCCACTCCGTATTGAAATCTGGAGCCATCTTTGTTCTGCCGACGGCTATCTCGGTAGCCTTATCCTGCCCGGCTACATTCCTCATGCCCTCGTCGCGAAAATCGTCATTTGCCGACGTCGATATTGCAAGTGACCGATCATCTACTAATGTTATCGGCTCGCCATTTTGGTCCAACGGCTGAATATCGAGTTTCATCCCCGTGAACTGCGCCGGTCCAAAAATTGTCGCGAACGCAACATCAGCCGCATCGAACCCAGTACCGATTCTGACTAGGCCGTTTCGCGGACAAATGCGGGTGGAATCGAAAATGAACCAGCGATTTCCCACATACGCCTCAACGTAGGCGTGAAAGTCGGTCGGCCCCAAGGCGGGGTCCGCGCCATAGTCATACCCTGCCACGAACCTGGCAGGAATATTTAATGAGCGCAACAGCGCAATCGTCAGGTGCGCAAAATCTCGACAAACGCCCGCCCTGCTCGAAAGCGTATCTGTCGCGGACGTGGTCGCGTTTGAAGCGCCGGGGGAAAATTTTACGTTCGCGTATACCCAATCAGATACCGCCTGGATTCGCTGATAGCCACGCGGCAGGTGACCGAAATTTGCGTTCGCGAAATGAAATAACTTGTCTGATTCGCAATATCTACTTGGCAATAAAAACGGAAGTGTTTCCTTCGGCAACTGTGCAATGGCAAGCTCATGAAGCGTAGACGGCTCCGCCCAACAATGCTCAACCAATACGCTGGCCTTGTAATCTACACTCACCTGTCCGCTGGATGCAGAAAAACGGATGAACCGGTTGGGCAGATCCTTCGCCTTAAAACTCTCGACATACACGCTCCCCCCAGTTTCCGCACTTTCCGCATTCTGTACTGAGTGCCGACTAGCTAGTGCACGCTGCTGGGGCGTCTGTGCTACTTCAATGTTAAAGAGGAAATCGCAGGGACCGTTCACCTGATAACCCAACGCACAACTAATATCGAATCTAATCTTGGTAGTCATTTCAACGTCTTCTGTTGTTTTCAACTAAATATAAAATCCACAGGCGAACCGGTCAGGCAAACATAAGCACCACTCTGCGGCCCGCTACTGCGCTCACTGCCGTGACCAGTGTTCCCCATGCCATATCCATGCCTGCCAATTTCCATGTCCACGGTTTAAGCGTTGCCATATTGGTAAGGTCGTAAGTGCCGTAGGCCATTAATCCAAACAGCGCACCCAGCCCCAGTGCAGTGTGCCAAGGCGACGAAGCCGTGGGGATTGCGACAAATACCAAAACCCCTACTGCATACATCACATAAAACATCGCTGCCGGTGTCAGGCGTGGTGCTTCGAGCGCGATGTCACCGAGCTCAGTTTTAAAAACACCACCCATCACCAGCTTCAGCCACAATAGGTCGAGCATCAGAATGACGACGATGATGGCGAAGAACGCGGCGACATATTTCATCTTTCTCGATGCCTTTGCAGTCTAGGGGCTTGTTGAAATTCGTCGCGAGCGCAGGTCAGGCAAGGCGCAAAGGGGCGAAAAACCGGAGTGTATGGGGTATACACGAGGATTTTGAGCCGCTTTGCAACGCCGCATGGCCAAGCG
>JANMQR010000393.1:0-3565 GCA_031370625.1 Burkholderiales bacterium | reverse complement strand
AGGCGTGATTTTCTTGTTCGTTTTTGTTATGGCGCTTTTCTTGTGGGCGGTGGACTGGAGTCTCACATTTGCGATTTCTAAATTTATTGGTACTGGTGCGTAAATGACGATGCGTTGGTACGTGGTTCACGCCTATTCTGGTCAAGAGAAAAGCATTCAAGCGGCACTCATTGATCGCATTCGTCGCTCCGGGATGCCGGAAAAATTTGGCGATGTGTTGGTGCCGACCGAAGAGGTCGTGGAGATGAAGAAGGGTGCGAAAGCGCTCTCGGAGCGTCGCTTCTTCCCCGGCTACATTTTGGTGCAAATGGAAATGACGGATGAGTCGTGGCATTTGGTAAAATCCACCCCGAAAGTAACTGGATTTGTCGGTGGTGTTGGCAATAAACCGACGCCGATTTCGCAAAAAGAAGTTGATGCGATTCTGAATCAGGTTAAAGAAGGTGTTGAGAAGCCGAAGCCGAAAATATTGTTTGAAATTGGCGAGAATGTGCGCGTCAAAGACGGCCCATTTACCGATTTCAATGGTGCGGTCGAGGATGTGAATTACGACAAATCGAAGATCCGCGTGTCGGTGTTGATTTTTGGTCGCCCCACACCCGTTGAGCTCGATTTTGGCCAAGTGGAAAAGCAGTAAAAATTGCAGTTTTGATGTATTAGCGTCCAGGCGTTTCCTGGTAAATGAGTGGTTAATTAGTCGGGGAGGTAGCACTTAATTTTTTTAAGTCGTTACCGCTAGCACCCAAGGAGAAAGTAAAATGGCAAAGAAAGTTATCGGCTATATCAAGCTGCAAGTGCCGGCTGGAAAGGCGAATCCATCGCCACCCATCGGTCCCGCGCTCGGTCAGCGTGGTTTGAACATCATGGAATTCTGTAAAGCGTTTAACGCGCAAACGCAGAAATTGGAACCGGGAATGCCTATTCCTGTGACCATTACCGCCTTTGCGGATAAGAGCTTCACGTTCATCATGGGTACGGCACCGGCGACATTTTTGATTAAAAAAGCTGCCAAGGTTGACAAGGGTTCCAAGACTCCGCACACCGACAAAGTCGGCAAGCTCACCCGCGCGCAAGCTGAAGAAATTGCCACGATCAAAATGCCCAACCTGACGGCGGCAGATATGGACGCAGCGGTTCGCACCATCGCAGGTAGCGCACGCTCGATGGGTATTGAAGTTGAGGGAGTTCGATAATGGCCAAGATTGCTAAACGCCTGCAAAAAATTGCGGGCCTCGTGGATTCCAACAAAGCCTACGCTGTCGCTGACGCGCTCGATTTGGTCAAGAAAACCGCGACCGCGAAGTTTGACGAATCTGTTGACGTTGCGATTAACTTGGGTATTGACGCCAAGAAATCTGATCAAGCGGTTCGCGGCTCGGTTGTATTGCCGCGCGGCACGGGTAAAACCGTTCGTGTTGCCGTATTCGCACAGGGCGAGAATGCCAAAAAAGCACTCGACGCTGGTGCGGATATCGTTGGTTTTGAAGACCTCGCCGAGAGAATCAAGGGCGGCTTCATGGATTTCGATATCGTGATCGCCACACCCGATGCCATGCGCGTGGTTGGCGCGTTGGGTCAAGTGCTTGGCCCGCGTGGTTTGATGCCAAATCCGAAAGTCGGTACGGTCACACCAAACGTTGAGCTCGCGGTGAAAAACGCGCGCGCCGGTCAGGTGCAATATCGCGCGGACAAAGCCGGTATTGTGCAATGTACGATTGGCCGCGCATCGTTCCCGATTGATGCGTTGACCGAGAATTTGAACAGCCTGGTGCAAGCGGTAAACAAAGCGAAGCCTGCCTCGTCCAAAGGCGTATACCTCCGTAAAGTTTCGCTCTCAAGCACCATGGGTGTAGGCGTGCGTGTGGATGCAGGTGCATTCGCGGCGCAGTCTAATCAACAGCAGTAAATTGCAGATTAAAGTCCTTCGCCAATCTCGGCGAAGGCAGTTCTTTGGGTCTAAGTGCAGTGGTTAGTTTTTTAGTTGCTGTACTTGGAGTTGTCAAAGACCGTAGGTGTTGAAAAGCTTAATGAGGACAGCAATCAAGCAAAGCATCGTTTGAAAATTGTTCGAACCTACGCAGATGGCGGTCCCCAGTCAAGATTTAGTGGCTGCTCAAAAAATCGAGCAGTAGTTGAGTCTCCGTACAAAGGTCGCTGTGATTGTGAACCCATGAAAGTGGAATTCATTCATCAACGTAAAGGAGATCAAACGTGAGTTTGAGTCTAGATGGTAAGAAAGAAGTCGTGGCGGAAGTCGTGGCCAAGGTCGCGAAAGCCCAAACGATGGTGCTGGCTGAATATCGCGGTACAACGGTAGCAAATTTGACGAAGCTCAGGACGGACGCTCGTAATAAGGGCGTTTATCTGCGCGTGCTAAAGAACACCTTGGCGCGTCGTGCAGTAACAGGAACAAGTTTTGAAGTTGCCCAGTCGCACATGGTCGGTCCGTTGATTTATAGCTTTTCGGAAGACGCCGTTGCGGCAGCAAAAGTCGTTAGCGATTTTGCGAAGACCAATGAAAAATTTGTCATCACCGCAGGTGTGTACAACGGCAAAGTTCTGGATAAAGCAGCGGTGCAATCGCTCGCTAATATCCCGAGCAAAGAAGTGCTATTGGCGCAATTGCTGGGTCTCATGCAAAGCCCGATTTCTGGGTTTGCTCGCGTGCTGGCCGCTGTTGCTGAAAAGAAGGGCGGACCGGCCGTTGCCGGCGTAACGCCGCCCGCGGCAGAAGCTGTACCTGCCGCTTAATAAATTTGTCACCAGCGATAATTTCATCACTCAATATTATTTAAAGGAAACACATCATGGCATTTGATAAAGACGCATTTTTGGCATCCCTGGACTCCATGTCGGTAATGGATCTCAACGATCTCGTAAAAGCGATCGAAGAGAAGTTTGGCGTATCGGCTGCTTCAATGGCTGTTGCCGGCCCAGCCGGTGGTGGAGCTGCCGCAGTAGTTGAAGAGAAAACAGAATTCAACGTCATGCTCGTTGACTTCGGCGCAAACAAGATCAACGTGATCAAGGCGGTACGCGAAATCACTGGCCTTGGTTTGGCAGAAGCTAAAGCATTGGTTGAGGGTGCACCTAAAGCTGTTAAAGAAGGCGCTAATAAAGCTGACGCAGAAGCAATTCTCAAGAAGCTCACCGACGCTGGTGCTAAAGCTGAATTGAAGTAATTTTTTGCGGGCGAATGTATTTTTGCCATTAAAAAATTTAAGTAAAAGTACGGCTCCCGCAGCGGATTTCTCCTCTGCGGGAGTTTGTTTCAGTAGGGTTGGTTTTAATAGAGTTGGTTTTAATAGAGTAATTTTATAAACACCAGTATCAGCGGGCGTTACCAGGCATAAATGCTTTAAATGCCGCACCAGTGCTAGAGTTTATAAATTGATTTATTGGGTATTTTTTGATCTGTATTGTTTCTGTTTTGATCAATTCAGCTCAGAAGCCAAAGCAAAACATCGGTAATTTTTATTCCCTAATGATGTTTTGCTTTGTCTTCTGTACGACTGCAGAAGACGATTTGGTCGAGCAACCGCCCGGTTGCTGTCCGCCATAGAAG
>JANMQR010000386.1:0-13137 GCA_031370625.1 Burkholderiales bacterium | reverse complement strand
CGCAGGTCAGGCAAGGCGCAAAGGGGCGAAAAACCGGAGTGTATGGGGTATACACGAGGATTTTGAGCCGCTTTGCAACGCCGCATGGCCAAGCGCAGCAGAATTTCAACAAGCCCCTAATTTTTCTTGGGCAATTCGCGGGTACCTTTCTTATCTTGCTTTTGCTTACCCGCATCACGGCGATGTGATGCAGCTTCGGCCTCAGCATCTTTCATCTCTGCGGCTTCGTTTGCGTTGCGCGGCGCTGCGGCTTTCGCATCAGCCTCTACGTCGGCCGTCTCCAAATATTTGGAAATGCCCTCCGCATATTGTTGCGTGCCTTCATAACTGCCCTCACCGATTTGCGCCTTTTGCTTTTTCGGTGTTTCACGGGGCGGCAATGTCAATGGCTCAGGATCGTCACGAATCGGATCCAAATTAGGTTTTTCCTGATCCTCATCAATCGGGGATGGGCGATCAGTCTGGGGAATATTCGATTGGCGGTTCATCTTAATTGCCTCCTTCGCAAAGAAAAATAAATATCAGACGCAAAGCATTGCCTGATCAAGTTTTCCAATATTAACGAAGTGCGCAATAACCAAAAGTCAGTCTAGCGTCGGAAACGATGTGGGGATTGACCTACGGCCAATACGTCTAGTGAGGTCTGGGCGAGAACTGCAAAAATAATGGCTAGTTCGCCGGGTCGCGCGTGTTCAACGTGAAATAGTAGCGTGAGAGAAAATAGATGGTGCAGTCACGAAGAACCGGTGAGCGAAGCCGCCTAACCACTTCACCCCTCACCTCCATGGCGGATTCGCCCGTAGCCTTGAGCTTCTGCAAGCCATTTTCCAGCGCCCGCGAAGCCTGATCGCGCACCCAACGATCCTGTGAATTTTCCAGCATGCGAAGCAAATCGTGGCGCATCGCCGTTTCTGAGCGAAGTAGCTTGAGCTTCACTGCATTTTCAGCATTGATCGTTGCACTGGCTTGATCAGCAAGCGGCACGCTGTGTTGCTCGACATACGAGCCAAAATTGAACGCGGGTGTTAACACCTCGTCACCTGATCGCGCGCTATTGCCTTGACGCTTCAACGGTTCTTCTGCATTCAGACGATAAGTGAAATCGTGTGCCCACATTTTGCAGTGCCAATGTTTTGCCATTATCGACTTACCTGCCGCACTCGCACCCAGCGCATACGCGGCATCGGTGGGCACCAACAATTCGGCCAGCAATTCATTCGGTGCCAGACTTTCGGCCGTGTTCGCCTCAACCGGCGAGACCACTGATGATGCGCGAGTAAAGTTATACAATTGTTTAAACTCAACGTCAGCAGTCGATTTTGGAACAAGACGAATGGGTAGATCTACCAGCGGATTCCGCGCCAGCTTTTCCCAGCGAAACGCTATCTTGCTCGGGATCACTTCATCTGGCACCACCCGAAAAAGCGTCTGGCACGAATATTCCGCAGTCGTTTCTCTCGGAGGATGCGTGTGTCTGAGATGGTCGCCAAAATGTGCGCGCGCGGCAAACCCGTTCCCTGCAATACTAATCCCGGTTTCCACGTCTTCATCTGCCGCCAACGCTTCTCCCTCATCCTGCCGCGAATGCTCGCTGTCTTCGTCGTCACGTTGCGTGAGCAGATCAAGCAGATTCGACAGGAGCTCGATAGAATCGGCGAAATCACAGCGCAACTTTGATAGACGCCCGGCCTTCGCGGCCAACTCGGCCAACAGCTGTTGCACGATAAGCTGCAACACCGCTTCAAGACGAGCGCTATGGAATGTTTTCTGATTCGCTGTTTCTGCGAAGTAGAAACCCGCTGGTTGCGCCGCCACAAAATGCAACATTTCGGCCCGCAGCTTCTCTGTTGCCAAGGCTTCGCCGCGCACACCAGCGCCTGCTGCACCGCGCGCGCCGAGTAGCACGCCGAGGTTCTCGCCGACATCGCCGCGCAGACCCGCGCCGCGCTGGCCTTCACCCAGCCTTGCTTCGCCGCCTCGCGCTGCGATTCCCTTAAACAGCAAAGCGATCGGATCCATTTCGTCCAACCCGGCGAGCTTGGCGTTGGGGCTCAAACTTGCCAAAAGTGTCAGCAGTTGCTGTCGGTCTCCCGCACCCAATCGACTGAACATTTGCATAAAAGCATCGGGATCCTGCATTTGCGAAATCAGTTGCATCGCGGCGAATGTTTGCGCCAGCGCCAGCTCGGAACGCACATTGGTCGGCGATTTGAGGGTAGCAAGCGCCGACAACAAAAGCGCGAGCGCTAGTGCTTCAAGAATCGTATTTGCCTCCTGCGGCCCGGCACCTTGTGCAAGGGTGATCAACTGCGATGTGCCATGCGCCAGCCATTCTGGGCCCAGTTGATCAGCGTGCATCAAGCCAAATGCGGTTAAAACAGATTGCGGATGCAGGGTGCGTGAATCCATGTGGGTGTCGAGCCCGGATGACGGGCGCGCGCTGAATTCGCGCATTGACGCGGCCAGCATTCTGGTGAAGGTTTCTCGGTCCGCTTCATTCATCAGCGCCGTTGGGCCTGATGGACCGCGTGCATTTACGGGCGAGGCGGTGAGCGCCAGCATGTTTTGCCGGTTTAAATTGTTGAACGTTTCTGCAAGCAACTGAGAGGGTTGCTGTTGGTAGGTCGGATGATGAGAATTGTGGCTGTTACTTCTGCGCACCGCATGGCTAAAACTAGCCCGCAGCGCTTCCGCTTCAGAAAAATATAGCGCGGTGAAGCCAGCGGCAAATGTCGACGAGAAGCTGCTTTGCATCAGGGTGGCCGGGGCCATCCAACTGGCGGTGCCGCCACCGACATTCAACGCAATATTTCCATTGCCCAGCCCATTTTCGATTCCATTTGCATTGCCCTGGCCGTTCCCATGCATATGCCCAAATGCGTTGCCATTGCCATTGCCATTCCCATTCCCATGGCCATTTCCAAGGCCATTCCCGCCATTGTTGGCACCATTCGGGTTTGCACCATTCGGGTTTGCACCATTGCCCGCACGGTTGGTCACACCAGGCTTTTGCTCACCAGGAAGTACCGCAACATCTATATCCTGATTGTTGGTGCGCGCAACCGCTTCGCCCTGAAGAATCGGATTGCCTCTGCCGCCAGCCAGTTGTTGACCTGCTGCATTTGCGCCATAGCCGAGCGCCTGATTCATGGCGCCGGGTTTCGCTACATCACTAATTAAATTATTTGCGTTCGGTGAGTTGCCGGCAAATCTGCCAGGCGGACCAGCCGTCTCGGTTGCCCCCGGCGCCTGGGTTGGGTGGGTTAGTCGATTACCCAGCGCTGCAAATGCATTTATGTCGTTAGCCATTCGATCATTGCCTCGTTTATGCGTCGTAGCGCATGCAAGAGTGAATCAGCACTCTCTTTGCAAAATGGAAGCGATGACGTTGAAGTCTCGCAAAGGGCACCAGCTTTACCGTAACCACGCCTGACCATAAATTTGAGATTTTGCAAGCGAGGCATTTAGCGCACAACAAAACCTGTCGATACTCCACGACTTACTGTGGGCCGCTAACGTGCAAGTGTCAATATAGGGTAAACCCTGTCGCTTAAGACTACTGACTGCATCAATACAGGGATTGACTCTCCGCAGATGAAAACGTTTCCTGCCATTTCTCGACCAAGTGCAAGGCATCCCGGCGAGATCGGAGTGGGACATCTATTTCTTTTGCACCGCGACGTTTCGTGAACGCAACCAGCTTACTTCCATACGCGAGCCGTTGACCGTGAAACTCAAATCCCAAACGGGCAAGGACGAATTGTGCGCTTCGATGCTCAGGAAGGCAGGTTGCCCACAAGAGTTCGAGGCTTACCTCTGAAAATGCGTGGGTGATAAGCGCCGCACAGCCCTCGACAGCATAATCACGGCCCCAGCCAGACTCGAGCAAGCGCGCACCAATTTCAATATCAGTGCCACCATCAATGGGCATCACGCCAAATAGGCCTAGCGATGCGCTGCGTTCGCGGTCAACACCCATCCACACACCGAGCCCCGGACGTTGAGCATATAAGGCACCCATCGCCGCCACATAACGCGACGCCATTTCAGGGGAGTCGATAAGTCCATCAGCAATGAGCGAGGCCACGCGCGAATTTTGATGCAGCGCGACTAGCGGCATAACATCGCTATCGCTCAGGCACCTGAATTCAATACGGCGGCTTGGCTTTGGAGGGAGCATGTCGGTATCTCTTAATTATTCGGTCTCTCGTCGGACGACGTATCGAACAGCCTCATCGTCTCACAGTGAAAAGCCGATATCGATAGGGTTTACCCCATATAGGGCACCCACTAGATGTGCCGAAAGAAAAGAAGGCGCTAAATAACGCTGTGGCGACGGTAAACAGAAACCCGCCCGTGAATATAAACCTTTCAATTTTTTACTAAGGAGCAAATCATGAATCTAGGCGGAATGTTAGGCGGAATGCTGGGTGGAGCCGGTGGCATCGGTGGGATGATGGGAATGATGGCTGGCCCGCTCGGTGGACTTATTGGCCCAATTTTGAATAAAGTCTTATCGCAAGTTTTTCAGGGCGTGATCGAGGATGTTGCCAAACAGTTGAAGCTTCCCGATAGCGTAAAAGATATGGCGCAAGCGCAAGTAGCAGGTGCGTTTGGCGATACAGACGGCGTCAAGAAGAATCTTTCCGAGTTGCTCGGCGACTTCCAAAAGGAATTCGGCGTGTCTGATTCGGATATGGGCGACATCAACCGCAAGGCAGATGACACCAAAGATGCCGGGAAAAAATTCCTGGAAGAGTTTATGAAGAACTTCAATAAAGCCAACAACGAAGAGGCTGATAGAAGCAACGGCGACAAGAAGAAAAATGGCAATAAGGCTGGTGGTTCTAATGCAGCAGGCGGCGGGGATGCAGCTGGTGGTGCCGGTGCAGGTGGCGGCACTGACGCCGCCGAGGGTGCAAAAAACGCTCCTAGCCCTGGTAATGATGGCCAAGAAGTAAGTGGTGCAACAGACTGGTTCACGAAGATCGCCTACGCGCTTGCCAAAGGCGCTCAGCAGCAAGCTGATAAGGTAGCTTCCAAGTCAGATGCGTTGACCGCCGCGATGGACAAATCGGCCGCTAACCCTGATGACAAGAAAGCAGCAAATGAGCAGATGAAGCTGCAAACCGAGTTGCAAGCTGAAAGCTCGAAACTGGGCTTCTTGATGACCGCGCTGAATGCGACCATCAACGCACTCGGTGAAGCAATGAAAACTGCAGCACAGGTCAAATAATCGGCCAAGCGTTTCAGGCAGCAAAAGGCGGGTGGCGTTTGCCACCCGTTTTTATTTTTTTAAAGAGTGGTTGGGTGTGGCGGGCGGCTCTCGTAACGTTTGGCGAGAAGGAACCTTATCGACCCGCGGCACTCAATTTATTAGTGCATCAATTTGATACGGAGAATGGTGATGAAAATGACACCCGTTTTTATCTGGGCCGTGCTCGCGGGCTCGGCCACAACGCTGTTTGCGCTTCCGGCTGCAGCGCAATATAACTATTACGCATCTTCATCGTTTATGAGCAATCAGTTTAACTATCCGAGCCTGGCACCCACGCCGAGCAAAAAATCGTCTCAATCCAGCAGCGCACCGAAACCGCGATCAGTCGAGGCGCCTTCAAACACCCCACGCCGCGCCAGCGCGAACAACAACCCGCTGCCCTACACCCGCGACAAGGCACTCTCTGCACAAATCCGTGAAACCTTTTTGCGGGACTTCGCGAAACAAATGCCGGACGCTGTGGATGATGTACGCGAAACTGCGGAGAAGACTGATCTGGTGCAAGTAATGGCCGGATTTGCGCAGATTGAAGGGCTCGATAGCGGCACCATGGAAGGCATGATGGCACTCTGGTATGGACAGGCTTGGGCAATTGCAAACCAGCAACCCATGCCATCAAAACAGCAATATCAAGGCATCGCCAATCAGTTGCACACGAGCATGCAAAATTCGCCCCAGTGGTCGCAAATGAACAACAAACAGCGCCAGGAATTTATTGAACAGCTTGCTTATCCGCTTATTGTGCAGAAGGCCAATTACCAAGCTTATTTGAAGCAAGGCAAGAAAGATTC
This sequence comes from Burkholderiales bacterium, assembly GCA_031370625.1. GTDB lineage: Bacteria > Pseudomonadota > Gammaproteobacteria > Burkholderiales > Usitatibacteraceae > UKL13-2. The sequence continues at coordinate 7,068 of JANMQR010000386.1, read as the reverse complement.
GATGGCACGGATGGCGGCAGCAACGCAGGAAGGGCTCAAGAAAATCGGGCTTGATTTGCGAAATCTCAAGCTTAGCGACAACGGCTTTATCGGCTGATAGAACGATGAGTGTCATTCGCACAAACAACTTAAATGCGAAATGATTGCCGAAATAACACCATATGCAGCTTTAATTTAAAACACTAGCATTGGTAAGCCTTTTCAGGCATTTTTGCCCCAAGCGGCGCGCTAGCGCTAGGATTTTAATTTTTATCACTATGTGAGATCAGCAACGGTGATTTTGGTTATGCTCGTTGGCCAATAGAGCTGACTTACTGCCTTAAAAACTCAATTTCGCGAACTTTAGATAAGAAAAGCTCCATTATTTTACGAATAATGGAGCCCCATTTTATTTATTTACTTCGGTTCGAATGGTCTCACGTCAGTCGTTTTCGTGTTGCGTTGTCTGTCACTTTCTGTTTTTGATTGTAGTAAGGGTGAATCAAGCTTAGTGTTATTCCACGCCTGTATTTCTTTTGTTACGCCAGGATTATATGTACTGCCTGGGTCGGTGGCCTCGTATGACTTGAAATATGAAAGGTGCTCGTGAAAGCCGTTTTTCCCTGCAAGCGCAAAAATGGCGTCTTTAGCGGGCCACGTTTCCGCTTTATTGGATTTAACGCCCAAAAGCTTGGCAATATTGTCTCCTTGGTCAGAAATAGTGCGATATTTGACTGTTTCCAGCCCCTTGACTGGCTTAGCGGATCCGCCCACGGATTCGCTTCTGACATGCCGGTCCGCTGCGCCTGGACCAATACCTAAAAACTGGACTCTGTCCATCATCGCTTGTTTTGCCTCGGGTTTTAGTGTTCCTTTGTCAACCTGCGACTGAAGGGTCGAATTTACTTCTCGAAGCGCTTGTGAACCAATGGCCGCGCCCTGACTGTAACCAACAATCTTTATCGGTGTTTTAGCCGCAATCATAGCTGGGTCGTTCATTTGCTTGAGAATTTGGTTTGCTGTTGCAACGGCAGCGGGCCTGTTGCCGGTAAGATGCTGTTGAATTTGTTGATCTGCTGCGGTTGGATTGATCACCCTCCCGGCAGAATCGGCTCCCACACCGGTAAGAATACCTGCACCCGCCCGTATCATTGTGTCCTTCGACGATGTATTTACGACCTGATTTACGGGCGCTTTAAGTGTATTGGATAAGTCCATCGCCTGCACCGCGCCACGGTTTTTATCTGTATTTACTCCGGGAATGAATATGACTGGAGTATTGTTTGCATTAGCTTCTTTGCCAATAGCCTGATAAGTCTTGCCGTTTTCGCCTTTACTATCTTGAAGGCGAGCCGTGTTAATGAATTCGTCTCGGTCAAAACCAATTCTTAATTGATTTGCTTCACTAACTTTAATACCTGCTTCAAGACTAACTCTACGTGCAATTCCAAAACCCCCGGGAGTAAGGATCGACGCTTTCGAAGCAAAACTATCAAGCTCTTTTTTAGCAGAATCTATTTTCGTTTGCTCCGCTGCAATCTGCGCGGTGTATCCCTCTACTTTTTTAACTGCCGCATCTTGACTGCCGCTGTATTTAGCAACCTCAAGCGGGTTGGTAGCATCTCTATTGAAAATCACTGGTTTTGAGGGATCGTTGCTGCTCGTTTTACCATCTACATTAGTGCCTGTTTTGCCCACTAAATAAGACGCATTTTGCAGTGATTTGTAGGTGCCCTCTGGAAGCGCCTTGGGGTTCTCTGCGATATTAAGAGCTGCAGCGTTGAGCTTATCGGCATAAGTTGGTAGGAGGTTGCCATCTTTATCTTTGTCCGTAACAACCTCTTTCGTAGCCGCTTGAAGCCTAGCTTCATACGACATCTGGTTAACCGTATTTTCACGAACCTGAGGCGCTAAATCTTTGCCTTGCGCGATCGTTTTGGCTGGGATCGCGTTTATTTTCGATGCTGAAATACTCGATGCGATTAAATTTTCACCAGGTTTCAATTTGGCCAATTCATCAACCGAATGAAAAGCTGCCGACAGCTGCGCAGGCGTTTGCTCAGTGGGAGCAGACTGAGTGCTGCTGGAGTCTTTAGCGGTGTTGCTGGCACCATTGACGTTGCTGTTGGTGTCATCAGCGCTAGGACTTTTAGGTTCCGGCAATGTCGCGATGGGTGCAGATACATTTGGATTAATGGTCGTCATAACAACTCTCCTCGAAGATCAAAAGGTACGGGCAACGTTTAAACACAAAAATTTGTCGTGATGGAAAATACTCAGCAGTTAATTAAACTATCGAGTAACAAACGTTAACCATTGCAATCGTTTGTTACAACTAGGGCGCACCCCATGTAGGGTTACCCTATCGCACGCAATTGAACTTTTTCATTCAAATTAATTCAGCCCGATCTTGTTAACGTTAATGCGACAACCCGAATCCGATAGCGCATCTCAATATCCACCAACCCGCGCGCGCGGTGCCACCGCCAACGCGATATTCGGTGCGGCAGTTGGGTACAATTGCAGCGTCGGGATGATCTGCTTCGCCGTGGATGCGCTAGCCCAAGACAGGGTCGACACCGCACCCCAGCCGCTGTCGAAGTACTCCATCTTCAGATCGTATTTCTGGCCGGCGATGAGCGTGATCGTGCCGGTGTCCTCGGTAGGCGCATGCACCGTCCAGTTGTCGATCAGCAGCTGGCCGTTGATCCACAGCCGCACGCCATCATCCGACACAGTGCTGAAGGTGTAGGTCTCTGAAAACTGCGCCTGCACCTGACCGGTCCAGCGCACAGAAAAATTATCCGCCGGGACGCCGGTTAAAGGCGAGCCCTGGCCCCAATCGAAATTCACCGTTGCGTCTGTGCGGGTAACGCTGTCGCCGGTGAGATCGACATTGAGGAAATAGGTGCCGGTCAGGCCGATACCGTTTCCGCTGTCGATACCGCCGGGCGCTTCCTTGACGGTCAAGGCGGCACCGGCGGTGGTCACCGAGCCGGCGCTGTTGGTCACTATGCAGGTGTAGGATCCCGCATTGGCGGCTTGGACATTCCCAATGCTCAGGGTTGCGCTATTGCTGCCGATGCTGGTTGAACCGAAACGCCACTGATAGCTCAGCGGGGCAGACCCACTGGCCGCGACAGTAAAACTCGCCGTCTGGCCAGCGACCACGGTCACGCTTGCGGGCTGTGCAGTGATACTCGGCGCCACTCGGCCACCTGTCGCCTCGCCCTGAATCTCCAAGGTCACGCCCAGCGCGTTATAGCCAGTGGCTGCCTCCCACACGTTCGGGTTAGCCAGGCGGATGCTGTATTCCGGGCGTTGCAGGATCGCGGCAGCAGGATCGGCTAAATGCAGCAGGACGGCGTAGGTTCCGGGAGCTAAGTTGGGTAGCTGGCCCTGCGCCGGGATAGATTTCGTTTGGCCACCCAGCGGCAGCAGTCGGCGCGCATCGGCCGACAACTCCACTCGGTGCGTGGCACCGGACTGCACATTGCGCAGGATCAGATCAAGGCGGCGCGGATTATAGACCTTGCCCCAGCCATCATTCGCCAGGTCGAGCTGAATGCCGGCAAGCACGCCACCGCTGACGGCCGTGGTCGGCAGGGTCGCCGAGACCAAGCGCAGCCGGTAGCCCAGCTTGCGCGAAATCTGGCCATAAGTAGAGCCATCGGCGATCCACGGATTAATCACACTGATCGCGTAGTCGCGGTTGAGGTAATCCCAGTTCAGCTTGGCCATTTCTGCGAGCGCCGCAGGTCCTGACTGCCGGTTACCGACGGTGGACGGGACATCCTCGACCGTCTCACCACCCATCACCACCGATGGCGACATGGCGGTGACGTAATCAAATAAGCTTTGATCGAAGCGCCACGTCGGCGGGCCGTCATAGGTGCCAGCGTCGGTCGTGTTGCGCAGGAACGAATCATTCTTCAGGCCAACGCGGGCGATGTTGCTGCCATTGAATGCCTCTGCCAAGGTGATGGGTGTTGGCAAGAGCTTTCGGATCGTCAACGGATAGCGGATCTGAACCATGCGCGAGGTCGGCAGCGCCGCCAGCAGCGCGTTGGCAATCGTTGCCTGGTTGGCATCAGAAGTCAAACCATTGGTAGAACTGTGCCACTCACCCCAGGCACCTATGAAGCCGCCTTGCAGCACCGCGATCACATCGGCGTTGGCCTGCCAGTAAGGCTTGAGCTGCTCAATATGCTGAAGCACGCGATCCAGTGGCGCATCGCCGTCCATGCCGAAATTATACGAATAGCGCAGCACGAACTTGATCCCGGCAGCGCGTGCTTCGGCAAAACGCAGCGTGTGTTCATCGAGGATACTCTGCGGAATGGCCGAGTTGCGATAAGCATCGAGGCGGACATAAGTACGCGCCAAGGTCATCCCACTGGAGGTGCGCACCGCAGCATAGTTATCGCCACCGATTAGATTGACGTTCTTGTGCCAGCCGCGCTCCGGATTTACCAGCTCGGCGCTGTTGTCGGCTGCATAGGATGCGGTTTGCGAAGCACTCCACACGCTGGTGCTTTGCGCTATGAATGGAGCGGCAAACAAAAAAATTAAAAGAAATCGCAGCGCACTTTTCATCATGAAATCTCCTGTCATCGTTAAAAAACCCAAACTCAACACATCCGCTGCTAACAATGCAGGACACGAATCATTTTTTACGAACGTAGATGGGAATAAATTCAAATGGCACTTAGAAGTGCCGTTGCTAAGCGCGCTACTTAAAACTTGGAAAATAAAAATCGTTGACATTGTCAGCAACTGCTAACTATCAATAATAAAATCTTAACGATTGCAATCGTTTGTTACAACTAGGGCGTACCCCATATAGGGTTTACCCTACCGTGTTCACTTGAGCTTATCTATTGCATTTAATTTACGCGGATGGCTGAAACACGAGCATCTGCGGGCGTCTTCAGGCATATGCGCTGAAGAAGCTCATGGATACTCGCATTTGGGCAGGTCACCTACCGCGATAATTTATTGTCGGGCGAGGTCTCCGGTACCTCGGAACGCCGCGCTCCCGAGCGAAGCTCAATGCAAGTTCGAGGGCGTGGACAGAATGGCCGATTCGGCAGAATCAGTATTCGAAAATGAACTCAAAAAGCGGGGGGTTGAATCGAGGTGCGTGAAATAAAACACTGACATGGCGCTGCGGGGCACGAAGCCCTGATAATTAAAGTTATTCGCTAATCGCGAAAAATCAACAACCCAACAATATCCTGCGCTGACATTGCCTGACTACTCAACGCACGCTGATCCACCAGCATTTTCGACCCCGCACCCCATACGTTCATGCTCATCAACTCATCGCCAGCAAGGCCGCTATTAGGCGATGAGCCGTCGGGCGGTTCATTGGCGCTATCTACACCACGATTATCCAGTGCAGACGCATCATTACCGCCAATTTGCGGTAATGAAACATTGGAAATTGTAGGGTTAATAGCCATATTTTGGGTCGTGTGGAGCGATAGTTTTCAAGGAATTAACCTAATTTTGCACGACTTCCGCAAAATCCGCATCTAGGGTGAACCCTAGGGGTCAACAAACAGTCTTAGGAGTAAGATAAACCGAGTTTAGATGCTGAATCAAGCCGACGGATGACGCGCGACATAAACTTCAATTCAGCTCTCCTGTTCGTTTCTATATCTTCCGGGGTTCCAATATGAGCGGTCAAGAAGACTCAGGCGATAAAACCGAAAAACCAACCTCGAAAAAGCTGCGTGACGCGCGAAAAAAAGGTGATGTCGCCAAGAGCAAAGACATTACCAACACGCTTTCGCTGGTCATTTGGTTGATACTTTTTTGGCTGGCGACAACACATATTGCGATGGAATTTTCGCTCCTGTTTAATGCTGTTTTCGCGCAGATTGGGCAAGTTAAATCTAGCGCGGAAGGCAGCGGCTTCATGGCTATGTCGAACATGGGCGTGTTGGCTTTTCGTGGGCTCGCATTGGTGACAATTCCGATATTGTTAGTGGCTGGGCTTATTGGCAGCCTTGGAGATTTCCTGCAAATTGGACCTGTTTTTGCGCTCGAAAAAATGAAACTGGATTTCTCAAAACTAAACCCGGCCAGCGGGCTCAAGCGTATTTTTACAATGGACAATGTATTTGAAATTGCCAAATCCATGCTGAAAATACTTTTACTGATTGTCGTCACATTTTTAGTCGTGAAGGTGATGCTGCCTGAATTGGCAAGGCTCCCGCTTGGTGGCGTTGGCGATGCCACCACGATGTACCACAAGGCAATGATGTGGCTACTCGGCATTACCGTGATTGTGTTCTTCTTCGTTTCGTTCGCAGATCTAGGCTATCAACACCACTCATTTACCAAAAAAATGATGATGAGCATGCGCGACATTAAACAAGAAATGAAAGACGATGAAGGCGACCCTTATATCAAAGCCAAGCGCAAACAATTGCATCAGGAGTGGTCGCAACAAAACACCACGCAGGCGGTAAAAAGCGCGAGTGTGCTGGTGGTGAATCCAACCCATATTGCCATCGCGATTGAATACGGCACCGAGGCCGCCCCTATCCCGATAGTCACCGCCAAGGGGCAAGACCATTTGGTGCCAATGATGAAGCAAATTGCGCTGGAGGCCGGGGTGCCGATCATGCGCAACGTGCCATTAGCGCGTCGGCTGAATGCGCTGGCGGAGGTTGATGAGTTTATCCCTCAAGAAACATTTGAGGCGGTTGCTGAAGTGCTGCACTGGGCACAAGCGGTGCGCGACGGTCAGCAAAGCCGGGAAAGCGGCGAACGCGAATTTGCGGTGATGAATTAGTTTTCTCGCAACGAGTAGCCTGCTCGCCGATCAATATTCAGGTCAACATTTGTGCAAGCTCTCTGGTTAGCCCGCGCAATGCTTCCAAGTGGCCCTGAACAAAGCTGACGATCGTATTGAGCATCGCAAGCAGCATCCAGATTGCAATCAATGCTTTTATCGGCTGCGAAAGCTGAAACACATTCAGCTGCTGCGCGAATTTATTCATAATGCCCATGCCCAAATCAACCATGGTCATCAAAATTAACGCGGGCGCAGAAAGCATTAGCGCGAGTAGCAACATT